>NZ_JBEYXR010000007.1:0-175275 GCF_040645135.1 Streptomyces sp. NPDC046859
GCGCTGCCCGGCGTGAGGGGCTGGGCGACGAGCTAGCTCGCCGCCGGCGGCGAGCTGTCCGAGGGCGACGGCGGCGATGTAGAGGCTGTTGTTGTGCAGGTGCGGGCCGGAGGCCGTGACCCGCTCCACCTCCCCGTTGATCGCGGAGCGCAGGAAGGCGGTGCGCCGTCCGCGGCCCGCGAGGGCGACCGTGATGAGTGTCTGCGGGGGCAGCGGGGCCGGGCGCAGGAGTTCGGCGAGCCATTCCGGCAGGGGTGCCACGGGGGTGTTACAGGTGACCTCGTACGGATGTCCGGCGAAGGTGCTGCCCGCGCCGACGACGAGCCCGCCCCACGCGCGGGTGTCGACCTTCCAGCCCAGTCCACGGGCGCTGTCCCCGGCGGTGTTGCGCAGGGGCTCGCCTTCAGGTGCGGCGAAGTACAGGTGGGTGCCGCCGCTCCAGGTGCGCACGGTGTAGGTGTCGGCGGGGAAGGGCTGGCCGTGGCGCTCACAGAGCACGGCGAGCACGTCGGCGCCGTCGGTGACGCCGTACTCGGCCCAAGCGGCCGGCGGGGTGTCGCCGGGGTGCTTGGGCTTGTCCAGGTCGATGACGACCAGGCCGGACGGGCCAGTGGCGATGCCGACGTTGAAGGCGGCAACGGACCACGCGCGGGTGATGCGGTCCGGGTCGGTAGTGGCGCGGGTCTCCCAGTCGGAGACGGCCGGGCGCTTGTCACCGGGGATCAGGGGGAAGACGCGCCAGTCGTGCGACGCTGCGTCAAGCGCGGCGGTGAGCTGGGCAGAGCCGTCCAGGTGCGGCATGCTGGGGGTTCTCCTGTTCTGTCTGCGGATGGGCAGGGAGAACCGCGGCGGCGGGCGACCTTGCTGGGGAGTCCCGCCGCCGCGGCGTTGCTACTGGTGCTTGGCCCAGTGGGCGTATTCCTGGCGGACGTAGCCGCGCGGGTCGGCGGCGGTCGCCGGGTGCTCCGGCCAGTACGGGACGCCGTGGTAGTCACCCTCGCCGTCCCGGTCGTACTCGATGAGCCGTCGGGCCGCTTCTTTGGCCGCCTCGGCCGCGTCGCCGGTGACGCCGTCCTCGTCCTCGCGCAGCGCGATGCGGTCCAGCAATGCGGCCTTGCGAAGCCAGTACTCCCGGTTCAGGTCAACGCCGAACGGTTTGTCGGCGGCCGTCTGAGCGGTCCATCCGATCTCGCGGACCATGCTCGGGGCGAGCGCGTACGCCTCTTCCGGTGTCGGCCACGGTCCCGGCTCAGGGCGGTGGTCCGCCGTGACGTACAGCCGGTCACGGTTGCCGTCGCGCGTGGGGTACTTGCGTGCCGGGCTGGTGTCGAACGCGGCGGCCAGGGCGCGGCTGACGCGGTCGGCGTCGGCCGGGTCGCAGATGACGTGGATCTCGAACATATGTCAGTGCTCCTTGCTGGTGCTGATGGACGGGAGTTCAGGCAGCCCGGCGGCTTCCACGGCCTTGAGGTCGAACCCGGGCAGGGCGGCACGGGTGACAAGCGCTTGGGCGAGCTGTTCGGCGTACACGGCGCCGGTACGGGCCACCGCGATCTGTGCTCCGGCGCGCAGGGTCTCGACGCGTTCGATGTGGGCGTGTTCCTCGCGGCGCGCGGTGGTCTGCCGCTCGTGGGCGACGCGCTCACGGCGGTCGGTGTGCCAGTACCGCGCGGCGAGCCCGTAGGCGATGGCGGTGGCCAGCGTCCACAGCAGCAGGGGCAGAGAGAGGCCGTCGGCGTATCCGGCGACCCCGGCGAGAGCGAGCCCGCCAGAGGCGGCGAACGCGGTTCCGGCGATGACGCTCTCGCCGGCGCGGCCGATGGTCGCGCATACGCCGGCCGCCGCGGACCCCAGGGACAGCACGGTCATGAGAACGGCGTTGCCGACGGAGTGCTCGGCGCCGTTGGCGTTCCAGATGCGGGCCAGGATCAGCACGGTGGACGTGGTCAGTGCGGGCGCGGCCTTGGGCGCGATGATGGCGAGCCAGTGTCGGGCGATGATCTGTTCGTTCATGGCCGGACTCCTCACAGTTGCTGCATGGCGTCAATGACGGCGGCGGCGAGTTGGTTGATGGGACCGGCGGCGCCCGTGGAGGCGAGGAAGTAGCCGAACCCAGCAGCGGTGAATGCGGCGCCGTAGCCCAGGGACTTGGAGCGCAGCAGGAAGAGCAGGACGAGTCCGAACAGGGCCACGAGCGAGACAGTGACGGCCACTGACGGCACCTCCTTCAGGTGGCGTGGGCGGGTGGTCAGTGCGTGCCTTCGCGGTAGATCCGCTGGGCTCGGTTGAAAAGCCAGCGCCCGGCGCGTATGCGCTTGCCGGTCGCGCGGCAGCGGCGGCAGCTCTTGCCGCGCTTGGGCTGTCCCTTGCGGTCGGTGGTCGTGGCGAAGCCGAAGCCGTGGCACTTGCGGCAGGTGCCGAATGGGCTGGCCGCACACAGAGCGCTGTAACCGAGCGTGACGATCATCAGGCAGGGGATAGCAAGGGCGATGAGGGTCATGAGGGGTCCTTCCAGGCGGTTTCCGGGATTTCCGCAGGTGGGGTGCTATGCACTAGAGCGCAGCTCAGACGCGATGTGGAGTGCTAGCGGGGGTGCTACTGGTAGCAGGGCGACGTGCTATCGGTAGCACCGTCCCGGACTAAGCAGCGCCCCGCCTATCGTCACGCCCCGCGATCGCCTTCGTGAGGTCGGCGCGGGTGATGCCGCGGCGGGTGGTGCGGGTGCCGTCGTCGGTGGTGCCGGCCACGTCGCGGGTCTTGATGCCGTGCGGCTTGAGCGCGCTGGTGACGTTCTCGCCCTTCCAGCCGCCGTAGACCTCCGGCCGCAGCTCTGCCAGCCGGGCGGCGATCCGTTCGTTCCACACCCGCTCCTCCGACGGCGGTATGACAGCGGCGACGTCCGCGAGCAGGTCGTAGGACGGGCCGGCCACAGCCTCGGGGTCCTCTCCGAGCGCGTGTCCGGACAGGGTGCCCTCGGCCTTGCGCAGGGCGTAGGCGCGCTGAGCGATGGCGTGGGTGGCGTTGTCATCTAGGTAGGCGGTGCGCACCACGACCGGCAGCGCGGTTGCGCCGGCGAGGTAGCCGTTACCGGCGTCGATCTCCGGCCGGAAGGACGTGGCGCGCACGCCATTCTTGTACGCCGACGTACCCAGGATCATGTCGTTCTCGACCTGCCCGGCGACCTTGAGGGCGAAGCGGATGGACACGTTGCCGCTGATGCCGGTCGGGAGGGAATCCTTGTCCGGGCGCTGCGTGGCCAGCACCAAGATGACCCCGAGGGCGCGGCCCAGCTTGATGATGAACTCGGCGTCGTCACCTGCTTGTTTGCCGTACTTGGGGTGACCGAACAGGTTCTGGCACTCGTCGAACACACCCAGGAGCGGCCACAGCTTCAGCGAGCGCTTGTCGGCGATCTGCCGGGTGACGCGTTTGTCCGGGCACAGGTCCCGCGGCAGCTTCTTGATCGCAGCCGCGCGGCGCATGACCTCCTCGCGCAGCATCTTCAGGGAGTCGGCCGCGTACTTGATCGAGTCGTCATCGATGCCGGAGACGAACCGGTGCGAGACGCATTCGAGGGAGTCCAGGTCGCCGGTTCCCTTGTTCTCGTGCAGCCACAGTTCCACGGACGGGTCCATGGCGGCGCCGCAGGCCAGCACGCGCACGGAGGCGGTCTTGCCCTGGCCGGGCAGCGAACCGATCAGGATGTTGTGCTGGATCATCGGCACGGACTGAGCCCGGCCGCGCGGGTCGATGCCGAACGGGATGCGCTTGAAGATGTCGTGCTTGCGCGCCGTCGCGAGCGGCCACTTGACGATGCCGGTCTTGGACAGGTCCCGGTCGCCCACCCACAGGATCAGCCGCCCCTCGTGCTCGCTGGGGTCGGCGTCCGGCCACACACAGCCCAGCGGGCGGCGCAGGCCTGAGGCGAGCCGGGCGCGCCGGTCGGCCACGTCCGCGACGGTCACACCCAGCGGCAGGTCGATGTCCGCGCGCCAGCCCGGACCCTCGCGGGTGATCGGGGCGACGAACTTGATGCCGTCCTGGCCCTTGGCCACGGCGGAGGCGATCTGGCCGATGCCGATGGACGCCATTGCCTTGACCACGATGTCGCTGGTCAGTTTCTGCACCTCGGTCTTGATGACCGCTCGGGTGGTCAGGGGTGCATCCGCTGGCGCTCCCAGCCAGCCGAGCGCGAGCACGGTGACCGTGGCGGCGATGACCTGGGTGCGCGGCTCGGCGCCGTAGACCAGGAACAGAGTCATGGTCAGAGCGAACAGGGCGGCGAGGAGGGCGACGCACATCCGCAGCCGCACCCTGCGGTCACGCTGGCGGGACAGCTTCAGGTACAGCTCGGAGTTCTCGCGGCGGGCCTCGGCCTGCCGCAGCGGCTCGCCCTCCGCGTCGACCGCCCACCGGCTGATCCGGGTCGCGGTGTTGGCCAGGCCGCGCGGGGAGCGCCAGATGAGCTTGGGCACGTACAGGAACGGCACGCGGACCGCGTGGAAGGCGATGGTGTGCCAGACGTGTCCGGCCAGCCACCGCATCGCGTCGGCGAACTCCGGGCCCGACGTGACCCACGCCGGGAGGACGTCCAGCCGCTTGGAGTTGCGGATGCGGTCGATCAGACCGGGGCCCGACTGAGTCGGCGCCGAACGGTCGACCAGAGTCGGGCCGGAGTCGTCCGACTCCCCCGTCTCCGGGTCGGCCGACTCGGTCGGCTTCGCGTCGGCCGACCGGTCGGGCCCGGAGTCGGGCGACGCGTCGGGCGTACGGTCGGCCGACTCGGTACGGGTCGACCGGGCCTTGTCCAGGTCGACCACGTCGCCCGCCGGGTCGGCAGTCATCTCGGCTTCCAGCCGGTTGAAGAGTTCGTTGTCGTCATCGGGATGTTTCACTGGGGGTTCCTTCTCTCAGGAGGGACGGCGGGGCCCGGCCGCTGCTTTGGTCGGTTGAGACCGGGCCCCGTACGGAGTCAGGCGGCGCGCTGATCCTCGGGGTAGGCACAGGGGACGCACACCCCGAGCGAAGTCGGGATGCAGTAGCTGTAGGTGATCCGGCACTGCGGGCAGGTGCGGCGGGCGAGCATCGCCAGGGCGAGCGCACCCCACTTGCGCGACGTCATCGGCCGGACCGGCTTCGCGCGGTCGACGCGGTACAGGTAGGCGACCTGCACCCCGGCCTTGCGGCCCCGGTGGCGGCGCATCACCTGCGCGGCGACCGGCTGTCCGCCCGGCCGCAGCCCGGCCGCACGGAGCTGGCGGCGGGTGGCGTAGACGTCCGGGGCGAACCGCCACGGGTACGTGGGGATGCCGAACCGGGTGCCGGACGGGTCGAAACACTTGCTGTAGGCGGCCATCAGGCAGCCACCCCCACGACCGGTGCATCGGTCCGAGCCCCGGCGCGGCCGGCACGTCGCCCGGTGACCGTGGCGAACAGCCGCCCCAATCCCGCCCGGCGGGCACCGGCGCGGGCCTGCTTAGCCGCGTACATCGCCTCATCCGCCCGCCGCAGCAGAGCGGACAGGTCGTCGCCGGGGAAGTCCGCAGCGCGCACCCAGCCGAGGGAGACCGTGGTGTGTATGGCGGGGTCCTGGCCGTCGATCGAGCGGGCGAGCACGGCGTGGAGCACGGCGAGCAGGTCGGAGGCGGTGCCGTGGTCGTCGATCAGGACGGCGGCGAACTCATCGCCCCCGAGCCGCCCGGCCACCCCGGAGCGGCCGACGTGATGGGCGAGACGGTCCGCGGTCGCCTTCAACAGCGCATCCCCGGCTGCATGCCCGAAGGTGTCGTTGATGTGCTTGAAGCGGTCGACGTCGGCCAGCACCACGACCGCGCGGGGGTCCCGCAGCAGAACCGTGGCGCGACGGGTGAAGGCATCGCGTGTCCGCAGCCCGGTCAGCGGGTCACGGCGGGCGACGTTCAGGCGCCGCCGCAGCCACAACGTGTGCGCCGTCCAACCGGAGGCGACCGGCGCCGCCGCAGCCAGCATGGTCAACACGGTGTTCATGCCGCCGCCTCCTCGGTCTCCTCGTCACCGTCGACGGAGTGCAGGCGGCGCCCCTCGGCCCGCTCGCTCAGCAACAGGTCGCGCAGCACGCGGGAGTTGGCAGCCGAGCAGTGCAGCGTGGTCCGGATGACTTCTGCGTTGATCGCGTCATCGGCCCACTCGGCCGTGGCCTCACGTGCCGCAGCGAGCAGTTCCGCCGGGGTCCGCGGCGCCCTGGCAGGCTTGGCCTTGCCCTTGGTGCTGGCCGGGCGCTTGCGCGGCGCCTTGTGCGCCTCCGGCTTCGGCTTCTCCGTCTGCTGCGGCGGCGTGGGCGGGACGTCCTCGCTCGAGGGGGTCAGCTCGCCCAGCTTCAGCAGCACCCGTTCCGGGCGCGGGGTCTTCGACCGCCACCGCCGTCCGTGCCGCTCGCGCAGCCGGGCGCGGGCCAGCTGCCGCTCACGCTCGCGCTTCAGCGCCTCGGAGTAGGAGGTGATCTCCCACAGCGTCATCCGCCGCCACAGGGCGAACGTCGACAGCGGGGCGAGCATCCAGCGGGAGAACCGCACCTTCTCCATCCGCCGGCCGGTGGCGGCGCCGATCCGGACGGCGTAGACGTGGGCGCCGATCTCGGAGAACACCACCCACAGCAGGGGCATCGTGCCGTGCGCGACCTTGGCCCACAGCGTGTGCCCGGCGGCGACGTTTAATCCGCACGTGATCAGCGTCAGCGCCCAGGGCACGAATCGCACCCACGCCAACGCCATGTCCATCCGGATCAGCAACAGGTTGGCCACGGTGAACACCGGAATGGCCACGTCGATGCCGACCGGCAGCATCCACGGTGCACCGAAGCCCCAGCGGGCAGCGGCGGAGGAGACCGCATCGAACGAGGCGATCAGCCCCAGGGCGCCAACACCGGCCGCGGCCAGCGCGCCTAATCCGGCAAGGCCCATCTCCGGCTTCGTCAGCGGCGGCACCGCCGGCCGTGCCGTCTCGGTTGCGGTCGTCATGCCGCCGCCCCCTTCCGGGAGGACCGGCGGCGCCTCGCCGGGCTCGCCAGTGGGACGACGTTGAACAGCTCCGGGGCGCGCGCCTCGATCACCTCGGCGGCGATACGGGCCACATCGTCCGGCAGGTTGCTGTACTCGAGGTCGGCGAGGATGTCGCGCGCCGCGTCCAGACGGGCCGCGCGCTCCTCGTCCGTCTCGCCCTCGACCCCGAGCCACAACTCAACCGGGGTGCCAAGGGCCAACTCCACGAAGTCCTCAGCGGATACGGCCTGTTGATGGTCGACGTACGTGCGCATGGTGCTCTCCTGAGTCGAAGGAGCAGGGAGAACCGCGACGCCAGGCGACCTAGCTGGGGAGTCCCAGCGCTGCGGGATTTCAGATTGACCCATGTCAATCCGGCTGTCAAGGGAATCGGGCGGGGGCGTAGAGATTGACCTAGGTCCAGCTACTCTCGAACCATGGAGCAGAGTCCAGAAGCGCCCAAGCAGACGCCCACGGCCAAGGAGATCGCCGCGGATTTTCGCGAGAAGATCACGGGCCCGAACCGCGAGTACGATCCGGGAGACCGGCTCCCTGCGGCTCGCAAGCTCGCCAAAGACCTTGGTGTGCAGCTCATGACCGTGCAGAGCGCCTACGGCCAGCTCCGTGACGAAGGACTGGTTCTCACCCAGCAGGGCCGCGGGACATTCGTCCGAGATCCATCGGTGCCGCTCGGTACCGAGCCGGGCAGTAGTCCCGCGTTTACCGCCCTGGCAGCAGAACTCAGCTCGATTCATGACGCTCTCCGTCTGCTCGGTGAGCGACTGGACCGCCTTGAAGAGCTCGTCGGCGACGAGACTCCACCCTCGCCGTAAGTTCGTCTGCTCGCCGCAGCAGTCGTTCGATCGTGGCGCGCGCCTCGCTCAGACTCTCTTCAATCAAGGCAAGGTCCGTGGGAGTCAGGCCTCCCAATTCGCCGCTCCGCTCATTGACACCTGACATGCCAATGAGCATGCGACCGGAAACGGAAGAGGACCCGGACAGACTGTCCGGGTCCTCTTTCCTTGCAGTTCAGACAGGTTGACGGCTCGTCACCGAGTAGCTTCCTCCACGACATCGAGCACTGCGGCCCACGGGAGTTCACGCTCCGCCGGCGCTTCCCTCGGTTCGTACAGCGGCCAGACGTCCGGGCCATAGACGACGTGTACTCCCCCGGCACGAAGGGCGTCGACGTGGCCCTGCCACGCAGGGTGGCGAGCGTGCGCCGCGTTCACCCGGGGGAAGACGACAACCGGCAGACCGAGGGTGCCGATGGCCTCACCGACCTGTGTCAGCGCCTGGTTGTCCATGAGGCCGGTCGCAAGCTTGGCGACCGTGTTGGCCGACGCGGGGGCGACCACGTAGCAGTCGACCGGCGGATGCGGCCGGTCCTCCCCAGGGAGCCGCGGTTCGTCACGCACAGGCAGGCCGGTGAGCTTCGCCAGCCGCTCGACCTCGCCGATCACCCGCAGCCACTTACCTGCGGTCGGCGTGAGGGTGACGGCCACCTGCCATCCTCGGTCCATCGCGGGCTCGACAAGACCGGTGCGCAGAGCCTCAACGCCTCCGGCTGCCGACCCGACCACACCGAGCACCCCGCGCTTGCCTGAACTCACTGCACCGCCCTGCATCGCTGAGCCATCACGAACACCTCGGACGAACGCGAACCGCCGGTCACGGGAGACTGCTTGACCAGGTCCCGCAGCGTCTCGCGCACCCTCGGATTGTTGCGTACGAGCTGCGGCGATGTCCGCTCAGCCGTACGTAGCTCCGCGAACGCTTCATCCCCGTGTCCAGCGAGGGACAGGGCTCGGGCGAAGTCGATACGGTGCGAGACGCTGCGCTCCTGCGGCATGTGGTCGACGTTGATCCGGCCGTGTTCCACCACGTACGAGACGTTGTCGAGGTCCAGCTCGATGGACAGGCGATGGAGCAGTACGTTTGTCGGCCCGAACCCGGTCTGCCAGTAGTTCCCATCCGCCCCGAGGTCATCTGCGAGTTCTTCGGCGCGGTCCAGTAGTGCCGTTGCGGTGGGCCGGTCGTGATGCCGTGCCGCCGCGACAGCGGCACGCAGGTGGATCATGCCCAGAAGGCTGAGCGCCGCCGGGTCGCTGTCGGTCACCTGGGCCCAGAGCCACGTAGCTGCCGTGTTGCCCAGCTCCAGCGCATCGTCGTAGCGCCCGTTGGCGAGCAAGGCATGCGTGCCGGATCGTGCAGCCGACGCCAACACGAGCGGGTCGTCCGACTCGTCAGCGGCTCGCATCGCGCGCTCGGCAGCAAGCCATGAGATGTCCGACTCGCCGATCTTCGCAAGAGTCGTAGCCGCAAGGTGGTGGGTACGGGCTGACACTGCCCAGCAGTCGCCATGGTCATCGCCGCGGCGCGCCGCTCGGCCCTCCAGTTCCTGTGCGGTCTGAAGAAGCGCCGGCAAGGCTGCGATCACGCTGCCGAGCCGTCCACCCTGATAGTCGTTCCATGCCTGCTCGACACGCACGGCCACAGGGGCAGGTGTCGGAAGTTGGGTCTCAGCCTCGGGGCCGAAGAGCAGACGCGAGAGCCGACGCGGGCTCATGAGGGCATCACGCACGGCGGGGACATCGTCCTGTTGCCGCTCGTCTTCCATGAGCACGGTCTGACCGAGCAGATCCCCGAGAGGCACACGCAGGGTGCGCGACAACTCCACGAGCATGTCGAGACGGGGCGGCTTCCGACGTCCCGTCTCGATCTTCGCGAGCCAGTCAGTGCTACGACCGACCAGACCGGCCAGCACCTCTTGCGTGTAGCCGCGGCGCTTCCGGTAGAACGCGATGCGCTCGCCGATGCTGAGGTGATCTCCAAGACCACGCATGTGGTGTTGCCTCCCGCTGCCGAGTAAGGGCGTCTTTCACGGTACCGACGCGGCGGGGAAGGGGTAAGTGATCTCGGCCTTTACCGCCGATGGCCAGCGTGCGGCACTGAGCAGGAGCGGACCCGGACAGATTGTCCGGGTCTGATGGAACCGCGCTGGGAGCTGTCCGGCTGTCCGGTTAGGGCACTCACCTGTACAAACAGCCCGGACAGCTCGAAGTCCCGCTGTCCGGGCTGTCCGGTCACAGACGGCTGCAACACGCAGGGGGTGTTACAGCCCGTCGGCGAAGTCAACCTCTCAATGGACGTCAGAGCCGGAGGCGACTTCCGATCTGCTCTGGCTCACGAAGATTCACCGAAGGGTTCGGAACTTCCCTATCCGATCAAGGCGGCTCGCTCCGCTCACGGCGCGCGGCCCGGCCCCCGGCCGGGCCTGCGCTCCTGTCTCCGCCCCGCTCCAGCCCGGCCAGCGCCCGTCCCGCGCGCGCAGCAATCAGCCGCCTGACGTCAGAGAAGGGGTACGTCGTGGCTGGGGCGGTCGGCTCCGCGGCTTTACGCAGCCACTTTGGGGCGAGCCTCGAAGATCTTGGCCCCAACGTCGTGCTCTATCGGGCAGGTTCACAGACCGCCCGACGCGCCGCAAGCTTACGGGGCCAAGATCACTCGCCCCAAAGCAGCCCCAGCCCAAAGCCGCTCCACCGACCTACGAGGTTCTCGCCTCGGCCACCCACACCTTCTTCAAGGACTACGATCTCCCTGTGATTACGGGCGAGCTGAAGAGCAAGGTGGACCGCGTCTGGGACGCGTTCTGGTCGGGCGGGATCTCCAACCCGCTGGAAGTGATGGAGCAGATCACCTATCTGCTCTTCATCCGGCGTCTAGACGAACTGCAGACGGTCAAGGACAGGATGGCCCGGCGCGGCATCCAGGACAACAGCCCCTTCTTCGGCCCTGATCAGCAAGACCTACGCTGGCAGAACTTCAAGGACACCGAGCCAGTGAAGATGTACGAGACCGTCGCCGAGGAGGTCTTCCCGTACCTGCGTGCGCTGGGCGGCGAGGACTCTACGTACTCGCACCACATGAAGGACGCCCGCTTCACGATCCCGACGCCCAACCTCCTGTCCAAGGTCGTCCTCCTTCTGGAGGGCATCCCCATGCAGGACAAAGACACCAAGGGCGATCTGTACGAGTACATGCTCAGCAAGATCGCCTCGGCGGGACAGAACGGGCAGTTCCGCACCCCTCGGCACATCATTCAGCTGATGGTCGAGATGACCGAGCCGAACCCGCGCGACGAAATCTGCGATCCTGCGTGCGGCACGGCCGGCTTCCTGGTCGCCGCGTCCGAGTACGTGCAGCGTGTCCACAGGGACGATCTGGTCGAAGCCGACAATCAACATCACTTCAACAACAGCATGTTCCACGGGTTCGACTTCGACTCGACCATGCTCCGCATCGGCTCGATGAACATGCTTCAGCATGACGTCGCGAGCCCGGACATCCGCTACCGTGACTCCCTTTCGCAAAGCGCGGGTGAGGAGACCGACCGTTACTCCCTGATCCTCGCAAACCCGCCCTTCGCTGGCAGCCTCGACTATGAGACGACCTCCTCGGACCTGTTGAAGCTCGTCAAGACCAAGAAGACAGAACTTCTCTTCCTGGCCCTCTTCCTCAAGCTTCTCAAGCCGGGTGGCCGAGCCGCGGTGATCGTCCCTGACGGCGTTCTCTTCGGGTCGACGAAGGCCCACAAGGAACTGCGCCGCATGCTGGTCGAGGAACAGAAGCTCGACGCGGTGGTGAAGCTGCCGTCGGGCGCATTCAAGCCGTACGCCGGTGTCTCCACCGCTATCCTCTTCTTCACGAAGACGGACTCCGGCGGCACGGATGAGGTCTGGTTCTACGACGTCCAAGCGGACGGTTTCAGCCTGGACGACAAGCGTACGCCGCTACTTCGGGAGGACCGCTCGGGCGCCCGCGCCACCGACCTTACGGCCGAGGAGCACGCGAAGAATAACCTGCCGGACGTCCTGACCCGCTGGAAGCGCCGCACTACCGACGAACGCAACCGCGCCCGCACAGAGCAGAGCTTCTGCGTCCCTAAGTCCGACATTGCCGTCCAAGACTATGATCTTTCCCTCAACCGCTACAAAGAAATTGTCCACGAGGAGGTCGTGACCCGGCCGCCCTTGGAGATCTTGGACGATCTGGATCGGTTGAACAAAGAGATCGAGGCGGGCACGTCGAAGCTGAAGGAGATGCTGGCGTGACTTCGATGCAGTTCGCCCCGCTTCGACATGTGGCTGAAATTCGCTCCGGTGTGGGATTTCCGAATCATCTGCAAGGGCGAACAGAGGGCAAATATCCGTTCGCCAAGGTGGGGGACATCTCCAAGCTGGCCCGCTCAGGTGCGTCAAACCTTCACGGTGCCTCGAATTACATCGACGACACGGACCTTGCGCAACTCAAGGCGAAGCCATTTCCAGCCGGAACGGTCGTTTTCGCAAAAATCGGCGAAGCGATCCGGCAAAACTTCAGGGCAATCCTCAACGCCCCCGCTCTCGTCGACAATAACGTCATGGGCGTGATCCCGAGACCAGAAGCTCTCGACCCACGCTATCTTTACCATCATCTCATGTCTATTGACATGTACCCTCTGGCTCAATCCACCACAGTGCCCTCCATCAGGAAGACGGACCTAGAGCGGCTTCAAATTCCACTCCCACCCCTTGCGCAGCAGAAGCGCATCGTCGCCATACTGGATTACCTGGATGAGCTACGCTCCAAGCGTCGCCAGGCCATCACCCTCCTTGACGATCTCATACTGTCCATTTTCCGCGACACGTTCGGCGAGGGCGGATGGCCGACAGAACCACTGAGCCGGGTTGTCCGGGAAGGGACCATCGTCACCTACGGGATCGTTCAGGCCGGAAACGAATACCCTGGAGGCGTTCCATATATTCGAACGGGTGACATCAAGGGGGGTGAAATCATTACCGGAGGCTTGAGGAGGACATCTCCGCTGATCGCAGAGAAGTATGCACGATCTAGGGTCCGTCCAGGTGAAATCGTCATGAGTATTCGCGCAACGGTGGGGACAACGGCTCTCGTCCCTGAGGAACTTGACGGCGCCAATCTCACCCAGGGAACAGCACGCATCTCTCCTGGAGACAGGGTTTCAGCAGAATACCTACTTGCCTATTTGCGGTCGCATGAGGCTCAATCCTGGATTCAGCGACAGGTCAAAGGGGCGACCTTTCGTGAAATCACACTCGCCAAGCTACGCGAACTAGTGGTGCCGCTTCCGCCTATAGAGCAGCAGCAGGTGTTTGCCGAGCAGGTCAAACATCTGAGAGGTTTGGCGAAAACTCATCGCACTCATCTGAGCACCCTCGACGAACTCTTCGCCTCCCTGCAGCAACGGGCCTTCTCTGGCACCCTCTGGGATCATGGAACCGCCGGGTAGCGCCTGACAGGCCCGCGCGTCATCGCACCACCCCGGCTGTCGCCGCAACCCCTCTTCAGCCGGTCGGCGTCCGGGTAGCTATTGCACACGTCAGACAGGTATTACATGCGTAGCCGCCAAGGCAGGCGTACGCATCACGCGGAAGGGACACGGCTCGGTCATGGCTATTGAGGGTCGCGGCAACGGCCAGGCGCAGGGCACCAACCGGGACGAGCGGAACGCGAAGGAAGCACGGGACACTGCGGCCGCCCAGAACATCGGCCGGCCGCACAGCAACTTCCACTTCCTCCGCACCGAGTGGCCCGCCCTCTACGACGAAGCCCTCCGCGCCGAGCGTCTCGCCCACGCGGATCCGCGTACCTCCTGCTTCTACGCCCGCCGTGTCCTTGAGCTCGCTGTGCACTGGATGTACCACAACGACTCCGCGCTGCGTCCTCCCTACCAGAACGACCTGAGTGCAATGCTGCACGAGCCGAGCATGCGGAACCTGGTCGGGCCGACGCTCAACGCGAAGATGGACCTCATCCGGCGCCAGGGGAACCACGCTGTGCACCGCCCGGCCCCCGTCCAGGCCAGGGACGCGATACGGACAGTCGCCGAGCTGTTCCACGTCTTCTACTGGTTCGCCCGCACCTACGCGCCCGACCCGGCCACCGCTCCCGCCCCCGGTGTCCAGTTCGACACTCAGCACATTCCGCGTCCCGTCCCCACCGAGGTCAAACTACGTCGCCAGGCCGAGCTGAAGAAGCAGGCCGAGGAGGACCAGGCCCGCTGGGACGCCCAGGCCAAGGAGCTGGCGGAGGAGCGCGCGAAGGGGGTGCAGCTCGCCTCCGAGGTGGCCGAGCTGCGTGCCAGGATCACCGAGCTCCGCAAAGCTAACGAGGCACGCCCCGACACACATGACTACGACGAGGCCGCCACCCGCGACCTGTTCATCGACCTCCTCCTCAAGGAAGCAGGCTGGGACCTCACCGAGGAGCGCGACCGCGAGTACCCGATCGACGGTGAGCCCGGGGTGATCAGCAAGTCCGGCAAGGGGTACGTGGACTACATCCTGTGGGGAGACGACGACCGGCCCCTCGCCGTCGTCGAGGCCAAGCGCACCCGTGTCGACGCCCGCGCCGGCCGCCAGCAGGCTGAGCTCTACGCCGACGCGCTCGAAGCTGTCTACAACCAACGACCGGTGATCTTCTACACCAACGGCTACGAGACCTATTTGTGGGACCAGTGGAGCAAGGACAAGAACAACGGCTACCCGCCCCGCAGGGTCCAGGGCTTCCGAACCAAGGACGAGCTGCACTGGATGATCCGGCAGCGCGCTGGCCGGCTCGCCCTGAAGTCCTCCAACGTCAACCAGGGCATCGCGGGCCGCCCTTACCAGCTGGAGGCCATCCAGCGGGTCAGTGAGAGCTTCGAGAAAGAGAAACGCCGTCGCGCCCTGCTCGTCATGGCGACCGGCACCGGCAAGACCCGTACCACCGTGGCCTTCACCGAGCTGCTGCAACGGGCTGGCTGGGCGCGGCGCATCCTCTTCCTCGCCGACCGCCAGGCCCTCGTCAACCAGGCGGTGCGGGCGTTCAAGGAGCACCTGCCGAACAGCGTGACGGTCAACCTCCTCACCGAGAAGAAGACCGACGCCCACGTCTACGTCTCGACGTACCCGACGATGATGAACCTGGTCAACGAGGTCACGGAGGACGGCCGCCGTCGTTTCGGCCCGGGCTTCTTTGACCTGGTCGTCATCGACGAGGCCCACCGCTCGGTCTACGACAAGTACGGCGAGCTCTTCGAGTACTTCGACAGCCTCCTCCTGGGGCTGACGGCCACGCCCAAGGACGACGTCGACCACAACACGTACCAGCTGTTCCAGCTGGAGGACGGCGTCCCCACCGACTCCTACAGCCTGGACCAGGCGGCCACGGACGGCTTCCTGGTGAAGCCGTCCGTCGTAGACGTCCCGTTCGACTCCCTCCGGCGGGGCTTCCGCTACGACGACCTCACCGAGGAGCAGAAGGAGGCCTGGGACAATCTGGAGTGGAGCGAGGATGGGCAGGTTCCCGACGCGGTCTCCGCGGACGAGATCAACCGCTTCCTGTTCAACCGGCCGACCATCAACAAGGCGCTCGAGGTCCTAATGCGGCACGGCCTGCGCGTCGAGGGTGGGGACCGGCTCGGTAAGACGATCATCTTCGCCAAGAACAACACGCACGCCCTGGCCATCGAGGAGCAGTACAACCTCAACTACCCCCAAGGCGCCGGGAACGACGCCCGGGTCATCACCTACCAGGAGAAGAATCCTCAGCAGCTCATCGACGACTTCTCCGACCCGGCCAAGGCACCGGACATCGCCATCTCCGTCGACATGCTGGACACCGGCATCGATGTGCCCGAGGTGCTGAACCTCGTGCTGTTCAAGCCGGTGTACTCGCGGACCAAGTTTTGGCAGATGATCGGCCGCGGCACCCGCCTGCGTCCGGACGTCTACGGGCCCGGTCGCGACAAGGACAGCTTCAACGTCTTCGACCTTTGCGGCAACGCGGAGTTCTTCAACCAGGAACTCGACCGCGCTCCCGCCCGGCAGGCTCCGACGCTCACCGAGAAGTTGCTGCAGCGCCAGCTCGACCTCATCCGGACGCTGGACTGCCGCCAGGCCCCCGACCCGGCCCAGGACGGCGGTCCCGACGCGATCGACACCGAGGCGTCCCTGCGCTGGGCGGCGGCGCACCGTCTCCACAGGACAGTGCGGGGCATGAACCTCGACAACTTCCTCGTGCGACCGCACCGCCGTCACGTCGAGGTGTTCGGCGGCGACTTCGCCGCCTGGCATCGGATCGGCGAAGACGCGGCCCACGCCCTAAGCGGGGACGTCCTCGGCCTGCCGTCCGACTACTGGCCGGAGGGCGAGGACAAGGGCGAGGAGGCCAAGCGCTTCGACCTCATCGCCTACCGCCTTCAACTCGCGGTTTTGGAGGGCGGCTCCGACTACACGCGCCTGCGCGGCCAGGTCAAGGAGCTCGCGGAGGATCTCCTCGGCAAGACCAACATTCCCGTCGTTCGGGACCAGGCCGACCTGCTGGAGGCCATCATCGGCGACGCGTGGTGGCAGAACGTGACCGTTCCAATGCTGGAGCACGTACGACGCCGCGTGCGCGGCCTGGCCCACCTGGTCGACGCGCCAGCCGCCCGGAAGATCGTCTACACGGACATAGCCGAGGATCACGGGGACCTGACGGAGGTCGCGCTCAAGGGTCTGCCCGTCGGCACGGACAGCGAACGCTTCAAGCAGAAGGCCCGCGCCTACCTCCAGACTCACCGCGAGCAGGAGGCTGTCCGCAAGCTGCGCGAGAACGAGCAGGTCACGGCCGAGGACCTGGCCATCCTGGAAGATGTCTTCCTCTCCGAGGGGGTCGCCTCCGCCGAGGACCTCGAGGAGAAGCGCACGGCCGACGGCGGCCTCGGTGCGTTCCTTCGCCGCATTGGCGGCTTGGACCAGGCCGCCGCGCAGGAAGCCTTCTCGGGCTTCATCGCCGACCACGACCTCTCCGCCGACCAGATCGACCTCGTCGGCCTCATGATTCGGTACGTGGCGGCGAATGGTCTCATCGACACCCGCGACCTTTACGAGAACAGCCTCTTCAGCAGTCGTGGGGTCATCGACAACCACTTCACCGACGACGAGATCGACGCCCTGGAGGTCGTCTTCCGTACCGTGCGTTCCCGCGCCGTCCCGGATGCGGGTCTCGCCGCATAGTCAGGCCGCGCTTGTCCCAGAGCCAGTAAGGCCCTGGGGCAGCGCTCGCCACAGCGGCTTTCAGTCGACTGGCGGGGATGCCTTCGATGGCCTTCCAGTTCGACGACTACCTTCTACCGATCAGGCCGGCGCGGCACACCCTGACTCTCGTGCCTGGCTGGGGGGTCTGACGGTCTTCGGCGTCGACAATGCCGCAGCTTGCGGTGCGGGTCGAGTTGTAATGTGCCGCTATCGGAAGCACACAGGCCGCCCGTGACCATCTGTGGACCAGGCGCCTCCTATCGGTCACCCATGGACTCGTGACTTGCGTCTACGGCAGCGACGGAAAGGCCCTCCGGAGCCGCTTGCCTAGTTGTTGGCATCCTGAGACGGGAGCCGGGGTGCGCCCCTCCTCTTGAAGGAGGGGCGCACCCCGGCTAGTACTCGCCGCTGTCTCGCAGCTCCTGGGTTACCTCGTCCACCTTGTCCGGGCAGTAGGCCTTCACGCCCATCAACAAGAGCTCGTTCGCCTCGGGCTTTCTCGTACCCCAGTCCCCGCCGGATGGGTACAGGCCGCCCTCGCTGAAGAGGAACGCGACACTGTGGCCCTCGGCGAGCCCGTCGCACCACATCTGTGGGAACTCGATGAGGTCCCCGTCTGCCGGCTGAGTCTCCTGCCAACTCTGCCAAGACGCGAGATGCACGGCGTCAAGAAACTTGTCTTCCTTCGCCACTGTAGGCGTCGGCTTCGCCTTGGCAGTGGACTTAGTGTCGTTGCCACCGCAGGCGGTCACCGAGGCCGCAGTTATCAGTACCAGTGCAGTTAGCGCGGTGCGGTAGAGCATGGTCCCCCTAGGCGTGTGTGATGCACACATGATCACCACCGTGAGGGTGACGTGAAGGTGAAGTGTTCAAGTTGTGACATGAAGGCCACTGCAAGTAGGGAGACGCGACAGCCATCGCCAGACCGTGCGAGGCCCTGAGCAGGATCGGGTGACTGTTACGACCTTCTCCCGTAGTTCGGGACCTAGAGGTCGCGTGCCACAGCCGTGCCAGATGCAGGGGTCAGCCACGATCAACACGGGTGCCTGGCGGGCGCGCCCGCGCTAGATAGCTCCACCAACAGAGCTGCAGGTCACCAGCAAGACCCCCAGCCTCTCTCGTAAGGCGGTGGTCATGCCCTCGTGGACTATCTGTGGCCGGACCCCAGCCGAACGCGCACCTGCGCGGCCCTGACCAGCCACATTGTCTGTGGCTCAAAGGGCTTCCGGGCCGTGTGCATCGGTGTAGTGACAACTTGAGGTGGCGACTCACCCGTACCGACTAGCTGTCGAACTCCCACCACATCGGCGGAAGATCGGCGAGCGGGCCCGGCGGCTTGAGTGCCTTACCATTGATTCCAGCCTTGGCCTGCACGATGCGATGTCGGCTCTTCTGTGCTGCCTCCGCGGCCGCTCTCTTTTCAAGCCATGCGGCACGCACTTCGGCTGCCCGATCTCTTTGCCGTACTCGATCGCTAACGTGCTGATCTTTGGCGGGCTGCCGCCTGGCGGAGTGCGCAGCGGCTTCTTGGAGTGTTCGTCGGCATGGTCTACACAAGTACCCCTCTGGATAGGGTCGCGCACGTGCCACGTTCCGGCAGTTTGGCTGGCAGCAGAGGACGGCGTTCAAGATGTTCCCCCCTGAACACTAGGTGCATCTACGTTACCCAGCGTGCCCGGAAAGTAACAGGCCTGAAGGACAGACTGCCGCGGTGCCTTGGCGCCGTTCCCAAGTGCAGGAGCGGCGCGCACAGCCAAGATCAGGAGAGATCAATCGATGTCTTGTCGAACTCGCGTCGAAGTGCTGCGAGAGAGAAGCACGCCTAGAGCGATGATGCAGGTCACGGGCCGTGGTGGCCGGGAGCATCCAAGCGCCTTCCAAGCTCCTGCCCCTTCGCAGGCTGTGTCGGCCGCGTGTCAGCCCCGCTGACGACCGCCCGCAGCCGTGCTAGCGGGGCGGCTACCGCCGACCCGACGGTCCTGAGCCTCGCCTGCGAGTATCCGATGCTTGTACTTCCAGAGCCTTCTTCGCTCGTCCCTCGTCAGGTCATCCGCCAACCGGGTCACCTCTTCCCAGGCGGCAGACCGTGCTGACCGTGCAGCTCGCCAGTCCCGTCGGTTCACGGCCGAGTCAAGCTCTGACATCAGCTTGTTCAGCTGCTTCCTGGCAGCCTTCTGCTTCTTCGTGAAGCCAGTCTGCTTCGCCGCCGCCCGCCGCTCCTCCCACGCGGGCCCACCGGTCAACAGATGCACGCGCGGACGCGCCCTATGGGTCATCAGGATCTCCAACCTCCTGGAGCATGGACGCGAAGGATGTGTAAGCGGTGGCAGCCCCAAGCGCTTCAGCACTGGACGATGCAAGGGCGCACGAGGAAGCCGCGTCCCGGACATCTTGCAGCGGAAGTCCGTTGGTCGCCAAGGAGCTAGAGCCGCAGCGATGTTGCAGCCGCTCGGCGAAAGCCGCTCTTCCCATGGGCTCAGGAGCCGGAGGCGACTTCCGACTTCGCACTATCTGCGATACACGAGGGCCCCGCATACCTCACGAGATCAAGGGAGCTGCTGGTCAGGGTACATTCGCAAGCAGAACTCTGATTGCGCTCCGGAGCCGCGTGCGCAGGTTCGGATCCTGCCGCTGGCCCCTCGAAGGAGGTGCCAGAAGACCCCGCCACCAGCGAAAACGCTGAAGGCGGGGTCTTCGTGTTTGTGCAGGCGTACGTCGCCCGGAGCGGCCGTGTGTCGAGGGCTGTGGACGAGGCTTGGAGGGGGTCTTGAGGCGTCTGCCCAGGTCAGCCCCGGTGAACAGCAAGGCCCCGGGACAAGTCCAGGGGCCTCAGGGTTGGTTGATCGGCGGTTCAACGCAGTAGCCGATCTCGATCGGCTGACCGTCACGGTAGAGCACAGCGCAGTGGCCGCGCCCTGGGAGTAAAAAACAGTCCCCAGTAGTACTGCTCGTGTCCTGAAGTCTCAGTCGTCACTGTCGCCTCGGTATCGCGCCGGCTTGCTGGGGGCCTGAACCACATCCTGTCCAAGTCACTCCAGCCGGCTAGACGTCCTCATCGACTTTGCGACTCTTTCGGTGTTATGGCCTACTCACCACGATGCACGCCAGGGGCCGAAAGTCAATAGTCTTTCGGTTGGTTTCGATGGAAACCTCCCGCGATCATCTTCCACTGCGACGTCCGGCTCGTCCGCAGGTCGACGGGGAGCCGGTCGCGGCCGAGCGATTACCCAGGTCAGCCCATCTGACTGACCACTGCGCATGCGCATCGCCGCGTTACGCCGGGTTGCTCTTCCAGGAGGTGCCATGGGCGCGGTCACAGCCCGGCGTGGCGGTCGCGCTTCAGATCGCCTGGGTCGAATGCGCTGCGAAGACGTCCGACCTGCCGGCCTCCACAACGCGGATGCGCGGGAATGCCGCCCGGTCGGGCTCTTCACGGAGGCCGGGACGGCGCGGCTGTCGGATGTGGGAGGGGGGTGGCATGAGATCCCCGCGGGAGGAGGGCACCGCCCGAGCTGTCGTCTTCCCCGGTGCCGTGACCGTCGACGGCGTGAGCGCCCGCTATGTCGCCGCCCACGGGGGCGGCACCGTCGTCGTGGAGCCGGGCGGGACCAAGGCCGTCGACGCACTCCGGGCGGGGCTCACCGGCAAGGGTGAGCGCGCGGCGCGGCAAGCCGTGCTCACCGAGCCGGCGGAGTGCGTGGAGCGGAGCACCTCCCTGGAACCCGGCGACTGCCCGATTGGTCCGGACGGCTACTACTGGGAGGAGGGCGCCGAGGACGTCGTCCGGACCCAGGAGTCCGAACCGGTCCTGCAGACCGAGCTGGCCGAGGACGGCACCGTGAGCGTCACCGGTGACCTGGACCTCAAGGTCACCTGGACCGACGTGGGTTACGGCGAGGAGGGGAGGATGGAGGACACGTGCACGTCGTCCTTCTCCGCCACCGTCGATCTCTCCGGCGCCAGTCCGACCGTCGGTTTCGACACGTCCTACTGACCCGTCCGGGCCGGCACCCTCTCAGGTGCCGGCCCGGGCCTGCCCCGCCGGGGATCAGGGCCTGCCCCGCCGGGGATCAGGACCCGCTCCGTGGGTCACATGCGCGCGAGGATCTCCGCCTTCTTCGCCGTGAACTCCTCTTCCGAGAGGATGCCCGCGTCCCTCAGCTCGGCCAGCTGGCGGAGCTGTTCGACGGGGGTGGTCGCCGCCTGCGGCGCGGGGGCCGGGGCGGCGGGGGCCGGGGCCTGGGCGGGGGCCTGCCCGGGGACGGGGACCTTGCCGAGAATCAGGTCGGTGAGCAGGGCCTTGATGCGGGGAGCCGCGTCGTGCGGCACCCGGAACTCGATGTTGTTGCCCGACGCCACGACCACGACCTTGGTGAACATCAGGCCGTCCCGCTTGGTCACCACGCTGGCGATGTTGCGGACCGGGATCATCTCGGTGCCGGCGTCGGAGCTGCGCACACCCGTGGCCAGGAGCGAGGCGCCGCCGGTAAGGAAGCCGGCCGTGAGCTTCTTGGCGCTCATGCCCCGGGGGCGGGACCACTCGATCCGGTCGTGGTGGATGGCCACGTCGGCGTTCTTGCCCTCGATGTGGCTCTTGAAGGTCATCAGCGCGGTGCTGGACATGGGGGTGCTCCTGACGTTCGGAACGGCGTGGTACGTGCCGTCCGCACCTAGACACACCTAGGTATGTGAAGGTTGTACGAACGTCGGGGAGGGGCCTCAGGCCGTCGGGTCCGGCATGATCTCGCGGACCTCCTGGGCACACCGGCACGCCTCGGCGATCTTCGCCGCCCACTCCAGCGCGGCCTCGCGCGAGGGGACGTCGATGACCGAGAAGCCGCCGATCACCGCCTTGGTCTCCGGGTCGGGGCCGTCGGTGACGGTGCCGTCCGGGGCCACGACGCTCGCCCGCTGCCGTTCCAGTCCGCCGCCGTAGACCCACACTCCGGCCTCGCGGGCCTGGCGCACCACTTCCAGGGATGCCTCGGCGACCTTCGGCAGCTCGCCCTCGGGGATGACCATGGTGCCGTCGTCGAACGAGATCAGGTAGTGCGTCATCCGGGGCTCCTCTGCGGCTCGTCCGGCTCGTCCGGCTCGTCCGGCTCGTCCGTGGCCGGGGCTCCTCTGCGGCTCGTCCGGCTCATGCGGCCCGTCCGTGGCCGGGGCTCCTCTGCGGCTCGTCCGGCTCATGCGGCCCGTCCGTGGCCGGGGCTCGTGCCAGGCGGGGACGCGGCCGGCTCAAGCGGGGGTGTCGGTGCGCAGCATCGCCCACACCGTCTTCCCGGCCGGCGGGCGCCGGGTCCAGCCCCAGTGTTCGGAGAGGACGTCGATCATGCGCAGGCCGCGGCCGTGCTCGTCGAAGGGGTCGCTGGTGTGGGGGTAGACCGGTGGGTTGTCGCTCGGGTCGGTGACCGCGCAGACCACGTGCGCCGGGCGGCGCAGGCTGAGGCGGAGCCAGATGTCGCCGTCGCCCCCGGTGGGCCGGGCGGCGTGCAGGACCGCGTTGGCCAGGAGTTCGGTGACGACCGTGAGCGCGTCGGCGGTGCAGTGGCCGAGGGACCAGTCGTCCAGTGTGCGGCGGACGAGGTCGCGGGCCTGGGCGCAGCCCTGTTCGGCGCCGGTGAGGCGCAGGGCCACGGGACGGGGGGTGTCCGCGCACGGCGAGAGCGGTCCGGCGGGCGCCAGGGGCGCGGTCCGGGGCGCCTGGGTGCCGGCGTCGAGGCTTCGTACGGCGTTGCCGAGGGGGCGCGCCGGCCTTGTGGGGGACGCGGCGCTGCCGGGCGGTCGGAGGCCTTCGTACGCAGGTAAGGACACAACGTCTCCCTGATACACGGTCATAACTGGGCGTCTGCACCGCAGTTGACGGCCCGGCTATTATCCACGACGAAGGCCTCCTCGTGCAATTTCACGGGAAATTGCGCATGGAATGTCATCGCAGAGCACGTGGCGTGTCCGGGCCCGGCGAGGCGGAGGGACGTACGCGTGGCGGAACGTGAGCAAGGAGAGTGCAGTGCCAACAGCACCGAACGGCGTACGAGCGAGCTCGTTGGGCGTCCGTTGGATCAAGAGCAGGCACAGCAATGCCGAGGGCAACTGCGTCGAAGTGGCGGCGCTGGCCGACGGGCGGGTCGCCCTGCGCAACTCCCGGGACCCCGACGGCCCGGCGCTCGTCTACACCCCGGGCGAGATCTCCGCTTTCCTGGCGGGCGCCAAGGACGGTGAGTTCGACCACTTGGCGTGACGCCCGGCCGACCGGCCATGCGGGACCGACGGCCGCCGGCGTGACACCGGCGGCCGTCGCAGGACACCGGCCCCTCCGCGAAGGGTGCTGGTCACGCGGGGGCGCCGCAGCTCCTCGGGGAAGCGGCGGCGCCCCTGCCGGGGGCGTGTCGGCGCCCCGAACTCCGTGCATGAAACGGAAGTTGAGACCGCTACTTCTGGCGGGGCCGAGCAGCGGGAGCCGTCGGGATGCGATAATGCAGTCTGTCGTATGCCGGTCTACGGGGAGTCAGGATGTCCTCCGAGTCACCTCGCATTTCCCGCCTCGAGCCGTATCTGAGTCGGACCGAACCAGCGCCCACCCTGCTCAAGATGCTGGTCGGCGTGCAGCTGGCGGGTATCCGCGAGGACGCGGGACTCTCCCAGGACCAGGCGGCGCGTGCCGTGGGGTTCAGCCCGGCGAAACTGTCGCGGATCGAGTCGGGCAAGGGCCGCCGGCCACCCACCGACGCCGACGTCCGCGCCCTGCTGGAGCTGTACCGCACCGAGGAGTACGAGGCCTCCGTGCTGCTGCAGCTGCTCAAGCGCGCCAACGAGCCCGGGTGGTGGCAGCGCTACGACAAGCGGCTGATGCCGGAGTGGTTCGACCGGCTCGTGGGGCTCCAGGAGGCCGCCACCGCCATCCGCACCTTCGAGCTCCAGTACGTGCCCGGTCTGCTGCAGACCGAGGACTACACCCGGGCCGTCGTGGAGCGCGGGCTGCCCACGGCGTCCGCGCGCGAGGTGCAGCGGCGGGTCGAGCTGCGCATGCGCCGCCGTCAGCTGCTGCACCGGTCCGACGCGCCCCGGCTGTGGGCGATCGTGGACGAGTCGGTGCTGCTGCGTGTCCTCGGCAGCCCCGCGGTGATGCACGAGCAGCTCGAGTACCTCGTCGAGATGGCGCAGCGGCCGCACGTGACCGTGCAGATCGTGCCGCTGGACGTGACGAACGCGTCCGCGCCCGCCATCCCGATCACCTATCTCCGGTTCGGCGGCGTGGACCTGCCCGACATCGTGTACCTGGAGCACATCAAGAGCGCCGCGTTCCTGGAGGACCGCGACGAGACGGAGGAGTACCGGCTCGCGCTGGACCGTCTGGGCGACGAGGCCCTCGACCCGCGGGAGTCGGTGGAGCGGCTGTGCGAGACGATGAAGCGCTACGCGTGACCACCGCTGACACGCCCGGCCAGGTATGACGCGTCCGGAGCTCCCCGCGAGAGCTCCGGACGGGTGCGGTGCGGACGGCCGCGTTACTGCGGCAGGCGGCCGATGCCGCCGAACTCGATCCACTCCGTCGTCTGCTGACGGGGCGCCACCTCGTTGTCGGGGCGCCAGGTGGAGACCTCCACGAGACCGGGCTCCAGGATCTCCAGGCCCTCGAAGTACTCCTCGACGTCCTTCTCCTGACGCACCCGGCCCCAATGGCCCTGGGTCGCCTGGTCCATGAAGTCGGTGACGAACGTGCGGACCTCGGGGTCCTCGCTGACGAGCTGGCACATCAGCATGAAGCTGCCGGGCGCGAGCCGCTCGCGGACCCGGCGGGCCACGGCGAGCGGGCCGTCGGTCTCGCTGTCCGGGATGCAGTGGAAGACCGAGTTGAACAGCACGGCGACGGGCTGCGAGAAGTCGATCAGGCGCTTGGTGTCGGGGTGGTCGAAGATGCCGTCGGTGTCGCGCATGTCGGCGTGGATGACGGCGGTGCGGTCGTTCTGGTCGAGCAGGGCGCGCCCGTGGACCAGGACCATCGGGTCGTTGTCGACGTAGACGACGCGCGACTCGGGGTCGATGTCCTGGGCGACCTGGTGGACGTTGTTCTGGGTGGGCAGACCGGAGCCGTGGTCGAGGAACTGGCGGATGCCGTACTCACCGGCGAGGGCGCGGACGGCGCGCTGGAGGAAACGCCGGTTGTTCACCGCGAGGGCCCGGGTGCTGGGGACGACCTTGTCCAGTTCCTCGCAGGCCGCGCGGTCGGAGGCGTAGTTGTCCTTGCCGCCGAGATAGTGGTCGTACATGCGCGCCGCTGTCGGCACCGCGGCGTCGATCGATGTGGACAGCTTTCCAGGCTCCATCGTTTCCCCCAGTGGCAGGGCCGGCCGAGGAGGATCACCTCGCCGACAACCCATCCTAGGGAGCGGCGAGTTGGTCGGGCCAGTGCATCGGGGAAGCCGCACGGCCGTTCTCGCCCGGCGGGGCGGGCGCGGAGCCGCGAAATGGAGCAAGGGTGCGAACCGGTCAGGGGCGGCGGACGGGCGGGTGACCGCAAACGTTCGTAGGTGTCTACGAGATCTTCGTCCTGACGGCCCGCCGGGTGGTGCGGGGGCCGGTGATCTCCGGGGGGCCGCACCGTCCGGGGGAGCCGGCGGGGAGGTTTCTCGGCCGCGTTGCGCGCGCGGGGCGGCGGCACCCCTCTGATCGAACTACAGTTCCCGGTCGGACACCACATACGACGGGGGTACTCAGGTGGCCGCCAGGACGCGCCCGCTCCACTCCGCGCCCATCGGGTTCGGGACGACGCCATGACCGTGCCCGGGACGCGGACCCGGTGGCTGAGGGGCGTGCGCTCCCCCGGCGCCCGGACGCGTCTGGTCTGCTTCCCGCACGCGGGCGGGGCGGCCGGCTTCTTCCACGACTGGGCGGCGCTGACCCCGCCGTGGCTCGAGGTGCTGTCGGTGCAGTACCCCGGCCGCCAGGACCGGCTGAACGACCCGTGCCCGGCCACGATGGAGGAGCTGGCCGGCACGGTCGCCGAGGCGCTGCTCCAGGAGGCGGCGGACGGTCCGCCGGTGGCACTGTTCGGGCACAGCATGGGGTCGGCGGTGGCGTACGAGGTGGCCGGCCGGCTGGAGGACGCGGGCGCCGCCCCCGTCCGGCTCGTCGTGTCGGGACGGGGGCGGCCGCGGGGCCCGCACGAGCTCGCGGCCCGGCCGGCCCCGGACGACGACGAGATCCTGCGGCACGTCCGCGCGCTCGATCCCGCCGGTGCCGCCGTGTACGACCATCCCGAGCTGCGGCCGGTGATCATGCCGGCCCTGCGCGCGGACTTCCGGATGCTGGCGGCCCACCGCCCGGCCCCGCTGCGCCGGCTGGCGGTCCCGGTGACCGCCTGCGGCGGGGACCGCGATCCGGTGTGCGCGGTCGCGGACCTGTCGTCCTGGTCGGACGTCACCTCGGGGGACGTGGAGGTGCGCGTCTTCGACGGCGGCCACTTCTACCTCACCCCGCGGAAGGCCGACGTACTGGCCTTCCTCTCCGCACGGCTCGCGTGACCGGGAGCCTCACGCCGAGCGCTTGCGGGAGGCCGTCTTCTTGGCCGCCGTCTTCTTGGCCGTGGTCTTGGCGGTGCTCTTGGCCGTCGTCTTCTTCGCGCTCTGGGCGGACTTGGACGTCGACTTCCTCACGGACGACGCCGTCTTCTTCGCCGCGGTCTTCCCGCCGGCCGCGGACTTCTTCCCGGAGGTCTGCTTCGGTGCCGCGCGGGCGGACTTGCGCTGCGGCAGCGTCCGCACCTCCGCCTCCGGCGCCTCCTCGGGCCCGGCCGGCTCCTCGCCCCGCGACTCCTTCGCCGCGCGCACGCTCTTCTCCAGGGCGGCCATCAGGTCGAGGACCTTGCCGGACCGCGCCGGTTCGGGGGCCTCGGGCGGAGCCTCGCCGGAGACCTTCGCGGCGACCACCTGCTCCAGGGCCTCGCGGTACTCGTCGTGCAGCTCGTCCAGCTCGATCTCGCCGAGGGTGTCCATCAGGGCGTCCGCGAGGTCGAGTTCCTTGTCGTTCACGGTGACGGGCGTGTCCGGCGCCACGCCCTCGGGGGCCCGGACCTCGTCCGGCCACAGCAGCCCGTGCATGGCGATGGCGTCGTCGACGACCCGCAGCATGCCCAGCCGCTCCCGGCCGCGCAGGGCGTACTTGGCGATGGCCACCTTCTGGCTGCGCTTGAGCGCCTCCCTCAGAAGGGTGTACGGCTTGGCGGCCTGAGCCCCGCCGGCCGCGAGGTAGTAGGCGGCGTCCATCTGGAGCGGGTCGATCCGGTCGGCCGGGACGAAGGCCACGATCTCGATGGTCCGGGCGGTCGGCAGCGGGAGGTGGGCGAGGTCCTCGTCGGTGATCGGGACGATCGTGCCGTCCGCGTCCTCGTACCCCTTGCCGATCTCGTCCTGGCCGACCTCGCGGTCCTCCAGCTCGCAGACCTTGCGGTAGCGGATCCGGCCGCCGTCCTCCGTGTGGATCTGCCGGAAGGAGATCGAGCGGTTCTGGGTGGCGTTCACCAGCTTGATGGGGATGCTGACCAGGCCGAACGAGATGGCGCCGTTCCAGATGGATCGCACTTCCGCACCCCTTCGGTCGATATGCCGCGATTGTTTCCATATTCAGCTGTTTCTCTGGAATCCTCATCGTATGACGCCGATCACAGAGGTGGAGGGGCGACGGCTCGCGCTGAGCAACCTGGACAAGGTGCTGTATCCGGCGACCGGCTTCACCAAGGGCGAGGTGCTGCACTACTACGCCACCACCGCGCCGGTGCTGCTGCCGCATCTGCGCGACCGGCCGGTGTCGTTCCTGCGCTACCCGGACGGCCCGGACGGACAGCTGTTCTTCACCAAGAACGTGCCGCCGGGCACTCCCGACTGGGTCACCACCGCCGAGGTGCCCCGGGTGGAGGGGCCGGCGCGGATGGTGCTGGTGCAGGACCTGGCGAGCCTGATGTGGGCCGCGAACCTCGTGACCGAGTTCCATACGCCCCAGTGGGTGATCGCGGCACCCGGCGAGGCGGACCGGCTGGTCTTCGACCTGGACCCCGGGGCGCCCGCCTCGGTGGTCGAGTGCTGCGAGGTCGCCCTCTGGCTGCGGGAGCGGCTGGCCGCCGACGGCATCGAGGCGTACGCCAAGACCTCCGGCTCCAAGGGCCTGCACCTCAGCGCCGCCGTCCGGCCGGTCTCCTCCGAGCGGGCCACGGAGTACGCCAAGGAACTCGCCGTGGAGGCCGAGCGGGCGATGCCCCGGCTGGTCGTCCACCGCATGACGAAGAGCCTGCGGCCGGGCAAGGTCTTCGTCGACTGGAGCCAGAACGCCGCCCGCAAGACGACGGCCGCCCCCTACACCCTGCGGGCCCGCGCCGAGCCCCTGGTGTCCACCCCCGTCACCTGGGAGGAGGTGGCGGAGTGCAGCTCTCCCCGCTCCCTGACCTTCCTCGCCCCGGACCTGGCCCCGCGCCTGCAGGACTTCGGCGACCTGATGGCCCCCCTGCTGGATCCGAAGGCCACCGCCGGGCTGCCCTGACGGCCTACAGCGCCGACGTCCACACCGTACGGTCCCGGGCCAGCGCGAACAGGGCCTCGACGTCCGCCGGCTTCAGCAGCCCGCCCGTCCGCGCGAACCCGGCGACCTCCGTGTCCCCGAGCACCCGCACCTCCCGCGGCGGCGCGGTCACCGCCACCGCGGCCGGGTCGACGAGGACGAGGACCGGGCGGACCTCGGCGGTCAGGACGTGCGCGGCCCGGGCGGCGTCGGCGCGCAGGCGCCGCAGCAGCGGCTGCGCGGTGCGCCGACCCAGCGTGACCAGGGGATCGGCGACGGTCACCCGCTGCCTGCGGGCGTACAGGCTGTGCAGCGTGAACAGCCCGCCGGGCCCGATCAGCAGATGGTGGACGCGGTCGCCGCCGGGCAGCGGCACCGAGTGCAGCACGCGCCAGCCGGCGCCCTCCAGCAGGTCCAGCGCCTCCCCGACGGTGCGCTCGGCGGTCAGCGCCCGCCGCCGTGGATCGGTCCGCAGGCGGTGGGCGGGGCCGGGGTCCCGGTCGAGGGCGACGAGAAGCGCCTCGCCGGGACGGTTGGGGGCGAGGTCGTCGTCCGGGTGCAGGGCGAGCCGGGCCAGGTCGGCGGGGGTGGGGACCGGGGGCGGGCCCACCGTGACCGGGCCGGTGACGAAGGGGTTGAGGGCCTCCAGCACCTCCTCGCGGCGGTCCTGGCCGAGCAGGTTGACGCGGGCCGCCTCCCGGTCGTACCAGGCGATGTTCCGCCCGTCCGGGAGGCAGACGTACAGCCGTTCCTGGCCGTGCCGCCAGGCTGGTACGACGCGCAGTTCGCTCATGGCACCATCACCCCACCGTCCATGGGAACAGGCGGGGTGCTGGGCGGGCAAGAACCCGGTTACCTTGGGGAGGAGTTGGGCAGGGCCCCGCGAGGGGCGGCTGGGGAGGCGCCGTTGCGTACCCGCGGGAAGCGACCCGACGTACCCGCTCCGGAGAGTCCGTGGAGCGAGATCGTGCCTGGTCTGTGGATGGGCGGGCACCAGTTCCGCAGCCGTTCCGGGCAACTGGAGTTCGCCGTGGTGCGGGACGAGTTCGACCTCGTCCAGACCTTGCTGCGGCTGCCCGGGCACGGTCCCGACCCGGGCGTGGAGCACCATGTGTGGCCCATCCCGGACGGACCGCTGGACGGGACCCAGCTCGCCGGTGTGATCCGGCTCGCGGACGCCGTGACGGACGCCCTGGACGCGGGCCGCAGGGTCCTGGTGCGCTGCTACCACGGATACAACCGCTCGGGGCTGGTCGTCGCCCAGGCGCTGATCCGCCGCGGCCACTCGCCCGACCGGGCGATCCGGCTGATACGCTCCCGCCGCTCTCCCTGGGCCCTGCACAACGAGCTGTTCGTCGACTACCTCCGCGCGGGACTGCCGGTCGCCCGGCTGCTGGAGGAACTCGCCGAGTGACGGTGCCGCCCCTCCGCCCCCGGGTGCGCAAAAAGGACTTCCGTACGAATACTGTGTACGCGCCCGCCCAGCGCCCGCCCTTTTCTGGAGAACCGTGCCCCGCAGCCGCCTCATGCGCCTCGCCGCGCTCGTCGCCCTGCTGTCGGCGGCCGTCGCGGGGTGCGGTGACGCCGGGGGGCTGCGGAGCGCCGGCCCGACCGAGACGGCGGTCGCCCCGGACAAGCTCTGGCCGCGGCTGACGCCCGCGTCGAGCCCGGCGTACGTGATCGGCGAGGTGAACCGGGAGGTCGTCAAGGGCCTCACCGTGCCCGGCGGGGACATCCGCGCCGTGGACCCGGTGGACGTCGTGCGCCGGGAGGTGGCGAAGAGCCCCGGTGACTACGAGGGCGGCAAGGCGCCGTACCGCGAGACCGGGCGTCGGATGGACGACTGCGGTGACGGCGCGGGACACGGCCGGTGCCCGGTGCTGCGGCCCTACTACCGGGACCTCACCGGCGACGGGCGCGCCGATCTGACGCTGGGCTTCCGGCTGCTGCCGGGCCGGACCACCGCGGTGCGCGTCTACACCGTGGAGAAGCGGCGGCTGGTGCAGGTGATGAGCTGGGACGACGCCGTCAGCGGGGTGGAGCTGGCCCGGCGTTCGGTGATCATCCGCTCGCCGTCGGAGGTCGCCGGGTACGAGTACCGGCTCCAGTGGACCTGGGAGCCGGACCAGAAGGCGATGCTGCTCACCCACGACGAGATGCTGCGCACCGGGCACCCGGCGAAGCCGCCGAGATCGTCGGCGTCCCCCTCGGCGGGCACCCCGTGAGGCTCCGGCTGCCCCGGTGGTCCGGCCCGCTCGCGGTGCGGGCCGCCGTGTTCATCACGGTGATGTGCTGTGCGCTCGCGGCCCTGCTGGGTGTGCTGGTGCACGTCTCGGTGACCAATCAGACCGTCGGCAAGGCGCGCGACCTGGCGCTGCGCCGGCTGGTGAGCGCCACGACGGCGTTCGAGGCCGGGGACACCCTCGCTCCCGGTGCCCGGGTCGACCCGCCGGGGCTGCCGCGCTCCCTGCGGGACCTGGCGCTGGGCGGCGAGCGGGGCACCGTCGTCGCCGATCACGGGGGGCGCCCGACGATGTGGGCGGCGGGCCCCGTCGACCGCGGCGAGGTCCTCGCGGTCGAGGTGGACTACTCGCAGCAGGCCCGCACGATCGACGGTCTGGACCGGGCGATCCTGTGGTCGTCGGCCCTGGCGATCGGGGTGACGGTCCTGGCGGGCGCGTTCGCGGTGACCCGGGTGACGCGCCGCCTGCACGCCACGGCCCGGGTGGCCCGCCGGATCAGCGTCGGTGACCTGGACGCGCGGGTCGGCGATCCCCGGACGAAGGATCCGGGCCGGCCGCAGGACGAGGTGGCCGTGGTCGCGGCCGCCCTGGACTCGATGGCGTCCTCGCTCCAGGGCAAGCTGCAGGCCGAGCAGCGCTTCACGGCGGACGTGGCGCACGAGTTGCGCACCCCGCTGACCGGGCTGCACGCGGCGGCCGAGCTGCTGCCGCCGGGGCGGCCGACCGAGCTGGTGCGGGACCGGGTGGCCGCGCTGCGGACCCTGACCGAGGACCTGCTGGAGATCTCGCGGCTGGAGTCGGGGCGCGAGCGCTCCGAGCTGGACACCGAGTCGCTGGCGGCGCTGGCGGGCCGGGTGGTGCGGGGTGCGGCCGGTGACACGGAGGTCGTCGTGGTCCGGGACGCCGTGGTGGAGACCGACCGGCGGCGGCTGGAGCGGGTGCTGGGCAATCTGGTGGCCAACGCGCACAAGCACGGGCGGGGGCCGGTGGTGCTGACGGTGGACGGGCCCGTGGTGACGGTCCGGGACCACGGCGAGGGCTATCCGGAGTACCTGGTGGCGCACGGGCCGCAGCGGTTCCGCACCGAGGGCGGGGCCACGGGGCACGGGCTGGGGCTGACGATCGCGCTGGGGCAGGCGGAGGTGCTGGGGGCGCGGCTGACGTTCGCCAACGCCGAGGACGGCGGGGCGGTCGCCCGGCTGGCCCTGCCCTAGTCACCGGTCGGACCGAGGGCGTGATTCCCCGGGCGGCGGACAGGTGCGCGTCCCGGGGCGGCTCCTCCCCCCGGGGTGGTGCCCGGTCGGCCCATTCAGACGCGCGGAGCCCCTGATGCGCTCCTAATGTGGCGATCAGTCAGGTTTTTCCTGTCCCGGGGTTCTCCGGGACTGTCCTCGGAGGTGCCCCATGGCCCTGCGTTCGCGTTTCGCGCTGTCCATAGCCGCCGGCCTGCTCGCCACCGCCGCGGCCGCCACACCCGCCGTGGCCGACGACGAGTGGGGGTCCGGCAGCAGCACGGAGTCCCAGGGGAACTGGGGCGGGACCCAAGGAGAGGGCGGTGGCGGTCAGGGCGGGGACGGCGGCGGCCAGGGCGGGGACGGTGGTCAGGGCGGGGACTGGGGCGGCCAGGGCGGGGACGGCGGCGGCCAGGGCGGGGAGCAGGGCGCGTCCCAGGGCGACTGGGGCGGCGGCCAGGGCGGGAACCAGCAGTTCACCCGGGGCCGGGTGACCGCGAGCACGCTGCTGCTGCGCAGCGCGCCCGACCGGGGCAGCCAGGTCATCCGTGTCGTGCACCGGGGGGACCACGTGCGCATCTACTGCAAGACCCGGGGCGAGAGCGTCCAGGGCAACCGGAACTGGTACCTCCTGGCGGACGGCACCTGGGCGTGGGGCTCGGCGCGCTACATCGACACCCTTGGGCGCACGCCGCGCTGGTGCTGAGGCATCAGGCACGCAAGACGGACAATTTGGGTAGGTTCCGGACATGACCAAGGCCGGAACCTCCCTGGTGGCAGCGGACTCGCCCGCTCCCGCCGCACCCCTCCCCCGGCGCCGTGGCATCGAACTGTCCCTCATCGTCGTGGCCGTCCTGCTCAGCGTGTACGGCTACTGCGCCGTCGGCCTCGCCCGGCAGGGCACCGTCCCACCCGGCGCCGCCGGCTACGGCGCCGGGCTGGGCGTGCTGGCGTTGCTCGCGCATCTGGCCGTACGTCTGCGCGCCCCTTCGTCGGACCCGCTGCTGCTGCCGATCGGCGTCCTGCTCAACGGGCTCGGCCTGGTGCTGATCTACCGGCTCGACCTGGAGACGCCCGGGGACCGGGCGGCGCCCACCCAACTCGTCTGGTCCACGCTGGGGGTGGCCCTGTTCATCGTGGTCGTGCTCCTGCTGCGCGACCACCGGGTGCTCCAGCGGTACGCGTACGTCTGTGTCGTCGCCGCGCTCGCCCTGCTGACCCTGCCGATCCTCTTCCCCTCCGTGAACGGCGCCCGCATCTGGATCCGGATCGCGGGATTCTCCATCCAGCCCGGCGAGTTCGCGAAGGTGCTGCTCGCGGTGTTCTTCGCCGCGTACCTGGCCGCCAACCGCAGCGCGCTGGCCTACACGGGCCGGCGGGTCCTCGGGGTGGAGCGGCTGCAGCTGCCCACCGGGCGGGTCCTCGGCCCCATCGTCGCCATCTGGCTGCTGAGCGTGGGCGTGCTCGTCCTCGAACGGGACCTGGGCACCTCGCTGTTGTTCTTCGGCCTGTTCGTGGTGCTGCTGTACGTCGCCACCGGGCGCACCGGCTGGATCGCGGTCGGCCTGCTGCTCGCGGCGGTCGGCGCGGTCGCCGTGGGCCTGCTGGAGCCGCATGTGCACGGGCGGGTCGAGGACTGGCGGCACCCGTTCGCCTCCATCGAGGCGGGCGAGGGGCCCAACCAGCTCTCCCAGTCGCTGTTCGCCTTCGCAGCGGGCGGCACGTTCGGCACCGGTCTCGGCCTCGGCCACTCGATCCTGATCGGCTTCGCCGCCAAGTCGGACTTCATCCTGGCCACCGCCGGGGAGGAGCTGGGCCTGGCCGGGCTGACCGCGGTCTTCCTGCTGTACGGCCTGCTCGTGGAGCGCGGCTACCGGACGGGCCTCGCGCTGCGCGACCCGTTCGGACGGCTGCTCGCGGTGGGGCTCGCCTCCATCGTGGCGCTCCAGGTGTTCGTGATCGCGGGCGGGGTGACCGGGCTGATTCCGCTGACCGGCATGGCGATGCCGTTCCTGGCGCAGGGCGGCTCGTCGGTGGTCACCAACTGGGCGATCGTGGCGCTGCTGATCCGGCTGAGCGACCGCGCGCGCAGCCGCCTCGGCGTGCCCCGGAGCGAGGAGAGCGCGGCGCGGGAGACGGGACGGCACGAGCCGGCGGGGGCCGCCCGATGACCCGGCACATCCGGCACGCCGCCCTCTTCTGCGCGCTGCTGCTGGCCGCGCTGCTGGTCAACGCCGCCCGGGTGCAGGTCGTCGAGGCCCCGGCGTACGGCGACAACATCGCCAACCGGCGCACCACCATCGCCCGGTACGGGCAGCCGCGCGGGGACATCCTGGTCGACGGCACCCCGGTCACCGGCTCCGAGGACACCGGGGAGCACCTGCGCTACGAGCGGACGTACACGAACGGCCCGATGTACGCCCCGGTCACCGGGTACGCCTCGCAGGTGTACGGCACGACCCTGCTGGAGCACACCGAGGACGGCGTCCTGGCGGGCACCGACCCGCTGCTGTCGCCGTTCCCCCTGTGGGGGGCCGCCGCGCGGGGCCGGTACCCGGGCGGGGACGTCGTCACCACGCTGCGGCGGGCCGCGCAGGAGGCCGCGTACGAGGGGCTGGCGGGCCGCAAGGGGGCGGTCGCGGCGGTCGAGCCGTCGACGGGGCGCATCCTCGCCCTGGTGTCCGCGCCCTCCTACGACCCGTCGGTGCTGTCGGGGAACGGCTCGGCGGTGGCCCGGTCCTGGTCGACGCTGAACCGGGACCGGGACAAGCCGATGCTGAACCGGGCGGTGCGCAAGACGTACCCGCCGGGTTCGACCTTCAAGGTGGTGACGGCGGCCGCCGCGCTGGACGCGGGAGTGGTCGACGACCTGGACGTCAGGACCCGCACCCCCGACCCGTACACGCTGCCGGGCACCCGGACGAAGCTGACGAACGCGTCCGAGGGCTGCAAGGACGTGCCGCTGCGCAAGGCGTTCGAGTGGTCCTGCAACACGGTGTTCGCGAAGCTCGGCGTCGAGGTGGGGGTGAAGCGGATGGCGGCGACGGCCGGCGCGTTCGGGTTCAACGACGCCGATCTGAGGATCCCCTACTCGGTCGCCCGGTCCACGTTCGACACCCGGGTGGACCGGGCGCAGCTCGCCCTGTCGTCGATCGGGCAGTACAACACGCGGGCCACGCCGTTGCAGATGGCGATGGTGGCGGCGGCCGTGGCCAACGGGGGGCAGGTGCGCTCGCCGTATCTGGTGGAGCGCACGGTGCGGGCCGGCGGGGGCACGGTGGCGGCGGCCGGGTCCCGTCCGATGCGGCAGGCGATGCGGCCCTCGACGGCCGCCCAGCTGCGGGAGCTGATGGTGGACGTGGTGCGGGAGGGCACCGGCTCCAACGCCTGGATCCCGGGCGCGACGGTCGGCGGCAAGACCGGCACGGCGCAGCACGGCCTGGGCAACTCGGGGACGCCGTACGCCTGGTTCGTCTCCTGGGCGCAGGGCGACCACGACGTGGAGCCGAAGGTCGCGGTCGCCGTGGTGGTGGAGGACGCGGCCGCGGACCGGGGCGAGATCAGCGGCGGCGGGGACGCGGCTCCGATCGCGCGGGCGGTGATGGAGGCCGTGCTGAAGTCGTCGCCGCAGCCGCGGCGCTGACGCGGCCGGCTCAGTCGCCGTCGGCGCCCGCGCGCACGGCGTCGGTCACCTCGGCCACCCGCTCGCGCTCCTCGCGCGCGAACCGCTCGGCGTCCAGCCGCTCGGCGATCTCCTCGTCCTGGGACATCAGCAGGTCCAGGTTGTGGTCGCCCATCTCCAGCACGCCCATGTCGACGTACGCCTGCTGGAGGCGCTTGCCCCACAGGCCGATGTCCTTGACGCAGGGCACGATGCGGGAGAACAGCAGCCTGCGGAACAGCTGGAGGAACTCGGAGTGCTCGCTGAGCTCCTCCGCCTCGGCCTTCGGGATGCCGAAGTTCTCCAGGACCTCCACGCCCCGCAGCCGGTCCCGCATCAGGTAGCAGCCCTCGATGACGAACTCCTCGCGCTCCCGGAGCTCGGCGTCGGTCAGCTGCCGGTAGTAGTCGCGCAGGGCCATCCGCCCGAAGGCCACGTGCCGGGCCTCGTCCTGCATGACGTAGGCGAGGATCTGCCGGGGCAGCGGCTTGGTGGTGGTGTCGCGGATCATGCCGAACGCGGCCAGCGCCAGCCCTTCGATCAGCACCTGCATGCCGAGGTAGGGCATGTCCCAGCGGCTGTCGCGCAGGGTGTCGCCGAGCAGGGACTGGAGGTTGTCGTTGATCGGGTAGACCATCCCGATCTTCTCGTGCAGGAAGCGGCCGTAGATCTCGGCGTGCCGGGCCTCGTCCATGGTCTGGGTCGCCGAGTAGAACTTGGCGTCCATGTCCGGCACCGACTCCACGATCCGCGCCGCGCAGATCATCGCGCCCTGCTCGCCGTGCAGGAACTGGCTGAACTGCCAGGAGGCGTAGTGCCGGCGCAGGTCGCCCTTCTCCCGGTCGCTCATGCGGTCCCAGTAGGGCGTGCCGTACAGGGCCATCGCGTCCTCGGGAGTGCCGAGCGGGTCGTACGGATCGACCTCCAGGTCCCAGTCGATCCTGCGCTGCCCGTCCCACTGTTTGTCCTTGCCCTTCTGGTAGAGGGCCAGAAGCCGCTCGCGGCCGTCGTCGTACTCCCAGTTGAAGCGGGCCGCACCGGTCGCCGGCACCTGCCAGAGGGGGGCACCCGGATCGTCGGCGTACACGTCGTATGTCGGCATACGGCGCAGGCTCCTACGTGTTGGACGCGGGGTCAACAAGTGCGGCACAGGGGATTGACGGGCTTGCTGACAGGCAGTCTCATAAGACCCGTACGATGTGACCACCGGTAACGAGGTGAGGGACCGATGACTGCCCTGACGGAAGCCGAGGCGCTGGACGGACTGCGCGACGCTCTCGGCCTGCTCAAGGACCGCGAACAGGTGGCCGAACGCCTCCTCGCCTCCTCCGCGAAGCACTCCTTCGACCCCGACAAGGAGCTGGACTGGGACGCGCCCTTCGAGGAGGGCAAGTGGTTCTGGCCCCCGGAGCTCGTCTCGCTGTACGACACCCCGATGTGGAAGCGGATGAGCGAGGAGCAGCGCATCGCGCTCTCCCAGCACGAGGCCGCCGCGCTCGCCTCCCTCGGCATCTGGTTCGAGATCATCCTCATGCAGCTGCTGGTCCGGCACATCTACGACAAGTCCGCGACGAGCGCCCACGTCCGGTACGCGCTCACCGAGATCGAGGACGAGTGCCGGCACTCCAAGATGTTCGCCCGCCTGATCTCCCACGGCGGCACGCCCTGGTACCCCGTCAGCCGTGTCCACCAGAACCTGGGCCGGCTGTTCAAGACGATCTCCACCACCCCGGGCTCCTTCACGGCCACCCTGCTCGGCGAGGAGATCCTCGACTGGATGCAGCGCCTGACCTTCCCGGACGAGCGCGTCCAGACCCTCATCCGCGGCGTCACCCGCATCCACGTGGTCGAGGAGGCCCGCCATGTGCGCTACGCCCGTGAGGAGCTGCGCCGGCAGATGATGACGGCGCCGAGGTGGTCGCAGGAGTTCACCCGGGTCACCTCGGGCGAGTTCGCCCGCGTCTTCTCGGTCGCCTTCGTCAACCCGGACGTCTACACCAACGTCGGCCTCGACAAGCGGGAGGCCATGGCCCAGGTCAAGGCCAGCGGCCACCGCCGCGAGGTCATGCAGACCGGGGCCAAGCGGCTGACCGACTTCCTGGACGACATCGGCGTCCTGCGCGGAGTGGGCCGCCGTCTGTGGAAGTCGTCGGGCCTGCTGGCCTAGGGCCTGCCCGGCGCCGATCGGGCCCGCCGCCACTCGGCGGTTAGGCTTCGTCCCATGCCAGCCGCTCCCGCCTACCGCCGTCTGAGCGTCGAGGAGCGCCGTACCCAGCTCCTCGACGCCGCCCTCGGCCTCTTCGCGCACCGCGCCCCCGAGGAGGTCTCCCTCGACGACGTGGCGGAGGCGGCCGGCGTGTCCCGGCCGCTGGTGTACCGGTACTTCCCCGGCGGCAAGCAGCAGCTGTACGAGGCGGCCCTGCGCTCCGCCGCCGAGGAGCTGCAGACCTGCTTCGACGAGCCCCGCGACGGCCCCCTGCTCCCCCGGCTCGCCCGCGCGCTCGACCGGTACCTCGCCTTCGTCGACCAGCACGACACCGGCTTCAGCGCCCTGCTCCAGGGCGGCAGCGTCGTCGAGACGTCCCGGACGACGGCCATCGTCGACGGGGTGCGCCGCGCCGCCGCCGAGCACATCCTGCGGCACCTGGAGGTCGGCGACCCGGGGCTGCGCCTGCGCATGACCGTCCGCATGTGGATCACTGCCGTGGAGGCGGCCTCCCTCATCTGGCTCGACGAGGGCAAGCAGCCGCCCGTGGGGGAACTGCGCGACTGGCTGGTGGACCAGTTCGTCGCCGTGCTGTCGGTCACCGCCGCCCGTGACCCGCAGACCGCCGCGCTGGCCGAGCGCCTGCTGGCGGATGGCTGACACTGGTCCCGTGAAGAGCGAAGACACCCCGTTCGAGGGCGGCCCGATGGACGGCCGTGTGCTGCCGGTGCTGCTGGGCATCACCGGCCACCCGCCGAAGACGTACCGCATCCCCGTCCCCGACCCGGACGGCGGCCCGCCCACGGTCCTCGTCTACCGCCGCGTTCCGCGCGGGCAGGGCGCCCGGCCGGGCCTGTCCCGGCGCTGGAAGTACGCCTACGACCCCGAGGGCGACCAGGGCCGTCGGCTGAACTGGCCCTGGTCGCGTCCCGGCGACACGCCGCGCGGCAAGCCGGACGACCCCCACGGGTGACCGGCCTACGCCGAACCGCGCACGTCCCGCGCGCGAACCCGGTGCGTCCGCCCGATGCTCACGGTGCGGAGCAGAGATCCTGTCCGCACCGGAGGTGATGACATGTCAGGAAGGCCGCTGCGTCTGGCGTGTACCGCGGCCGTGACGGCCGCCGCGCTCCTCGCACCCGTGTCCGCCACGGCGGCCCCCGAACCCCCCGAGCGCACCACGGCCGTCCTCCTGACGGACCTTCAGCGCCTGTACCGGGAGGCGGAGCGGGCGACCGAGACGTACAACGCCACCGAGGAGAAGCTGGATCGGCAGCGCGCCGAGGTGGCCCGCCTGGACAAGGCGCTCGCCTCCGCGCGGCTGCGGCTGCACGACAGCCGCGGCGCGGCCGGCCGTCTGGCCCGCCAGCAGTACCAGAACACCACGGCGATCTCTCCGTACGTCCGGCTGCTGCTGGCCCGGGACCCGCAGCACGCCCTGGACCAGGGCCATGTCATCGGGCTGCTGGCCCGCGAGCGCGCCGAGGCCGTCGGCCGGCTGACCGGCACGGAACGGGCCGCCGACCGGCTGGCCCACCGCGCCCGCGCCGCCCTCGACCGGCAACTCGGCCTCGCCGAACGGCAGAAGAAGGACCGGGACGCCGTACGGAAGCGGCTGCGGAAGGTGGAGGAACTGCTGGCCTCCCTCACCGCCGAACAGCTCGCCGCGCTGGCCGAACTGGAGGAGAAGGGCGTCACGAAGGCCCAGAAGGACCTGCTGGCGTCCGGCACCCTCGCGCCGGACGACCACAAGCCGTCCACCCGGGCCCGGCGGGCGATCCGCTTCGCCGAGCGGCAGCTTGGCAAGCCGTACCGGTGGGGCGCCGAAGGGCCCCGGTCGTACGACTGCTCGGGGCTGACCCAGCGGGCCTGGGCGCACGCCGGTACCCGGATCCCCCGCACCAGCCAGGAGCAGTGGGCACGGCTCGAACGCGTCCCGCTGATCGAACTGCGCCCCGGTGACCTGGTGATCTACTTCCCGGACGCCACACATGTGGCGCTGTACATCGGCAAGGGCAAGGTGGTCCAGGCCCCGCGCCCCGGCGAGAAGGTCACGATCTCCCCGATCGCCTCCAACCCGGTCCTGGGCGCGGTACGGCCGGACGTCAGGAAGGCGTGACCGACGCCAGGTACGCCTCGGTCTTCTCCGGGTCGTAGAAGAAGTTCTCGAAGTCGCTCGGGTCGTTGAAGGCGTTGGCGAAGCGGTCGGCGGCCGGCTGGAGCTGGCCCGCCGCGCCGATCAGGTTCAGGATGTGCTCCGGGGGCGGGGCCAGCATGGCGTTCGTCCACTTGGTGACGTGCTGCGCGGTGGCCCAGTAGCGGTCGAAGGTGGCCCGCATCCAGGTCTCGTCGAACTCCTTGTCGCCGTGCTCCAGGATCGACGCGAGGTAGGCGGCCGCGCACTTGGACGCCGAGTTGGAGCCCTGCCCGGTGATGGGGTCGTTGGCCACGACGACGTCCGCGACGCCGAGGACCAGGCCGCCGCCGGGGAGCCGGCCGACGGGGTTGCGGACCGTCGGGGCGTACCGCCCGCTCAGCGTGCCGCCGGCGTCCGTGAGCTCCACCTTGGTGGCGCGGGCGTACTCCCACGGCACGTACCGCTCCATGAGTTCCAGGGTCAGGGAGAGGTGCTCGGCCGGGTCCTTCACGCCGCCGAAGACGTCGAGCGGCCCGCCGGGTATGCCCTCCCAGAACAGGATGTCCGCGCGCCCGGACGTCGTCAGGGTCGGCATGACGAACAGCTCGCCGACGCCGGGGACCAGGTTGCAGCGGACGGCCTCGGTGTCCGGGTGCTCGGGGCGCGGACCCATCCCGTGGACGTAGGCGACGGCCAGGGCGCGCTGGGGCTCGCTGTACGGGGAACGCTCGGCGTCCCGGCCGAACATCTGGACGAGCTCGCCCTTGCCCGCCGAGACCAGCACGAGGTCGTAGGTGCGGGAGAAGTAGTCGAGGTCGCCGACGGCCGCGCCGTGGATGACGAGCTGGCCGCCGCGCTGGGCGAAGGTCTCCATCCAGCCGGCCATCTTCACCCGCTGGTCGACGGACTGCGCGAATCCGTCGAGCCGGCCCAGCCAGTCGATCGCGCGGGCCGCCGGGCCCTCGGCCCAGGAGCCGGGGGCGGCGACCGAGACACCGAGTCCTTCGATCTTCGGGGCCTGGGACTCCCAGAAGTTCAGCTCGAGGTCGCGCTCGTGCTGGAGTGCGGTGTGGAACATGCACTGGGTGGACATGACCCGCCCGGAGCGGATCTCGTCCGCGGTCCGGTTGGACATCAGGGTGACCTCGTACCCGTGGGACTGGAGTCCGAGGGCGAGCTGGAGACCGGACTGGCCGGCCCCGACGACGAGTATCTTCCGCATGCGGGTGAGGGCTCCTAACCGCGTTTCACTCGGGGGTGACGTCGAGCGCGTGTCCCACCAGGGACAGAAGGGTCTCGATCACCGAGATCCGGCGCCTCGCGTCCATGATCATTACAGGTATGTGCGCGGGGATCGTCAACGCCTCACGCACGTCCTCCGGTTCGAACCGCTCGCTGCCGTCGAAGTGGTTGACCGCGACGACGTACGGCAGTCCGCAGCTCTCGAAGTAGTCCAGCGCGGGGAAGCAGTCCTTCAGCCGCCGGGTGTCGGCCATGACGACCGCGCCGATCGCGCCGCGCACCAGGTCGTCCCACATGAACCAGAACCGCTGCTGGCCGGGTGTGCCGAACAGGTACAGCACCAGGTCGTCGTCGAGCGTGATGCGCCCGAAGTCCATGGCCACGGTGGTGGTCGACTTGCCGGGCGTGGCGGTGAGGTCGTCGGTCTCCTCGCTCGCCTCGGTCATCAGCGCCTCGGTCTGCAGCGGCGTGATCTCGGAGACCGCGGTCACCAGCGTGGTCTTCCCGACGCCGAACCCGCCCGCCACGACTATCTTCGTGGCGATCGGGGCCCGGGTGCGGTCCGTCTGCCAGGACCTCAGGTCCTCGTCGGTGTCCTCAAAGACGACGGAGTCCACTCAGCACCCTTTCGAGCAGAGCCCGGTCCGGACGGCCGGCGCCATGACCGGTTCCGGTCCCGTACACACGGATCTTTCCCTGGTCCGCGAGGTCGCTGAGGAGCACGCGGACCACGCCGAGCGGCATCTTCAGCAGCGCGGCGATCTCGGCCACCGTACGCATCCGGCGGCACAGTTCAACGATGGCCCGCAGCTCCGGCATCACCTTGGTGCTGAGCGAGCCGTTCGTGAGCTCCTTGCGCTCCTCGGGGGCCTCCAGCGCGGCCACGAAGGTCTCCACGAGGAGGACGTGGCCGAAGCGGGTCCGGCCGCCGGTGAGCGAGTACGGCCGCACGCGGGCCGGCTTGCGGTCTCCGCCGCGCACGGGGAGCTGTGACCGGTTCCTCGGGGCGTTGCTCATCGGGTGCCCCCTGCCGACGCGGGCTCCAGGGACTTCCGCAGCTCACTGCGTAGTTCGGGGGTGAGGACATGGCCGGCCCGGCCGACGAAGAGCGCCATGTGGTAGGCGACGACGCTCATGTCGCAGTCGGCGGAGCCGTGCACACCGAGCAGCGAGCCGTCGCTGATGGACATGACGAAGAGGCTGCCCTCGTCCATCGCGACCATGGTGTGCTTCACCCCGCCGAACTCCATGAGCCTGGCCGCGCCGACGGTGAGGCTGCCGATGCCGGAGACGACCGTGGCGAGGTCGGCGGAGGAGCCGCGCGGGCCGGAGCGGTGCCCGGACCTCGCCTCGCGGGCCTCGTCGTTGCGTGCCTGGTCCGAGGAGAGGAGGAGCAGGCCGTCGGAGGAGACGACGGCGACCGACTGGATACCCGGCACCTCCTCGACCAGATTCGTCAACAACCAGTGCAGGTTGCGGGCTTCACTGCTCAGTCCGAAGGTACTGGGCGCGGTCAACTGCTTGCCTCCTCGACGGTGCCCCCCGTGGCTGCTTCGGATTCGGTGCGCGTTTCGGCGGGCGTGTCCGGTGCCTTGTTCTGTCCGGTGCGTTCGGCGATCTCCGCCTGGACGTCGCGGTAGCCGGCCTCCGCTCCCCTGCGGAAGCCGCCGAGCCGACGGCGCAGGGCCTCGGCGTCGACCGTTCCGCCACGCTGGGGCGGCGGGGCGGTCGGTGCGGTGATCTTGGGGGTGCGCTTGGGCAGGCCCTTGTCGGTGACGGGCTCCGGGTCCTCGTCCGCCTCGTCCCGGGCGCGCTCGTGGGTGTCCGGGCCGATGGCGTACGGGTCGGGCCGCTCGGGGAGCGACTCCTCGGCCGGGGCGGCGGCGGGCTCCGGGATCAGCAGCTCCATCGTCGTCTCAGACGGCGACGGCCCGGCGGGCGTGCCCGGCTCGGACGGCGACGGCTCGGCGGGCACGCCCGGCTCGGCGGCCTCGGGCTCCTCGCCGGCGGCCTCGGTCCCGGTCCCGGACCCGGACTCCGACTCGTTCCGCTGTACGGCCTTCTCGGCCAGCTCCACCAGCGGGTCGGCGTTCTTCTGCCGGGCCGGCAGGTGGTTGGAGTTGGCCTCGGCGTCGGCGCCCGGCAGGGAGAAGGTGTGGCCGCCGGTGTGGCGCGGCGCGACCGTGGGGACCGCGGCGGTGGGGGCGGCGGCCAGCAGGCCCGAGGGCAGGACCGCGACGGCCGCGACGCCGCCCTGCTTCTGCTCGCGCAGCTGGACGCGGACGCCGTGCCGGTGGGCGAGGCGGGCGACGACGTACAGGCCGAGACCCAGGCCGTCCTCGCCCTCCTGGTCGTAGGTGGCCTGCGGGTCGAACTCAGCGAGGCGGGCGTTGAGCCGGGCCAGCCGGTCGCCGGCCATGCCGATGCCCTCGTCCTGCACGGAGAGCATGACCTCGCCGCTCTCCAGCAGCCAGCCGGAGACCTCGACGGGCAGGTCCGGCGGGGAGAACGAGGTGGCGTTCTCCATGAGTTCGGCGAGCAGGTGCGAGAGGTCGTCGGCGGCGAAGCCCGCCACATGCGCGTGCGGCGGCAGCGCGGCGATCCGGACCCGCTCGTACCGCTCGATCTCGCTGACGGCGGCGCGGACGACGTCCACCAGCGGCACCGGTCCGGCGTGCTGCTGGACGTGCTCGGTGCCGGCGAGGACGAGGAGGTTCTCGCTGTGCCGCCGCATGACGGTGGCGAAGTGGTCCAGCTTGAACAGGGTGGAGAGGCGCTCGGGGTCCTGCTCGCGCTCCTCCAGGCCCTCGATCACGCCGAGCTGGCGCTCCACCAGGCCGAGGGTGCGCAGGGCCAGGTTGACGAAGGTGCCGCCGATGCTGGTGCGCAGCCGCTCCAGCTGGGCCATGGAGTCGGCGAGTTCGCCGCGCAGCTCCTCGCGGGCGTCGGCCATCTTCTGGCGCTGCCCGACCAGGTGCTTGCGGTCGGACTCCAGGGTGGTGATGCGCTCGTGCAGGACGACGGCGCGGGTGTGCAGCGCGTTGACGGAGTCGACGACCTGGGCGAACTCGTCCTTGCGGCCGGTGAACCGCACGGGTTCCTCGGCGGCCGGGTCGGTGGCACCCGCGAGCCGGGCCGAGCCGAGCCGCAGCACGGCGAGGGGGCGGGTGAGGCTGCGGGCCATGCCCGTGGCGACGCCCACGGCGAGCAGCATCAGCGCGCCGAGGATCGCGACGTGGATCTCGAGCGCGGTGACGTCGTCGTCGCGCAGCTCCTCCAGGGCCTTGGTGCGGCGGTCGTAGAGCGCCGACTCCGCGCCGCGCATCGAGTCGACGCGGGCGGACAGGGCGGCCGAGGCCCGGCGGGTGTCCGTGGCCAGGTCGCGGTCGGAGAGCGTGGGCTGGTCCGTGAGGGTGGCCAGGTACCGCTCGGCGGTGTCGACCTCGGGGCCGGTGACGGTGGAGTCGTAGGAGGCGCGCGCGGCGGGGGCGGCGGTGTCGCGGAAGCCGGCGACGGCCGCGTCGGAGCGCAGCCGGGCCTGCTGGGCGGCGGTGGTGAGCGCGTCGCGCTGCTTGGCGTCCGCGTCCGAGGCGGTCTTCCGGGTGGTGGCGACCCCGGTGAGCGGGTCGATCACGGTCTGGGTGGTGGTCGGCACGCTCAGTGCGGCGAGCAGCAGCCCGCGCGCGGCGGCGGCCTGCTGCACCGCGGTGTCCAGTTCGGCCAGCGCGTGGGCGCCGGTGCCGGCGCGCGACGGCATCTCCTCGGCCAGCCGCTCGGCGAACCGGTGCAGTTCGGTGACGGCGCCCGTGTAGGCGGCGTGCGCCTCCAGGGCGCTGCTCTTGCCGGTGAGCGCGGAGCGGCGCAGGGCGGCGACGCCCTCGAGGTCGTCGCGGAGCCCGGCGGGCGTGTCGGTGTCGGCGCGCAGCTCCTCGACCTGCCGGTCGACGCGGGCGCTGCGCTGTTCGCTGGGCGCCTTGGACTTGGGGCGGCCCGCGGCGATGTAGGAGGTGACCTCGTCGCGCTCGTCGGCGAGGGAGTGCGCGAGGGTCAGTGCGTCCTGGGTCTGCTCGGCGAGCGTCACCATGCTCTGTGTGTCGTGCAGTTGCCCGGAGGCGGCGACGACCGAGGGGACACCGGCGCCGGCGATGGCGGCGGCCACGACGGCCACGGCGACGATCAGCCGGTTCCGTACGTGGGTCGGGCGCCCCTTGCCTGCCGGGGCGGGGGCGTCGGCGGTGCCGGGGATGGGCTGGGCGCCTCCTGCGGAGGCCGTCTGCTTGCCTGAGCGACGAGGCCGCGTCTTCTGCACCGGTGCTCGCATTCCTGACTCGTGGTACCCATGGGTCCGGATGACGTGTCGTCAACTTTCGTCGACCGTACGCACACCCCTCCCCCAAGCTCGCGACTGGGTTCGCGCCCGGGGTGGCCCTCACCGGTCCCCGACCCTCCCAGTGCGGGTGGGCGACGGCCGCACATCACCTGAGCCGCCACCCGAAGGAGTGAACCCCGGAGGGGAGTTGGCGGGCAAGTTCCCGTGGCGCGTGCGGGTGCCCCGCGGGGCGGGCCAGTTGGACGTCTGCGGCGGGCGGTGGCAGGATTCGCCGCCACGCCTTGCCGGAGTGAAGCATTCTTCCCAAAACAGGCGGATGACCTGCGTCGCCGTGACGATCCGGCGTCATGCGCCCCCCTGGGGGATCTTGTGAAGGGCTCGTGCAGACTGGCCGGATGCGCACTGAGCTGGTTTCAGAGTCGGGCGATCCGGACCGCGCCAACGAGGACTTCGCGAGTGTCGCTCTGCCCGCTTCGGGGCGGGGAGGGGCCCTCGTCGTCCTGGACGGGGTGACACCGCCGAGGGGTGCGACGGGGTGCCGGCACTCCGTGCACTGGTTCACCGCGCGCCTGGGCGGGGCGCTGACCGAACTGACCGTTTCCCTCCCTGATGTTCCGCTCGCGGACGTGCTGGGCCACGCCGTCGCCCGTACCGCCGAGGCCCATGCGGGGACCTGTGACCTTTCTCACCCGCGTACGCCCCAGGCAACCGTCGCCCTCGCGCGGTGGTCCGCCGGGGCGGTGGAGTACCTCGTGCTGTCCGACTCGGTGCTCCTCGTGGAGGCCCGCGACGGCACGGTGACGGCCCTTCTGGACGACCGGCTGGCCCGGCTGCCCCGTTCGGCGCTGGCGACGGACGCCCACATCGACGCGCATCTGCGCAACAAGGAGGGCGGCTTCTTCACGGCGGCCGCCGACCCCGCGGTGGCGGCGCGCGCGGTGACGGGGACGCTGCCGCGCGGCGAGGTGCGCACCCTGGCCGCGCTGTCGGACGGGGCGGCGCGCTGGGTGGAGCGCTTCCGGCAGGGCGACTGGGGCGACTGCCTCGGCCTGGTCCGCAAGGAGGGCGCGGGCGCGCTGGTGGAGCGGGTCCGGGCGCTGGAACGCGATCACCGGGGCCGCGGCAAGCGGCACGACGACGCGACGGTCGTGTACGTGGAGCTGTGAGGGCGGGCGGGCCGCCGGGGTGCCTACTTCTCGGTGCCGCGGTTCAGCTGGTTCAGCAGCCGGGCCAGCTCGGCCACTTCCTCGCGCTCCCAGTGGGAGAGCTGCGCGACGTAGCGCGCCCGGCGGGCCTCGCGCACCTTGGCGACCCGGCGGCGCCCCTCCTCGGTGAGGTGCACCAGCCAGGCCCGGCCGTCCGCCGGGTCCGGCTCGCGGGCGACCAGCCCGAGGTCCTCCAGGGCGCGCAGCTGGCGCGACATGGTGGCCTTGCCGACGCCGATGTACGCGGCGAGTTCGGTGGCGCGCTGCCGTCCGGACTCGTCCAGACGGACCAGCAGTCCGTACGCCGCCGACTCCAGGTCCGGGTGCACCTCGCGGGCCATCTCGCCCTGCTTGGCGCGGGCCCGCCGGAAGAGAACCGTCAACTCGCGTTCCAGGTCCAGGAACTCGGGCTGGTCCATGCCACCGCGGGAGGCCCCGGGTCCGGGCGCCGTCGCGTCGCCGTTGCCGTCTTCGTGCACGTCAGCCCCTGACTCGTTTTCCCGGCCGTGAAAGTTTCCGCCAATCGGCGTCATCGCCGCAGCTCCGTCAGTATTTCGCAGGCTTAGACCAACGGCAGCCGCCAGGGCCCCTTCCACCAGGTCATTCGGCTGCCTAGCGTCGTACGGCGGAGCATCGCTGACATGCTCACGCCACACCCGTGCGCGTTCCCCACCATGCGTCACCGAGCCTTCGGAGGCACGCTATGCCCGTGCACAGACCCGAACAGCGCCACCCCCACAGCCTCTATCCGACCGGACTCCTGCTCACCCTCGCGCTCGCCCTGGCCCTGCTCGTCCTGGCCGCCCAGCCGTCGTCCGCGAGGGACGGCGGCACCGGCACCCCGCCGCGCGGCTCCGCGTACATGGGCATCGGCGTCGTGTCCCACGACGGCGCCGACGGCGCCCCCGCCGGCACCCTGGCCACCCAGACGGAGGGCGTGGACGTCTCCAGCCACCAGGGCAACGTCGCCTGGTCGACCCTGTGGTCCAGCGGGGTCAAGTGGGCCTACGTCAAGGCCACCGAGGGGACGTACTACACCAACCCCTACTTCGCCCAGCAGTACAACGGCTCCTACAACGTGGGCATGATCCGCGGCGCCTACCACTTCGCGACGCCGGACACCACCAATGGGGCGACCCAGGCCGACTACTTCGTCGACCACGGCGGCGGCTGGTCCCGTGACGGCCGCACCCTGCCCGGCGTCCTCGACATCGAGTGGAACCCGTACGGCGACGCCTGCTACGGCAAGTCCGCGAGCGCGATGGTCACCTGGATCCGCGACTTCGTGAACCGCTACAAGGCCCGCACCGGCCGCGACGCCGTCATCTACACGGCGACCAGCTGGTGGAAGCAGTGCACCGGCAACTCCGGCGCCTTCGCCACGGCCAACCCGCTGTGGATCGCCCGGTACGCGACAGCCGTGGGCGAGCTGCCGGCCGGCTGGAGCTACTACACGATGTGGCAGTACACGTCGACCGGCCCGACCGTCGGCGACCACAACCGGTTCAACGGCGCCCTCGACCGCGTCGTGGCCCTGGCCAACGGCTGACCTCCCCCGCACGGCGAAGGCCCGGGTCCCCCGAAGGGGACCCGGGCCCTGCCCTGTCCGGCGGCGTCCGTCACGCCGCCGCCGGAACCTCCCGGGCCGCGTCGCTGGTGGCCGGCGACAGGGCCAGTTCCAGGACCTGGCGGACGTCGGTCACGGCGTGGACGTCGAGCTTGTCCAGCACCTCGGCCGGGACGTCGTCCAGGTCGGGCTCGTTGCGCTTGGGGATGATCACGGTCGTGACCCCCGCGCGGTGCGCGGCGAGCAGCTTCTGCTTCACGCCGCCGATCGGCAGCACCCGGCCGGTCAGCGAGACCTCACCGGTCATCGCCACGTCCGTGCGGACCAGCCGGCCGGACAGCAGCGAGGCCAGCGCCGTCGTCATCGTGACGCCCGCGCTCGGGCCGTCCTTGGGCACCGCGCCCGCCGGGAAGTGGATGTGCACGCCCCGGTCCTTGAGGTCGGCGACGGGCAGCTCCAGCTCGGCGCCGTGCGAGCGCAGGAAGGACAGGGCGATCTGCGCGCTCTCCTTCATCACGTCACCCAGCTGGCCGGTCAGCGTCAGGCCCGCCGCGCCCGTCTCCGGGTCGGCCAGCGACGCCTCGACGAACAGGACGTCACCGCCCGCGCCGGTCACCGCGAGGCCGGTCGCCACGCCCGGCACCGCCGTACGGCGCTCGGCCGGGTCCTGGGCCGACTCGGGCACGTGGTGCGGCCGGCCGATCAGCCCGCGCAGCTCGTCCTCGGCGACGGTGAACGGCAGCTTGCGCTCGCCCAGTTCGTGCTGGGCCGCCACCTTGCGCAGCAGCCGCGCGATGGACCGCTCCAGGGTGCGCACGCCCGCCTCGCGGGTGTACTCGCCGGCGAGCTTGCGCAGCGCGCCCTCGTCGATGGTGACCTCGTCCGCGTTCAGTCCCGCCCGCTCCAGCTGGCGCGGGAGCAGGTGGTCGCGTGCGATGACGACCTTCTCGTCCTCGGTGTAGCCGTCGAGGCGGACCAGCTCCATACGGTCGAGCAGGGCCTCCGGGATGGCCTCCAGGACGTTGGCGGTGGCCAGGAACACCACGTCGGACAGGTCGAGCTCGACCTCCAGGTAGTGGTCGCGGAAGGTGTGGTTCTGCGCCGGGTCCAGGACCTCCAGGAGGGCCGCGGCCGGGTCGCCGCGGAAGTCGGAGCCGACCTTGTCGATCTCGTCGAGCAGGACCACCGGGTTCATCGACCCGGCCTCCTTGATCGCCCGCACGATCCGGCCGGGCAGCGCCCCGACGTAGGTACGGCGGTGACCGCGGATCTCGGCCTCGTCGCGCACACCGCCGAGGGCGACGCGCACGAACTTGCGGCCCATCGCGTGGGCGACGGACTCACCCAGCGAGGTCTTGCCGACGCCGGGCGGGCCGACGAGCGCCAGCACGGCACCGCCGCGCCGGCCGCCCACGACGCCCAGCCCCCGGTCGGTGCGGCGCTTGCGCACCGCCAGGTACTCGGTGATCCGCTCCTTCACGTCCTCCAGGCCAGCGTGCTCGGCGTCGAGCACGTCCTTGGCGCCCTGGATGTCGTAGGCGTCCTCGGTGCGCTCGTTCCACGGCAGCTCCAGGACGGTGTCCAGCCAGGTGCGGATCCAGGAGCCCTCGGGCGACTGGTCGCTCGAGCGCTCCAGCTTGTCGACCTCCTTGAGGGCGGCCTCGCGGACCTTCTCCGGCAGGTCGGCCGCCTCGACGCGGGCGCGGTAGTCGTCGGACTCCTCACCCTCCTGCTCGCCGTTCAGCTCGCGCAGCTCCTTGCGGACGGCCTCCAGCTGGCGGCGCAGCAGGAACTCGCGCTGCTGCTTGTCGACGCCCTCCTGGACGTCCTTGGCGATGGTCTCGGCCACGTCCTGCTCGGCGAGGTGGTCGCGCAGCTGCTGCGTGGCGAGCTTCAGCCGGGCCACCGGGTCGGCGGTCTCCAGCAGCTCGACCTTCTGCTCGGTGGTCAGGAAGGGCGAGTACCCGGAGTTGTCGGCGAGCTGCGAGACGTCGTCGATGGCCTGCACACGGTCCACGACCTGCCAGGCGCCGCGCTTGCGCAGCCAGGCGGTGGCGAGGGCCTTGTACTCCTTCACCAGCTCCGCCACCTGTCCGGGCAGCGGCTCGGGCACGCTCTGGTCGATCGGCGTGCCCTCGACCCACAGCGCCGCACCCGGCCCGGTGGTGCCCGCGCCGATGCGCACGCGGCCCCGGCCGCGGATCAGGGCACCGGGATCACCGTCGGCCAGCCGGCCGACCTGCTCGACGGTGCCGAGCACCCCGGTGCTCGCGTAGGTGCCGTCGATGCGCGGAACCAGCAGTACCCGGGGCTTGCCGGGCGTGGACCGCGCGGCGGCCTGGGCGGCCTCCACGGCGGCGCGCACGTCGGTGTCGTTCAAGTCCAGCGGGACCACCATCCCGGGCAGCACGACCTCGTCGTCGAGCGGCAGCACGGGCAGGGTGAGCGATGTGGACGTCGAAGCCATGATCTCCCCTTAGGCAGTCAAGTTGAGTTACGCCGACTCAATGCTTGACGGGGCGTGATTGTTCCCGGGCCTGTGACGCGTTCGCTGACAGCGATCGACCGGCTCCGCGGCGCCCCTCCCACCTGGCAGGATGGCCCGGTGCCCACTTCGTACGACACCCCTGTGGTCCTGGACCGTCGCGAAGGCCTCCACGGGGAGGTGGTGCTGCGGCGGCACGGCGACCTGCTCCAGATCATCGCCAACGGCTGCTTCCTGATGGACACCTCCGACGGCCGCTCCGAGCGACTGCTGGTCGACGCGGCGCTCGACGCGCTGGGCGACCGCTCACGGCCGCACATCCTGATCGGCGGGCTCGGCGTCGGGTTCTCGCTCGCACACGCCGCGGCCGATCCGCGGCCAGGGCGGATCACCGTCGCGGAGCGGGAGCGCGCGATCATCGACTGGCATCTCGGCGGACCGCTCTCCGGTCTTTCCGCGGCGGCGCTCACCGACCCGCGGACGTCGATCCTGGAGACCGATCTCGTCATCCATGTGTATGAGACATCCGCCACGTACGACGCGCTCTGCCTCGATATCGACAACGGACCCGGATGGACCGTCACCGAGGACAACGAGAGCCTGTACTCACCGGACGGACTGGCCGCCTGCGCAAGGGCGTTGACACCGGGTGGGGTACTGGCCGTATGGTCCGCGCAGCCCTCCCCGGAATTCGAAGAAACCTTGCGCAATGCCGGATTCCAGCAGGTGCGTACCGAAGAGATCCCCGTTGCCCGGGGCGTTCCGGACGTCGTGCACCTCGCCGTCCGACCTGGATAGCCCTGGCACGGTGACTCCCCGTACTCTGCTTCCCTGACGCGGATCATTCAAGCGTCAATCGCAAGCATGCGCAGGCACAGCCAGTAGGCGGAATCACCCCACGGATTCCGGAAAGCAACTTTGGGGCGGGCGATGGAGCAGACACACACCTCCCACAACGGCACGGCGGCGACCCCTGGCGCACAGCGCCGGGTCCTGGTGGTCGAGGACGATCCGACCATCGTGGACGCCATCGCGGCCCGTCTGCGCGCCGAGGGATTCCTCGTGCAGACCGCGGGAGACGGCCCGGCGGCCGTCGACACGGCCGAGGCCTGGCAGCCCGACCTGCTGATCCTCGACATCATGCTGCCCGGCTTCGACGGCCTGGAGGTCTGCCGCCGGGTCCAGGCCCAGCGTCCGGTGCCGGTGATGATGCTGACCGCGCGCGACGACGAGACCGACATGCTGGTCGGGCTCGGCGTCGGCGCCGACGACTACATGACCAAGCCGTTCTCCATGCGGGAGCTGGCGGCACGCGTGCACGTGCTGCTGCGCCGCGTCGAGCGCGCCGCCCTCGCGGCCACCACGCCGCGCTCGGGCATCCTGCGCCTCGGCGAGCTGGAGATCGACCACGCGCAGCGGCGCGTGCGTGTGCGCAGCGAGGACGTGCACCTCACGCCGACCGAGTTCGACCTGCTGGTGTGCCTGGCGAACACCCCGCGCGCGGTCCTCTCGCGCGAGCAGCTGCTCGCCGAGGTGTGGGACTGGGCGGACGCCTCCGGCACCCGGACCGTCGACAGCCACATCAAGGCCCTGCGGCGCAAGATCGGGGCCGAGCGCATCCGCACCGTGCACGGCGTGGGCTACGCCCTGGAGACGCCGGCGCCATGAGCGACGGTCCGGCCGCGCGGAGAGGCCCCGGGGAGCCCTGGGGCGGCGTTCGCCCGTTCTCGATCAAGACCAAGCTGGGCGCACTCGTCGTCATCGCGGTCCTGATCACCACCGGACTGTCGATGATCGCGGTGCGCACCCAGACGGAGCTGCGCTTCATCACGGTCTTCTCGATGATCGCCACCCTGCTCATCACGCAGTTCGTGGCGCATTCGCTCACCGCGCCGCTGGACGAGATGAACACGGTGGCCCGGTCGATCTCCCAGGGCGACTACACGCGCCGGGTCAGCGAGAGCCGGCGCGACGAGCTGGGTGACCTGGCCGAGACGATCAACCTCATGGCCGACGAGCTGGAGGCCCAGGACCAGCAGCGCAAGGAGCTCGTGGCGAACGTGTCGCACGAGCTGCGCACCCCGATCGCGGGTCTGCGGGCCGTCCTGGAGAACGTGGTCGACGGGATCGCCGAGGCCGACCCGGAGACGATGCGCACGGCGCTGAAGCAGACCGAGCGCCTCGGACGGCTCGTGGAGACGCTGCTCGACCTGTCCCGCCTGGACAACGGCGTCGTCCCGCTGCGGATGCGGCGCTTCGAGGTGTGGCCCTATCTGTCCGGGGTGCTGAAGGAGGCCAACATGGTCGCCTCCGCGCGCGCGGGCATGACCTCGGGCTCCGGGAGCCACACCCGCACCGACGTGCATCTGCACCTCGACGTGTCGCCGCCGGAGCTGACCGCGCACGCCGACCCCGAGCGCATCCACCAGGTCGTCGCCAACCTCATCGACAACGCGATCAAGCACAGCCCGCCGCACGGCCGGGTCACGGTCAAGGCGCGGCGCGGGCCGTACCCGGAGTCGCTGGAGCTGGAGGTCCTGGACGAGGGTCCGGGCATCCCGCGCTCGGACTGGCACCGGGTCTTCGAGCGGTTCAACCGGGGCGCGGTGAGCCGGCCGCACGGGCCGGGCAGCGACGGCGGCACGGGACTGGGGCTGGCGATCGCGCGCTGGGCGGTGGATCTGCACGGCGGCCGGATCGGTGTGGCCGAATCGGATCGCGGTTGCCGGATTCTTGTCACACTTCCAGGGCAGCCGTCTGTGCAAAGTTGACGTAAAGTTCGAAGCGGAGCGTCAAGATCCACACACGTCGTACCTGACAGACGCGTGTGATCAGGTACAGACCTGCGCCGTAGCCGCGTCAGGTCACGGCTGCGCCATCCCATTTGCGGGCCGCAGAAGCGGAACCACGCTTGTTTCCCGCCATTTCTGACCCCGAAACACGCTGTCCGATGTGACTTACACGACGTTGCCCATGCCCGGCCTGACCTTCCCGGCCGGGGAGGCGTAGCCTTAATTCCCGCTGTCCATCACCTTGTGAAGCGGAAGAGGGCGGTTCTCGCCGTGTCGCCACAGTCCCCCAGTAACGCATCGAGCATCTCGACCGACGCGGACCAAGCGGGCAAGAACCCCGCTGCCGCGTTCGGCGCCAATGAGTGGCTCGTCGACGAGATCTATCAGCAGTACCTCCAGGACCCGAATTCGGTAGACCGCGCCTGGTGGGACTTCTTCGCCGACTACAAGCCGGGGGCTGCCGCCGCCCCGGCTGCGGCGGGTACCGCGGCCGCGGGGGCCGCGGAGACCACCGCTCCCGCCGCCGCGCCGGTCCCGGCGCCCGCCCCGGCCGAGAAGCCGGCTGCGGCCGAGAAGCCGGCTCCGGCCAAGGCCGCCGCGCCCGCCGCTCCGGCGGCTCCGGCTGCTCCGGCGGCGAAGCCCGCCCCGGCCGCGAAGCCCGCCCAGGCGAAGAAGGCCGAGCCCGCCGCCGCCTCCGCGGACGGCCCCGAGTTCGTGACGCTGCGCGGCCCCTCCGCCGCCGTCGCGAAGAACATGAACGCCTCGCTGGAACTGCCGACCGCCACCTCGGTCCGCGCGGTCCCGGTGAAGCTGCTGTTCGACAACCGCATCGTCATCAACAACCACCTCAAGCGGGCCCGGGGCGGGAAGATCTCCTTCACGCACCTGATCGGCTACGCGATGGTGCAGGCCATCAAGGCCATGCCGTCGATGAACCACTCCTTCGCGGAGAAGGACGGCAAGCCGACCCTGGTCAAGCCGGACCACGTCAACCTCGGCCTCGCCATCGACCTGGTCAAGCCCAACGGCGACCGCCAGCTCGTCGTCGCGGCGATCAAGAAGGCCGAGACGCTGAACTTCTTCGAGTTCTGGCAGGCCTACGAGGACATCGTCCGCCGCGCCCGCGACGGCAAGCTGACGATGGACGACTTCACCGGCGTCACGGTCTCCCTGACCAACCCCGGCGGCCTCGGCACCGTGCACTCCGTGCCGCGTCTGATGCCCGGCCAGTCGGTGATCATGGGCGTCGGCTCCATGGACTACCCGGCGGAGTTCCAGGGCACCTCGCAGGACACCCTGAACAAGCTCGGCATCTCCAAGGTCATGACGCTCACGTCGACCTACGACCACCGGGTCATCCAGGGCGCCGCCTCCGGCGAGTTCCTGCGCCAGGTCGCCAACCTCCTGCTCGGCGAGAACGGCTTCTACGACGACATCTTCGAGGCCCTGCGCATCCCCTACGAGCCGGTCCGCTGGCTCAAGGACATCGACGCCAGCCACGACGACGACGTCACCAAGGCCGCCCGGGTCTTCGAGCTGATCCACTCCTACCGGGTCCGCGGCCACGTCATGGCCGACACCGACCCGCTGGAGTACCGCCAGCGCAAGCACCCCGACCTCGACATCACCGAGCACGGACTCACCCTGTGGGACCTGGAGCGCGAGTTCGCCGTCGGCGGCTTCTCCGGCAAGTCCCTGATGAAGCTGCGCGACATCCTCGGCGTGCTGCGCGACTCGTACTGCCGCACCACCGGCATCGAGTTCATGCACATCCAGGACCCCAAGCAGCGCAAGTGGATCCAGGACCGTATCGAGCGCCCGCACACCAAGCCGGAGCGCGAGGAGCAGCTGCGCATCCTGCGCCGGCTGAACGCCGCGGAGGCCTTCGAGACCTTCCTGCAGACCAAGTACGTCGGCCAGAAGCGTTTCTCACTGGAGGGCGGCGAGTCCGTCATCCCGCTGCTGGACGCGGTCATCGACTCGGCGGCCGAGTCCCGCCTGGACGAGGTCGTCATCGGCATGGCCCACCGCGGCCGGCTGAACGTCCTGGCCAACATCGTCGGCAAGTCGTACGCGCAGATCTTCCGCGAGTTCGAGGGCAACCTCGACCCGAAGTCGATGCACGGCTCCGGCGACGTGAAGTACCACCTGGGCGCCGAGGGCACCTTCACCGGCCTGGACGGCGAGCAGATCAAGGTCTCGCTCACCGCCAACCCCTCGCACCTGGAGGCGGTCGACCCGGTCCTGGAGGGCGTCGCCCGCGCCAAGCAGGACATCATCAACAAGGGCGGCACGGACTTCACCGTCCTGCCGATCGCCCTGCACGGCGACGCGGCCTTCGCGGGCCAGGGTGTCGTGGCCGAGACCCTGAACATGTCGCAGCTGCGCGGCTACCGCACCGGCGGCACCGTCCACGTGGTCATCAACAACCAGGTCGGCTTCACCGCGGCCCCCGAGTCCTCGCGCTCCTCCATGTACGCGACGGACGTGGCCCGCATGATCGAGGCCCCGATCTTCCACGTGAACGGCGACGACCCCGAGGCGGTCGTCCGTGTCGCGCGGCTCGCCTTCGAGTTCCGTCAGGCGTTCAACAAGGACGTCGTGATCGACCTCATCTGCTACCGCCGCCGCGGTCACAACGAGTCGGACAACCCGGCCTTCACCCAGCCGCTGATGTACGACCTGATCGACAAGAAGCGCTCGGTGCGCAAGCTGTACACCGAGTCCCTGATCGGTCGCGGTGACATCACCCTGGAGGAGGCCGAGCAGGCCCTGCAGGACTACCAGGGCCAGCTGGAGAAGGTCTTCACGGAGGTCCGCGAGGCCACCTCGCAGCCGTCGACGGTCGCGCCCTCGGAGCCGCAGGCCGAGTTCCCGGTCGCCGTGAACACCGCGGTGACCACGGAGGTCGTCAAGCGGATCGCCGAGTCCCAGGTCAACATCCCCGACCACATCACCGTCCACCCGCGTCTGCTGCCGCAGCTCCAGCGCCGGGCGTCGATGGTCGAGGACGGCACCATCGACTGGGGCATGGGCGAGACCCTCGCGGTCGGCTCCCTCCTGCTGGAGGGCGTCCCGGTCCGGCTGGCCGGCCAGGACTCGCAGCGCGGCACCTTCGGCCAGCGCCACGCGGTGATCATCGACCGCGAGACGGGCGAGGAGTACACGCCGCTGCAGTACCTCTCCGAGGACCAGGCGCGGCTGAACGTCTACAACTCCCTGCTCTCCGAGTACGCGGCGATGGGCTTCGAGTACGGCTACTCGCTGGCCCGCCCCGAGGCGCTCGTGATGTGGGAGGCGCAGTTCGGCGACTTCGTCAACGGCGCCCAGACGGTCGTGGACGAGTTCATCTCCTCGGCCGAGCAGAAGTGGGCCCAGACGTCCGGCGTCGTCCTGCTCCTGCCGCACGGCTACGAAGGCCAGGGCCCGGACCACTCCTCGGCCCGCCCGGAGCGCTTCCTCCAGATGTGCGCGCAGAACAACATGACGGTCGCCATGCCGACGTCGCCGTCGAACTACTTCCACCTCCTGCGGTGGCAGGTGCACAACCCGCACCACAAGCCGCTGGTCGTCTTCACCCCGAAGTCGATGCTGCGCCTGAAGGCCGCCGCGTCGAAGGCGGAGGAGTTCACCACCGGCCAGTTCCGGCCGGTCATCGGCGACGCGTCGGTCGACCCGGCCGCCGTCAAGAAGGTCGTCTTCTGCGCCGGCAAGGTCTACTACGACCTGGAGGCCGAGCGGAAGAAGCGCGGCGTCACGGACACGGCGATCATCCGTATCGAGCGCCTGTACCCGCTGCCGGGTGCCGAGCTCCAGGCGGAGATCAAGAAGTACCCGAACGCCGAGAAGTACCTGTGGGCCCAGGAGGAGCCGGCGAACCAGGGTGCGTGGCCGTTCATCGCGCTCAACCTGATCGACCACCTGGACCTCGCGGTCGGCGCCGACGTCCCGCACGGCGAGCGCCTGCGCCGCATCTCGCGTCCGCACTCCTCGTCCCCGGCCGTCGGTTCCGCCAAGCGGCACCAGGCCGAGCAGGAGCAGCTGGTGCGTGAGGTGTTCGAGGCCTGATCCCGCGGATCTCCGTAGGAGAGCCCCGTCCGGAAGGCCCGGCTCCGCGTCCCACCGACTCGGAGCCGGGCCTTCCGGCGTTCCTAGCTCAGGGCGGCGAGGAGATGGGCCAGGGCCCGTACGGTCGACCGGATCTCCAGCAGGTACGAGGTCGCGCCGGACGGGCGCCGGGCCGGCTCCGGCGCCCGCGACGGTTCGATGCCGACCGTGTCCACCTCCACGGCGAAGGGCAGCTGGAGCATCCGTACGGCGGTGGCGTGCTGGGCGGGGACGTGGAGCGCGGTCGTCACCAGCAGCAGCCGCTCCCCGGGCACCGGTTCGGCGATCCGCTCGGCGAAGAAGGCGTAGCTGTCCGCGGTGTCCGCGCGGCGCCGCTCCGGCTCGCTCGACGGGGCGGCGACCACCCGGACGGGCAGTCGGCCGGGCGTGCGGTAGGTGCGTACGGCCCAGGTGCCGCCGGGCAGTTCGGAGTGCTCACCCGCCACGGACTCCGGCGTCTGCAGGCCGAAGGCGCGGCGTGTGCCGAAGTCCAGCGCCTCGTACTCCTCACCGAGTTCGGGTGCCCCGGCGAGCGCCGCGAGCTCGAACTCGTCGCCCAGGAAAGGGCGGTGGCCGCCGAGAGCGGTGACGGAGCCGGCCGTCACCCGCCCGGTGCGGATCAGTTGGGCGGCATACGCCGTGCGTGCCAGGCAGGCCCGGATGAGGCCGCCCAGCACCAGGACGTGCTCGTAGTGGCCGTAGCGCAGGCGGGTTCCGCCGCACAGGCCGAGCGCCTCGGCCGCGGCCCGTACGAGCTGCTGCTGCTCGGGCCGCACGGGCAGGTCGTCGGCCAGGTTGCGCTCCCTGCCCCGCCGGGTGTCCCAGCGCCGGGTGAACACGTCGAGCCGGGCCAGCCGCTCCGCGGCGTCGCCCTTCCCGGCCGCGAGGTCGCGGGCCAGCTCGTGGTCCTGGTCGGTGCGGGCGAACGCCTCGACCAGCGCGCGCACCGGCGGGGAGGCCAGCCAGAACTCGATGTCCGCGGCCGGGTCGACTCCCGTGCCGACGAGGGGGACCGGTTCGAAGTGGGTACTCATGTCGTTCCGTCTCCGTCGGGGTGGGTCTACCGCGCGCCGTCCCGAGAACTGCCGGGAGGGGGGCGGGGTCACGGAGCCGGCCGGGGGCGGCCCCGGCCCGGCACGCAGCCGTGGCGGACAGGACATATCCTCGCTGCATGTACTTCACCGACCGAGGCATCGAAGAGCTGGAGAAGCGGCGTGGCGAGGAGGAGATCACCTTCGAGTGGCTGGCCGAGCAGCTGCGCACCTTCGTCGATCTGAACCCCGACTTCGAGGTACCGGTGGAGCGGCTGGCGACGTGGCTGGCCCGGCTGGACGAGCAGGACGACGACATCTGACCAGGGACGGCGCCCCCGGGGCGGTGCCCCGCTGAGGGCGCGGGCGTTCAGTCGAGCGGCCGGACCGGCGCGCAGGCCAGGCCGAGCGTGCCGTGGGCCAGCAGCAGCGCGCCCGCCGTCGTCCAGCCGCCGCTGCGGCGGCGCAGGCCCCAGGCCGTGAGGGGCAGACCGGCCGCGATCTGGGCCAGGGAGAGCACACGGCCCCACGGTGCGGCGGCCCAGGCCGGCCAGGGGCCGGGACGGTCCTCCCGCGTCCCGCGCCGGCCCGCCCCGCCGCCCTCGGACCGGCTCACGCCCTGCTCCAGGCGGGTGTGGGGCCCCTCGCGCGCGGCGGCACGCAGCAGCTCCGCGCTGTCGCCGGGAGCGAGGCCGCCGGGCAGGTCCACGCCCGCGCGCTGGAGGACGGCGAGCAGGCCCCGCAGACGGGCGCGCGCGTCGGACGCCGGGTCGGGGCGGGTCAGTTCGTCGAGGGACTGCACGTCGAGCACCGGGTCGAGGCCGAGGCGCCCGGCGAAGGTGTGCATGGCCTCCTCCACGCCCGCCGGGGTGCCGTTGGCGAGCCACTCGTAGCCGACCGGGCGGCGGAAGCCCGAGGCGAGGGAGTACCCGGCGCGTTCGGTGTCCCACCACAGGGCGAGCACGGGCCACGGGGCGCCTACGGCGAGGGCGAGGGCCCAGCCGGAGAGGACGCGGTCGACCGGCTCGCCGGCCTCCTGCCAGGGCCTGCCCTCGGGGAGGAGGACGCTCCACCCGTCGCCGGCCGGCGCGAGCAGCATGTCCTCGCGCAGCAGGCGGGCCACGGGCGCGACGGAATCGGGTTCCGCCCGGCACAGGAGCAGGGCGCCCGGGGCCGGCTGGGCCTCGCGGGCGGACCGGGACTGTTCCGTCGACATGCCCCCACGCTAGGCCGGTTTGCCCGGTCAGCGGGATTTGTGATCACCAGAACGAGTGCCTTGACTTTCCCCGGCCGCGATATATCGTGTTTTGGAGAAGACGCGATATGGCGTGTCGTGTTCAGGTCCGGCCCGTGCGCCGCGCCCGGTCAGCCAGGAGGTCCGCACCATGCCCGAGTGGTCCGTCACGGAGCCCAGGAAACTCACCTTCGACGAGCCGGTGCGGGACCTGCACGTCCGCATCGTCAACGGCACGGTGAACGTGGTGGGCACCGAGGAGGGTTCCGCCCGTCTGGAGGTCTCCGAGCTGGAGGGCCCGCCCCTGGTGGTGAGCCAGCAGCGCGGCACCCTGACCGTCGCCTACGAGGACCTGCCCTGGAAGGGGTTCCTCAAGTGGCTGGACCGCAAGGGCTGGCGCCGCAGCGCGGTGGTCTCCCTGGCGGTGCCGGCCGGCACCCGCGTCGAGGTGGGCGTGGTCGGCGCGAGCGCGTTCGTCTCCGGGCTGCGGGGGCCGTCCATGATCAAGGGCGTCACCGGCGACACCACGCTCGTCGGCCTGTCCGGCCCGGTCCGCGCGGACACCGTCTCCGGGAACCTGGAGGCGCAGGCCGTCACCGGCGACCTGCGCTTCAACTCGGTCTCCGGCGATCTGACGGTCGTCGAGGGGGCCGGCTCGTCCGTGAAGGCCGACTCGGTCAGCGGGTCCATGATCGTCGACCTCGACCCGGAGGGCCCGACGGACGTCCGGCTGACCAGTGTCTCCGGCGAGATCGCCATACGGCTGCCCGCCCCGGCGGACGCGGACGTCGAGGCCAACACGGCGAGCGGCACCATCTCCAACGCCTTCGACGACCTGCGGGTGCACGGCCAGTGGGGTGCCCACAAGATCACCGGACGGCTGGGCGCCGGCACCGGCAAGCTCCGGGCGACGACGGTCTCCGGTTCGATCGCCCTGCTGCGCCGCCCGCCACGGGAGGAGGAGCCCTGGGAGGGACGGACCGGCGGGGAGCCGGGCTCCACCCCGGGTGCGGCGCCCGGCCCCGTGGACGGCCCCGCGGGCGGGGCGGGGGACAATCCCCCCTCCGGCCCGGGCGGCGTCCCGTCCGACACCCCCCCACCCCGCCCGGCCGACGGCACGACCGACAAGAAGGTGCTCTGACATGCCCCCCGTCTTCGCCCACGGCCGCCTCCGCCTGTATCTGCTGAAGCTGCTGGACGAGGCGCCCCGCCACGGCTACGAGGTGATCCGCCTCCTGGAGGAGCGCTTCCAGGGGCTGTACGCGCCGTCCGCCGGCACCGTCTACCCGCGCCTGGCCAAGCTGGAGGCCGAGGGCCTGGTCACCCACACCACCGAGGGCGGCCGCAAGGTCTACGCCATCACGGACGCGGGCCGCGCCGAACTGGCCGACCGCAGCGGTGAACTGGCCGATCTGGAGCTGGAGATCCGGGAGTCCGTCGCCGAGCTGGCCGCCGAGATGCAGGCCGATGTGCGCGGGGCGGCCGGGGATCTGCGGCGTGAGATGCGGGCCGCCGCGTCCGAGGCCCGCAAGGGCGGCTCCCGGCCGGAGACCTCCTTCGGCGACTTCTCGGACGTCGCCGACAAGGAGGCGTGGCGGGCCGCCAAGGAGGAGATGCGCCGGGCCAAGCAGGAGTGGAAGGAGCAGGCCCGCCGCGCCAAGGACGAGAGCCGTCGAGCCCGCGAGGAGGCCCAGCGCGCCCGGCGCCAGGCCAAGGAGGCCCAGGACCGCGCCCGGGCCCAGGCCGAGGAGGAGGTCCAGCGCATCGCCCGCCGGGTCCAGGAGCAGGTGCAGGACCACTTCGCGCGCGGCGACTGGCCGACGGGGCTGCGCGAGGGCCTGACGGAACTCGCCAAGGAGTTCGGGGACTTCGGCAAGGACTACGGCAAGGGGCTGGGCCGGGACTTCGGCTTCGGCCGTCAGGGCGCCTCCTCCCCGGGGGCCGACCGTGCCGGGCCCTCCCCCGCCGCCGACTCCACACGGCCCCGCGAGTACTCCGGGACTCCCGAGTACTCCGAGACCCCGGAGGACTTCCCGGCCGGCTACGAGCCCTCCTGGTCCCATGAGGCCGGCACCGGGGATCCGGTCCGCGACCTGGACCGTCTGCTCGACCGGTTCCGCGACGACATCCGCGACGCGGCCCGCGACCACGGCGTGACGCCGGATCAGTTCCGGGACGTGCGCCGCCACCTGTCGACGGCGGCGGCCCATATCGGGGCCCTGCTGCGCGCACCCAAGTCCTGAAGGAGCCGGGCGGTACGGCGGCCGTACCGCCCGGCCTCGCGCGCGGGAGCGGTGGCGGCTCCTCAGCCCGCCTTGGTCTCCGGGCCGCCGTACAGCACCCGGGTGACGGACGCATGGGTCACCCCGTGGTCGGCGAGGGCCTCGGCGGGCACTCCGGGGCGGCCGATCAGGGCCAGCAGCAGATGCTCGTCGCCGATGTGCCGGTCCCGCCGGGCGACGGCCACGCGCAGCGACCGCGTGAGCACGTCCTTGGCCTCCTTGCTGAACGGGCGGTGCCCGGACCACCCGGTCCCGCTCCTGCGGTCCCCGGCGAGCGCTCCGACACCGTGCGCCTCCTCGACCCGGGCGACGATCTCCGTGACGTCGATCCCGAGCCCGGCGAGCGCCTCGGTCTCGGCCTGCGACAGCCCGCCCCGCCGCCGGGCGTCGCCGAGCGCCCGGCGTACGGAGTCGACCCACTCCCCGCCGCCGAGCGCCGCCAGGGCGAACGACGCGCGGCTGCCCTCCCGGTCGAGCAGCGCGAGCAGCAGATGCTCGGCCCCGACGGCCGGCGCCTTGTCCCGCTCGGCGTGCTCCGCCGCGCCCGTCACCACCGCGCGGGCGTCCTTCGTGAACCGCTCGAACATCAACGCCTCCCGTACTTCTTGTGCACGGCCTGCCTGCTGACCCCGAGTTCCGCGGCGATCTCCTGCCACGACCACCCTTGGTTGCGCGCGCTGCGCACCTGCACCGCCTCCAGTTGCTCCAGCAGCCGGCGCAGTGCCGCGACGGCCCGCAGGCCCACACGTGGATCGCGATCTCCCGCCCGCTCGGCGAGATCCGTTGCCTCGGTCATGCTGTCAATATTGGTTGACAGATGCCGGCATGTCAACCTCAGTTGACATGCCGGAACGCGAACGGCGGGCCCGGAGTCAGGTCCGGACCCGCCGTGCACAACGCGACGCCGTGCGGTCAGTTGGTGAGCACGATCTTCCCGAACTGCTCGCCGGACGCCAGCCGCTCGAAGCCCTCACGGGCCCGGTCCATCGGAAGCACCTCGTCGATCACCGGGCGCACCCCGGTCGCGGCGCAGAAGGACAGCAGGTCCTCCAGCTCGTCCTTCGTGCCCATGGTGGATCCGACGACCTTCAGCTCCAGGAAGAAGATCCGGGTGAGTTCGGCGTGGGAGGGACGGTCGCCGCTGGTGGCACCGGAGATGACCAGCGTGCCGCCCGGCTTCAGCGACTTCACGGAATGCGACCAGGTGGCGGCGCCCACGGTCTCGATCACGGCGTCGACCCGCTGCGGCAGCCGGGCCCCCGACTCCACGGCCTCCACGGCGCCGAGCTCCAGGGCGCGCTTGCGCTTGGCCTCGTCCCGGCTGGTGGCGAAGACCCGCAGCCCCGCCGCCTTGCCGAGGACGATGGCGGCCGTGGCGACACCGCCGCCGGCCCCCTGCACCAGCACCGAGTCCCCGGGGCGCACACCGGCGTTGGTGAACAGCATCCGGTACGCCGTCAGCCAGGCGGTGGGCAGGCAGGCGGCCTCCGCGAAGGAGAGCTCCTTGGGCTTGGGCAGGACGTTCCACGTCGGGACGGCGACCCGCTCGGCGAAGGTGCCCTGGTACCGCTCGGTGAGGATGGAGCGGGGCTCCCGGGGGCCGACCCCGTGCCCGCTCTGGCCGATGACGGAGTGCAGGACGACCTCGTTGCCGTCCTCGTCGACGCCCGCGGCGTCGCAGCCGAGGATCATCGGCAGCCGTTCCTCGGGGAGGCCCACACCCCGCAGGGACCAGAGGTCGTGATGGTTCAGGGAGGCGGCCCTGACGTCGATGGTGCTCCAGCCGGGGCGGGCCTCGGGGGCCGGGCGGTCCCCCAACTCCAGGCCGGAGAGCGGCTGGTCGCGGTCGATTCGGGCGGCGTAGACAGCGAACATGACCTTGACGATAAGCTCCGCGCCCGGCCGGCGGAACGGTGGGGCGTTGTGAGACACGCCCTCTTGCCAAGCCGCGGGACATCCCGGCGGACCTTCCGCGCCCCGGGGCCGCTCCGCGCGACACACCGGTCCCACGCTCCCCGCCCACCCGGACGGGCGAGCGGGCAGGTGAAAAAGACGGCACCCACCGGCGGGCAGGTGAAAAGAAGGTACCCACCGGCGCGTGGGCGCAAAGGGGACGACCCCGCCCGGGGAGCCGGGCGGGGTCGTCCTGGGGCGGGTCAGCGGCGGGCGACGCCCTCGGCCCGCGCGGCGGCGGCGACGGCCGCGGTGACCGCGGGGGCCACCCGCTCGTCGAACGGGGACGGGATCACGTAGTCGGCGGCGAGGTCGTCACCGACGACACCGGCGAGCGCCTCGGCGGCGGCGATCTTCATGCCCTCGGTGATCCGGGAGGCCCGCACCTGGAGCGCCCCGGCGAAGATGCCGGGGAAGGCCAGGACGTTGTTGATCTGGTTCGGGAAGTCCGACCGGCCGGTGGCCACGACCGCCGCGTACTTGTGCGCGACGTCCGGGTGCACCTCGGGGTTCGGGTTGGCCATGGCGAACACGAACGAACCCTCCGCCATGGAGGCGACGGCCTCCTCGGGCACCGTGCCGCCGGAGACGCCGATGAAGACGTCCGCGCCGGCCAGCGCCGACTCCAGCGACCCGGTGAGGCCGGCCTTGTTGGTGAACCCGGCCAGCTCCCGCTTGACGTCCGTCAGGTCGGTCCGGTCGGCCGACACGACGCCCTTGCGGTCGGCCACCGCGACATCACCGATGCCGGCCTCGACCAGCATCCGGGCGATGGCGACGCCCGCGGCCCCGGCGCCGGAGATGACGGCCCGCAGGTCCGCGAGCCCCTTGCCGGTCAGCCGCGCCGCGTTGCGCAGCGCCGCCAGCGTGACGACGGCCGTGCCGTGCTGGTCGTCGTGGAAGATCGGGATGTCGAGCCGCTCCTGCAGCTTGCGCTCGATCTCGAAGCACCGGGGGGCCGAGATGTCCTCCAGGTTCACCCCGCCGAAGGACGGCGCGAGGCGCACCACGGTCTCGACGATCTCGTCGACGCCGGTGCAGTCGAGGGCGATCGGGACCGCGTCGACGCCTCCGAACTGCTTGAAAAGGATCGCCTTCCCCTCCATCACCGGGAGGGAGGCTTCGGGGCCGATGTCACCGAGCCCCAGCACGGCCGTGCCGTCGGTCACGACGGCGACGACGGACGACTTCCACGTGTAGTCGTTGACGAGGTCCGGCTGCTCGGCGATCGCGCTGCACACTTTCGCGACGCCGGGCGTGTACGCCAGGGACAGGTCGTCCTTGTCACGGACCGGCACGGTGGCCTGCACGGCCATCTTGCCGCCGCGGTGCAGGGCGAATGCCGGATCGAAGGAATCGAGGGGCTCGACCCCTCCGTCCTGATCGGTATTGCCCCCGCTGCGAGGATTGACGATCTCCGCTGCCACTTTGTCTGACCCCTTAGGTGTTCTGGTTGAGGGTGGGACCACTCCTGGTGAGAAGTGGGCGGGGACGCGTATGGCCCTGCTCGTTGATACGTACGACGTACGACGTACGGCCCATACGCGACGGGCGCGCCGCACACGCGCCCTGAGCCCCGGATGAGGGGTGTAAAGAACCTTCTTACCGGACGGACCGCGCCGCGACGAGTCCAATACGTGCAAGATCACATGACGCATGGGGAGACTTCCTCACCCATGGATACGAATCGGACACGACGTGAAGGTGCCACCGGCGTGAATCGTGCCGAAATGGTCGGACAATCAACACCAAACATCATGAAGGGTCGATGACCCCCACGCATCCCGCACACGACCGGCTCTTATTCCGTGAAACGCCGAAGATCTTCCGGCCGGAGGGACGGATTCCCGCAAGAGGTGCGGTCAGGATGGACCGGCCTGCGGCTGTTCGGGGGTAACCCGTTATCCGATTTTGACATGGCGAGTGCCCTGAATGGCCCAGTCCGAATGGCAAGATGCCGTAATCACACAGGGTCGCGACACTCGAAGGCGTGTGTTCCCGTCGCCCTGAGCACCCCAGGCGCCTGCCGGTCACCGGCAGGCGCCCGCCCCATCGGCAACTCCACCCATCCGCCGGAGGAACCCACCATGACCGCACGCACCACCCGTCGTACGACCGCCGCTCGCCCCCGGTTGGCAGTGGTCGGCTCGATCGCGGTCGCAGGCGCGCTGATTCTCACCGGTTGCGGTGACCAGACCGACAGCAACGCGGACGGCTCCGGCTCGAAGAGCGCGGCGCCGCTCGCCGACAAGCTGCCGCAGGCGATCCGCGACAAGGGCGTCATCAAGGTCGGCTCGGACATCGCCTACGCCCCGGTCGAGTTCAAGGACGACTCCGGCAAGACGGTCGGCATCGACCCCGATCTGGCCGCCGCCATGGGCAAGCAGCTCGGTGTGACGTTCCAGTTCGAGAACGGCACCTTCGACAGCCTCATCACCGGTCTGCGCTCCAAGCGCTACGACATCGCCATGTCGGCGATGACGGACACGAAGGACCGCCAGGAGGGCATCGACTCGGACACCGGCAAGAAGGTCGGTGAGGGCGTCGACTTCGTCGACTACTTCACGGCCGGTGTCTCGATCTACACCCAGAAGGGCAAGAACACCGACATCAAGACCTGGTCGGACCTGTGCGGCAAGAAGATCGTCGTGCAGCGCGGCACGGTCTCCGAGGACCTGGCCAAGGCCGAGGCCAAGAAGTGTTCCGGTGGCAAGACCATCAGCATCGAGGCCTTCGACAACGACCAGCAGGCCCAGACCCGCCTGCGCGCCGGTGGCGCCGCCGCCGGCTCGTCCGACTTCCCCGTCGCCGCGTACGCCGTGAAGACCTCCGGTGGCGGCAAGGACTTCCAGCTGGTCGGCGAGCAGGTCGAGGCCGCCCCGTACGGCATCGCGGTCGCCAAGACCAACACCCAGCTGCGGGACGCCCTCAAGGCCGCCCTCGACGCGATCATCGCGAACGGCGAGTACGGGAAGATCATCAAGAAGTGGGGCGTCGAGGACGGTGCGGTCAAGGAAGCCACCGTCAACGGCGGCAAGTGACCGCGCCGGACAGCGGGCACTGAAAGGCAACACCTGTGACTGACATCGACAAGAAGGACCGGCCGGTGGACACCCCGCCGGCCGGTCCGGAGGCCATCAAGGCCATCCCGGTCCGCCACTACGGACGGTACGTCTCCGCCGTCGTGGCGCTCGCCCTCTTCGGCGCGATCGTCTACGCCTTCTCCCAGGGCAAGATCAACTGGGGTGCGATCCCGGACTACTTCTTCGACGACCGCATCCTCGACGGCGTCGGCAAGACCCTGCTGCTGACGATCCTGTCCATGGCGATCGGCATCATCGGCGGCATCCTGCTGGCCGTGATGCGCCTGTCCAAGAACCCCGTGACCTCGTCCATCGCGTGGTTCTACATCTGGTTCTTCCGCGGCACCCCGGTCCTGGTCCAGCTCATCGTCTGGTTCAACCTCGGCCTGGTCTTCGAGTACATCAACCTCGGCCCGTTCTACAAGAACGAGTGGTCGGACTTCATGACGCCGTTCCTGACGGCGCTGCTGGGTCTCGGCCTGAACGAGGCGGCGTACATGGCGGAGATCTGCCGCGCCGGCCTGCTCGCGGTCGACGAGGGGCAGACGGAGGCCTCGCACGCGCTCGGCATGAGCCACGTCAAGACGCTGCGCCGCATCGTCATCCCGCAGGCCATGCGCGTGATCGTGCCGCCCACGGGCAACGAGGTCATCAACATGCTGAAGACGACCTCGCTGGTCTCGGTCGTCCAGTACCCCGAGCTGCTGCGCGCGGCCCAGGACATCGGCCAGACCTCCGGCGCCCCGGCCGAGATGCTCTTCCTCGCGGCCGCCTGGTACCTGCTGCTGACCTCGGTCTTCAGCATCGGCCAGTACTACCTGGAGCGCTACTACGCGCGCGGTTCCAGCCGGTCCCTGCCGGCCACGCCGTTCCAGAAGGTCAAGGCGAACCTGCTGTCCCTGTCCAACCGCTCGGCGTCGACGGGAGGCACCGCATGAACGCCATGGTCAAGGCCGAGGGCGTCCACAAGTCCTTCGGCCCGGTAGAGGTCCTCAAGGGCATCGACCTCGAGGTCAAGCAGGGTGAGGTGTTCTGCCTCATCGGGCCCTCGGGCTCCGGCAAGTCGACCTTCCTCCGGTGCATCAACCACCTGGAGAAGATCAACTCCGGACGGCTGTACGTCGACGGCGAGCTGGTCGGCTACCGCCAGAAGGGCGACAAGCTGTACGAGCTCAAGGACAGCGAGGTCGCGCTGAAGCGCCGGGACATCGGCATGGTGTTCCAGCGGTTCAACCTGTTCCCGCACATGACGGCCCTGGAGAACGTCATCGAGGCGCCGATCCAGGTCAAGGGCGTCGCCAAGGCCCAGGCCCGGGAGCGGGCGCGCGAGCTCCTCGACCGGGTCGGCCTGTCCGACAAGGCCGGGAACTACCCCTCGCAGCTCTCCGGCGGCCAGCAGCAGCGGGTGGCGATCGCCCGTGCGCTCGCGATGGACCCGAAGCTGATGCTGTTCGACGAGCCCACCTCGGCGCTCGACCCGGAGCTGGTCGGCGACGTCCTGGACGTCATGCGCGACCTCGCCGAGTCCGGCATGACGATGGTCGTCGTCACCCACGAGATGGGCTTCGCCCGCGAGGTCGGCGACAGCCTGGTCTTCATGGACGGCGGTGTGGTCGTCGAGTCCGGCGATCCCCGGGAGGTCCTGACCAACCCGCAGCACGAGCGGACGCAGGCGTTCCTGTCCAAGGTGCTCTGACCGAGGACACCGGAGAGGGGCGGTACGGGTGATCCGTACCGCCCCTCTCGTCCTGTGCTACTTCAGCGCCAGCACCAGCGCGTCCGACGGGGAGCACCAGACCGGCCGGGCCTCCCCGAAGCCCTTCTCACGCAGGACGCGCGCGTGCCACGCGGCCGAGGGCGTGTCGCCGTCGGCGTGGTCGCCGTAGATCTCGAAGCGGCGGGCCGTCGGCTCGGCGAGGGCCGGGTCCTGGGCCGCGAGCCGCCACCACTCGGACCAGTCGGGGACGCCGTCCGCCCTGGCCCGCTCCATGCGCGCGTGGCGCTGGGCGCGCTCCGCGGCGTTGATCCGGGGCGTCGAATCGTCGATCATGTGGTCCGCGTTCATGAAGACACCGCCGTCACGGACGAGCTCCGCGACCTGACCGTAGAGGGCCACGAGGGGTTCCGTGTGCAGCCAGTGCAGGGCCGTGGCGGTCAGGACGGCGTCGTAGGAGTCGTACGGCAGCCCGGCCGGCCAGTCGGGGTCCTTGAGGTCGGCCGTGACGAACGAGATCCGCTCGTCGCCCGCGAAGGTGCCCTCGGCGATGGCGAGGAGCGCCGGGTCGAGGTCGACGCCGGTGCTGGTGGCCTGCGGGAACCGCGCGAGCAGCCGCGCCGAGATGCTTCCGGTGCCGCACGCGAGGTCGAGCACGCGCGGGGCCGGGCCGACGAGGGCTTCGACCATGTCCAGCATGATCCGGAAGCGGTCCTCACGGTCGGGCATGTACCACTCCTGCTGCCGGTCCCAGCTGCGCTGCCAGCCGGCCCAGTCCGCCGTCGCCGTGGTGGCCGAGTTGTCCAAGTCCGTCATCGGGCCCCTCCGTCACAGGATTGCGTAATACCCTGGATACGCGATCACCCATTACCCGACCGCACGACGACGATAGAACGTCACCGTAAGGACTACAAGTGGAACTGGCCTATTACTCGGACTACGCCGTACGACTCGTCAACAGCGAGGACCCGGCCCGGGGCAAGGACTCGCTGACCTCGGTCGAGGCCGTCCGCGACCTCTTCGGCGGCAGTCAGGAGGCGGCCCGCCGCGCCACCGACGCCGACGTCACCCGCTTCCGCTCGGTCCGCGCACGGCTGCGGTCGGTCTTCGAGGCGGCGGACCAGGGCGACGAGTCCACCGCGGTGAACCTGCTCAACGCCCTGCTCCTGGAGTTCCCGGTGAGCCCGCAGATCTCCGGGCACGACGTCCGGGACGACGACGGACGCCCGCTGTGGCACATGCACCTGGCCGACCACCCGTCGAACGCGACGGCCGGCTACGCGGCCATCGCCGCGATGGGCCTGGCCTTCCATCTGACGGAGTACGGCGTCGACCGGCTGGGGCTGTGCGAGGCGTCACCCTGCCGCAACGCCTACCTGGACACCTCGACCAACCGCTCCCGGCGCTACTGCTCGGACCGCTGCGCGACCCGCGCCAACGTCGCCGCCTACCGGGCCCGCAAACGCCTGGAGGCCGATCGGTCGGCCAGCACCGGCCGCACGGCCGACACCGCCCAGCGCAGCACCGCGAACAGCGAGCGCTGACCGGGCTTGCGCGGCCGCACCCGCAGCCGTACGCGGCCCAGGATCAGCTCGTCGGGGACGACGCCGTAGTCGGTGCTGTCGCCGCCAGCGAACGCGTTGTCGGCCAGCACCCACCAGCCGCCCTCCCGGCGCTCGGCCGCGCGCTTGACGACCAGCAGGTCCTGCTGGAAGGGATGGCGCAGGACGACGACGTCACCGGGCCTGGTGCGGCCCCGGTGCGACACGACGAGCAGATCGCCGTGGTAGAGCGTGGGCACCATGGACGGACCGGTCACCTCGGCCCACCCGAAGGGCCGCCCGGCACGCCCGCGCCCGGTCTCCTGCGACAACTCCGGCATCCCCGGCACCTCCCCGGTACGGTCCTCCACCAGTCTCAGTCTCACCCCGGACTTTTGTCCTAAGCCCACGGGGGCACTCGCGAAATCCGGTCTTGCAGGGAGTAATGTCCCACCTGAGAAGACGATCACGAGGAAGGAATGCTCCATGCTTTCCCGCCTGTTTGCCCCCAAGGTCAAGGTCAGCGCACACTGCGACCTGCCCTGCGGTGTGTACGACCCGGCCCAGGCCCGCATCGAGGCGGAGTCGGTGAAGGCCGTCCAGGAGAAGATGGCCGCCAACGACGACCCGCACTTCCAGGCGCGTGCCACCGTCATCAAGGAGCAGCGCGCCGAGCTGGCCAAGCACCACGTCTCGGTTCTCTGGAGCGACTACTTCAAGCCCCCGCACTTCGAGAAGTACCCGGAGCTGCACCAGCTGGTCAACGACGCCCTGAAGGCCCTCTCGGCCGCCAAGGCGTCGACGGACCCGGCGACGGGCCAGAAGGCTCTGGACTACATCGCCCAGATCGACAAGATCTTCTGGGAGACCAAGAAGGCCTGAACCCAGGCCGTTTCGTCGTTCTCCCGACTCCCGAAGGGGCTTGCCCGGTTCGCCGGGCGGGCCCCTTCGGTGTCGGTCGGCGCGGCCGGGCACGGTGTCTTCGCCGGCCGTTCACCGCGTGGGCCAGCGGTTCCCTCGACGTGCCGTGACGGTGCTCACCCGGTGCGGAGTGGCCCTTGATCGTCGCAGTCCCGTAGGTTCTGGCATGTCCACCCAGCCGGTGCAGCCGTCCGGCGGTGGTCTCACGGGGGTGATGTGGCCGGCATGGCCGAGGCGGACCGCCTCGCCGTGCCCGGTGTGAGCGGATCGCTGCGCTGCGGGCCGCCCTCGGTGGACGAATGCCGATCCCCGGGGGGAACACCGTTGCCCGAGTCACGCTCCACGGCCGTCATGGAGGCCGCGGTCGTCCCGCGCGCGCCCGCCGCGGAACCGATACCCCACCGGCGTCGCCGGTCGCTCCTGTGCGTGGTTCCCGCCGTGTGGACCGTCGGCCTCGGGCTGTGGGGGCTCTCCCGGCAGCACAGCGTCTGGCGCGACGAGGCCGCGACCTGGCAGGTGGCCCGGCGCTCCAGCGGGGCGATGGCGCACCTGCTGGAGCACGTCGACGCCGTGCACGGCCTCTACTACCTGCTGATGCACGCCCTGTTCAGCTGCTTCGGCAGCGGCACCACCACCCTGCGGCTCCCCTCGGTGCTGGCCATGGCCGTCGCGGCGGCCTGTGTGACCCGCCTCGGGCAGCGAACGGCCGGGGCCTGGGCGGGGCTGGCGGGCGGACTGGCCCTCGGGCTGCTCCCGGCCGTGCAGTTCCACCTCCAGGAGGGCCGCCCGTACGCCCTCGTGACCGCCGGGGCCGGGGTCGCGACCGTGCTGCTGGTGACCGCCCTGGAAGGACGCGCCCGGCGCCGGCACTGGGCCGCCTACGCGGCCGTGGTCGCCGTGTGCGGGCTGCTGAACTGGCTCTCGCTGCTGGTGCTGCCCGCGCATCTCGTGACCCTGGCGTGGACTCGGGCCACGCGCCGGGTCCTGGCACGCTGGGCGGTGGCGTCGGCGCTCGCCGTGGCGGCGGTGCTGCCGCTGATCCTGTTCAGCCTCGGGCAGGCCGAACAGGTCTCCTGGATACCGCCGGTGACCTGGCACATGCTCATCGGCCCCGGGGTCCTCGTCGCGATCGGGGTGCTCGGCGCCCTGGCGGACCGTCCGCACACCCGGCGCCCGTCGGCGGCGGCCGTGGGGCTGCCGCTGCTCGCGGTGCCCCAACTCCTGCTCCTCTGCGTCTCCTTGGTGAAGCCGCTCTTCCTGGACCGCTACGTGCTGTTCTCGATGCTGGGCCTGGCGCTGCTGATCGGCACCGCGCTGGGCGCGGCCGTCCGGGCGGTCCGGCCGCGACTGCCGAGGGTGTCGGCGGTGCTGGTCCCGGTGGCGGTCGCCGTGGCGCTGGCCGCGCTGCTGCCCCAGTCGCTGGCCAAGCGGTCCCCGGCGAGCCGGGTGGACGACGTGCTGGCCGTGGCGGCGGACGTACGGCGGCTGAAACAGGTCGGCGACGCCGTGGTGTTCGTACCGGCGGCCCGGCGGGACACCGCGCTGGTGTCGCCGGCCGCCTTCACGGGGGTGCGGGACATAGCGCTGGCCCGGGGCCCGGTGGAGTCCGGCACGCTGAAGGGCGAGGAGGCACCGCCCGCCCGCATACGGTCCGCGATGCTGACTCAGCGGCGCATCCTGCTCGTCACGGACGCGGCGGCGGTGGCCCGGCCGGTGCCGGCACACCGGGACCAGGTCAAGTCGGCTGTGCTGAAGCGGTACTTCACCGTGGTGACGGACGTACAGGTACGGGGGCGGCGGGTGACGGTGTACGAGCGACGGCCGTCCCGGTGAGGGGCGGCGGCCGGACCTACGATCACCTCATGAGCATTCGCTGGACGTACGCCTTCGTGGACCGGCCCGCCGCCGTCTTCGAGCGGGCCCACTCCTTCTGGGCGGCGGTGACCGAGAGCGGCCTGTCGGCCTTCCGGGGCGACCGGGACGAGTTCGTCACCCTGCTGCCGGGCGACGGGGCGGACGCCTGCGTCAAGGTGCAGGGGGTCGGGGCGGGGGCCGGGGGCGCGCATCTCGACTTCGCCGTCGAGGACGTACGGGGGTTCGTGGACGGCGCGTCGGAGCGCGGGGCCGGCCTGGTCGCCGAGCACGACGGGTGGGCCGTGCTGCGCACGCCCGCCGGGGTGGCGTTCTGCGTGGTGCCGTGGGCCGGGGAGGCGGTCCGGCCGCCCGTCGTGCGCGGGAGCCGTCCGGACCAGGTCTGCCTGGACGTGCCGCCCTCCGCGTTCGACGCCGAAGTCGCCTTCTTCGAGGCCCTGTTGGACGGCTGGGAGTCTCGGCCCGGCTCACGCCCCGAGTTCCACGTGCTGCGTCCCCCGGCCGGACTGCCGGTCCGGATCCTGCTCCAGCGGCTCGGCGAGGAGCGCGCGGCCTCGGCGCATATGGACCTCGCCTGCGCGGATGTGGCGGCGACCCGGGCCCGGCACGAGGGACTGGGCGCCGCCTTCGTCGCGCAGGGTGCGCACTGGACGGTGATGCGGGACCCGGCGGGCGGCGTCTACTGCCTGACGGCACGGGATCCGGGCACGGGCGCGCTCAGCGCGTCCTGACGAAGCAGAGGACGTCCGCCCTGTCCTCCCCCGGTGCGGGCCGCGTGCACTCCGGCGGGGGCGACGGACTCGTCGCGTTCTCCCAGACGTACGGCCCCGGCGGCTCGGCGGCGTCCCGCAGCCACAGCGTCACCCCGCCCGCGACGGCCACCAGGACCAGCCAGGCCGCCACGATCCACCGCCATGACCGGTGGCTCCGCTCCGTCACCCCCACCGCTCCACGTCGACCACAGCGCCTGCCGGCAGCGGGCCGTACACGTGCGGGAACTCCTCGCCGCCCGGCTCCACCGCCTCGTAGCGCAGCGGCACGTCCAGCCGCTCGGGGTCGACGACCAGCACCACCAGGTCGTCGGGGCCGTCGTAGGAGCCGTAGAGGAAGCCGGCGACCGTCGGGAGCTGGGCGCGGGTCGAGCAGTGGATGAAGCCCTCCTGCTGGAGCGTGCGGCCACGGGTGGACATCTCGTAGGCGCCGCGCTCGCGGGCGGCCTCCCAGAGCGACCGCTCCGTGAGGTGGAGGATGTGCGCGTGTTCGGGCATGCGGCGAGCCTACGGTCCGGGGCGGACCGGCTTCCCGCCGCGGGTCAGGATTCGGTCGCGGTGGTCTTCTCGGGCCGACCGGACGGGGCGGGCTGTCCGGGCGGGGCGGGCTGGTCGTGGTGGTGCTCGGCGGCCTCCGGGGGGTGCGCCGCGCAGTCGGGGTTCCGGCAGGGGCCGGCGACCCAGGTGGGGACCCATGCGCCCAGCGTCTTGTGACGCCGGACGACCGTTTCGACGGGCTGTCCGCAGTCGGGACAGACGTGCTCTTCGCTGCCCATGCCTTCAGGGTAGGGCGGCTCGGGGCTCAGCGCTTCCTGCTGTACGTACGGACCACGGTTCCGTTGCGGAAGGCGCGGACCTCGTCGAGGGCGAACTCGGTGACGGCGAGGCCCGCTCCGAACATCGGCATGCCCGCCCCGTAGACGATCGGGTAGCTCTTGACGACCAGTTCGTCGATCTCGTCGAGCAGGGTGCCGGCGAGCCGCGAGCCGCCGCACAGGTAGATGTCGAGTCCGCCCTCCTCGGCCTTCAGCGCGCGAACCTTGCCGACGACGTCGTCCGTGATCAACTCGACCTCCGGGTCCGGGGACTCCGGCAGGGAGCGCGTCGCGACGTACTGGCGCAGGTGTGCGTACGGGCTGGTGATGCCCACCTTCAGGGCCTCGTCGTAGCTGCCGCGGCCCTGGACGACGGTGTCGAACCGCTTGTTCTCCAGGTGGTCGACGCCGAGGGCGCGGCGGCCCTGGGTCGCCACCGTCTCCGGGTACTGCTCCGTGAGGTAGGCCAGGAACTCCTCGTCCACGAAGCGGAACATGTCCGTGGCGTCGCCGGCCGGGTCCCCGATGAAGCCGTCGAGGGAGCAGGCGATGAAGTACGTGAGCTTGCGCAAGCCGGTCTCTTTTCGTAGGCCGACCGCAACCACTTCGATTGCAGTGCTTCAGTTGTAGTACTCCGGATGCAGTGGTTACAAGGGGGTTTTCCGTGAGGGCTTCGACTGCCACCGCTCCGCCGGGCTGCCCGGCGGGGGCGAGGTCGTCACCGTGCTCGGTCCGGCGATACTCGGCGTGCTCCTCGAGCACCTGCCCCTGCCTGCCGGACGTCCACGGCAGCGTTCTGCGCGGCGGGACCGTCCTGGACGGGCGGGTGGAGCGGATCACGGCGACGGTGGCGCCGGAGGAGGAGCGGGCGCGGACCGCGAGAGGCGGGTGGGGTGGTGGACGGCGGGGTTCAGGCGCGCGGCTCGCGCCACATCGGCCACATCCGCGGGCCGTCCGGGAGGTCGAGGGGGCGTCCTTCGAGGGTGAAGCCGAGGCGTTCGTACAGCACACGGCTGCGGGCGCTGCTCGCCTCCAGGTAGGCGCCGAGGCCCTCCTGGTCGCAGCGGTCGAGGACGGAGGTGATGAGGGCCGTGCCCAGGCCCTGCCCCTGCCGCTCCGGGGCCGCGGCGATCATCCACAGGTACTCGTGGGCCCGCCCGGCCGGATGGATCCCGGCGGTCAGCCGGCCGATCAGTTCGACGCGCTCGTTGTCCGGGTCGACGGCCGCACGCAGCTGGGCGGGGCCCTCGTCGTCCTGCTCGGGTGCGTCGGCGGGGACGGACATCCACAGCGCGCAGGCCGTGCCGTCCTCGGTGAGGTCGATCCGGCCGTGGGCCAGGACGACATCGGTGAACGCGGCCATCAGTCGCGGGTGGGTGGTGCGGCGGTGCTCCTCGCCGGGGAAGACCCAGCCGCTGACCGGGTCGTTCTGGAAGGCCGCGTCCAGCAGTCCCACCACCAGCTCCCGGTCCGCCTCGCCCGCCGTCCGGATCGCCACGCCCATGAGTCCGCACCCCTTCGTCTCAACCGGGCTCGATCGTAGGGCCGTTGACCGTGCGGTGCCGTACCGGGGACGACTTTGACGCGATCCGTTCGCCTCGCGGACGCGGGCACGGGGACCCGCGCACGGTGGCGGACGTGAGACGGGCCCCGCACACCGTGGGGATGTGCGGGACCCGCCAGGCCGGAGCCACCAAGGCGCCGTACGGGGTCAGGAGCCGTACGGCCCCGATGGCTCCGGGGTCCTCATGGCCGCGGCGGACGCCGCGTCCCTCAGGCGCTGCGCCGGGTCACGAACTCGGCCAGCGCCAGCAGTCCACCGGCCTCCTCCGGCTCGGGCACCGCGCGGGCGAGCGCCTGCACGGCACGGGCCATCCGGTCCGCGGCCTGGGCCTGCGCCCAGTCGCGACCGCCCGCCCGTTCCACGGCGAGCGCGGTGCGCTGCAGGTCCTCCTGGTCGTAGGGCGCCTCGTACAGGGCGGCCAGTTCCTGCGCCGCCGGGCCGCCCGAGGTGAGCGCCGCGACGACGGGCAGCGACTTCTTGCGGGCGGCGAGGTCCGCTCCGACCGGCTTGCCGGTGCGGCTCGGGTCTCCCCATATGCCGATCACGTCGTCGATGAGCTGGAAGGCGAGCCCGGCCTCGCGGCCGAAAGCGTCCAGCGCCCGGACCTCGTCGTCGCCGGCGCCCGCGTACAGCGCCCCGAGCGCGCAGGCGCAGCCGAGGAGCGCGCCGGTCTTGGCCTCGGCCATGGCGAGCACCTCGTCGAGGGAGACCTCGGCGGGGCGCCGCCTCTCCAGCGCGGTGTCGGCGTGCTGGCCCGCGCACAGTTCGACCACGCAGTCGGCGAGCCGGGACGCGGCCGCGGAGGACGCCGGGTGCGGGTCGTCGGCGAGCAGACGCAGGGCCAGTGCCTGCAGGGCGTCCCCGGCGAGGATCGCGTCGGCGTCGCCGAACACGGTCCACGCGGTGGGCCGGTGCCGGCGGGTGGTGTCCCGGTCCATCACGTCGTCGTGCAACAACGTGAAGTTGTGGATCAGTTCCACCGCGACCGCCGCCCGCAGGGCCGCCGCCCGCCCCTGTGGCCCGCCGAGCGTCGCCGCGGCGGTGAGGACGAGGGCGGGCCGGATGGCCTTGCCCGCGCCGCCCGCCGCCGGGGCTCCGTCCGGGCCGGTCCAGCCGAAGTGATAGAGCGCGATCCGGCGCATGGCGGGCGGCAGCGACTCGACCGCGGCGCGCATCTCGGGGTCGACGGACGCCCGGGTGCCCTCCAGGATCACCGCCGCCTCGGGCGGCTCGGCCGGTCGCGGGCGGTCCGGTGGGCCGGTCAGGACGGGCCCCCGCCCCTCCGGCGGTTCGGTCGCACGCGGTACCCCGGCGGGGCGGTGCTGTGTCTCCGTCATGAACTCACCCACGGCCTCGCCTCGATGAGTCGGCCCACGGCGGCCCTTCCGCTCCGGCTGGACGCCTACGCCGTGGGTCTACCCACGCGGTGAGTGCGGAACACGGCGTACCGCCGGCGACGGTCATCGCCAACGGCCGATCTCGACGTTCTCCAGGACGCCGAGGGCGTCCGGGACGAGGACCGCGGCCGAGTAGTACGCCGTCACGAGGTAGTTGATGACGGCCTGCTCGTTGATGCCCATGAAGCGGCACGACAGGCTCGGCTCGATCTCGTCCGGGATGCCGGCCTGCTGGAGCCCGATGACCCCCTGCTCCGCCTCGCCGGTGCGCAGCGCGATGATCGAGGTCGTCCGGGCGTCGGTGACCGGGATCTTGTTGCACGGGAAGATCGGCACGCCCCGCCAGGTCGGGATGCGGTTGCCGCCCATCTCGATGGTCTCCGGGACCAGTCCGCGCTTGTTCAGCTCGCGTCCGAACGCGGAGATCGCCCGCGGGTGGGCGAGGAACATCTTGGTGCCGCGCCGCCGGCTGAGCAGCTCGTCCATGTCGTCGGGGCCGGGCACGCCGTCGTGCGGCTGGAGCCGCTGGTCGTACTCGCAGTTGTGGAGCAGGCCGAACTCGCGGTTGTTGACGAGTTCGTGCTCCTGGCGCTCCTTCAGGGCCTCCACGGTGAGCCGCAGCTGCTGCTCGGTCTGGTTCATCGGCTGGTTGTACAGGTCGGCCACGCGTGTGTGGATGCGCAGCACGGTCTGGGCGATGCTCAGTTCGTACTCGCGGGGCCGGGCCTCGTAGTCGACGAAGGTGTGCGGGATGTCCGGCTCGCCGCTGTGGCCGGCGGCCAGGTCGAGCGCCTTCTCGCCGTACTTGTTGGTGCGCTGCGCGGGGATCGACCGCAGCCGCTCCAGATGCCCCCGCAGCGACTCGGCGCGCTCCGCTACCTGCTCGAAGTCCCGCCGGTCCAGGACCAGGACGGTGCAGGCGGTCACCGTGCGGGCGGTGTACTCCCAGATGGCGTCGGAGTCGAGCAGCGCCTGCTCGCCGAGGTAGGCGCCGTCGGCGAGGACACCCAGCAGCTCGTCCTCCCCGTAGGGGCCGGCGCCGATCTTCTCCACCCTGCCGTGCGCGAGCAGGTACACGGCGTCGGTCGGGCTGCCGAACGAGGCGATGACCTGGCCGGCCGCGAACTCCCGCTGCACGCACCGCTGGGCGAGCTCGAAGAGCACGTCCTCGTCCTCGAAGGACCGCAGCGCCGGCAGTTCACCCAGCTCGGCGGGGATGACCTCGACCCGGTCACCGGTCTTCACGAACGTGACGCGGCCGTCCCCCACGGCGTACGTCAGACGCCGGTTCACCCGGTACGTGCCGCCCTGCACATTGACCCAGGGCAGCATGCGCAGCAGCCAGCGGGAGCTGATCTCCTGCATCTGGGGAGCCGACTTGGTCGTGGTGGCCAGGTTCCGTGCGGCTGCCGTGCCGAGACTCTGCTGCGCCTTGGCCTGCTCCGTACGGACCTCTTCGCCTACCGACATATGGAATTGCCCTCCCGGTCGTGCACCGGCGCCGTCGCGGCGCCACGCGTAGCGATCTGCCTGACCAGGCTTTCATCACGGAACGTGTTGGTGCTATTACACGAACGAGGGGGAATGGATCACGGACCCGCTGGGCAGATGGAGGTCTTCTGTCCATCCGTACCGGCGCCGCCGGCTGGCCGAAACAGCTCGCTCACCGTGCGAGCGGCGGAGCGACAAGGAGTCCTTTCTTCCGTTTCCGGTAAAGCACCGGTACGAGGCGGCCGCATCCGGCGGCCGCCCCACGGCACGAGGAGGCGTACATGGCCACACCCATGTCCGCGAGCAGATTCCTGCAGAGGCTGCGCGCGGAGGGCGTGACGGTCGTCGAGGTCGGCGACTGGGAGCACCACAACCGCAATCACGTGGGGCCCTGGGGCCCCGTGCACGGCGTGATGATCCACCACTCGGTGACCAAGGGCAGCGCACACACCGTGGAGCTGTGCCGCAAGGGCTACGAAGGGCTGCCCGGTCCGCTCTGCCACGGGGTGATCACCAAGGACGGCAAGGTCCACCTGGTCGGCTACGGCCGTGCCAACCACGCCGGTCTCGGCGACGACGACGTGCTGCGCGCGGTCATCGCGGAGGAGGCACTGCCGCCGGACAACGAGGCCAACACCGACGGCAACCGACACTTCTACGGCTTCGAGTGCGAGAACCTGGGCGACGGCAAGGACCCCTGGCCCGAGGCTCAGTTGGAAGCGATCGAGCGCGTGTCGGCCGCGATCTGCCGCCATCACGGCTGGAACGAGCGCTCGGTGATCGGGCACCTGGAGTGGCAGCCCGGAAAGGTGGACCCGCGCGGGTTCACGATGGCGTCCCTGCGCGGGCGCGTGAAGGAGCGGCTGAAGTAGCGGCCCCGTGCCGGTCACAATGGCCGGGTGACCAGCCGTGACGCCGTACCCGACCTCGCCGCCCTGCGGCCCCGGCTGCCCTCGCCGCTGCGCGAGTCGCCGGACGGGCGGCTGGAGCGGCGCGGTGTGCGGCTGCTGCTCAAACGGGACGACCTGATCCACCCGGAGCTGGTCGGCAACAAGTGGCGCAAGCTCGCGCCGAACCTGACGGCCGCGGCCGGACGGACGGTCGTCACCTTCGGCGGCGCCTATTCGAACCATCTGCGGGCCACGGCGGCGGCGGGCCGTCTCCTCGGTCTGCCCACGGTCGGCGTGGTGCGCGGCCAGGAGCTGGCGGAACGTCCCCTCAACCCCTCGCTGGCCCGGTGCGTGGCCGACGGGATGCGGCTGCACTTCGTCGACCGGTCGACGTACCGCCGCAAGGGCGAGCCCTCGACGCTCGCCGCCGTGCTGCGCGCGGCGGGCGCCCGGGACGCCCACGTCGTCCCGGAGGGCGGTAGCAACGCCCTGGCCGTCCAGGGGTGCCGGGCGCTCGGCGAGGAGCTGCGCGGGCGGGCCGACGTGGTCGCGGTCGCGTGCGGCACGGGCGGGACCCTGGCGGGCCTGGCCGCCGGGCTGGGTCCGGGCGGGCGGGCGCTGGGCGTGCCGGTGCTCAAGGGCGGCTTCCTCGGCGCCGAGGTCCGTGCCCTGCAGACCGCGGCGTTCGGGGGACCGCGCGGCGACTGGTCCCTCGACGAGCGCTTCCACTTCGGTGGGTACGCGCGTACGACGCCCGCTCTGGAGTCCTTCGTGGCCGACTTCGAGGAGCGCCACGGGCTGCCCGTCGAGCGTCTTTATGTGGCCAAAATGTTGAACGCGCTCGTGGCCCTCGCCGAGGAGGGCGCCTTCGCGCGCGGGACGACGGTCGCGGCCGTTGTCACCGGGGCGCCGTTCACCGGCTGACCCGGGCGGGCCGGGTCAGCCCCCCTCGCGGTAGGCCGCCGCCTCCTCCAGGTCCAGTCTGCGCAGCAGGGTCCGCAGCATCTCGTCGTCGATGTAGCGGCCGTCGCGCAGCTTGACGAAGACGGAGCGTTCGGCGCCGATCGCGTCCCGGGACAGACGCCGGTAGGTGTCGTCGACGGACTCGCCGGTGATCGGGTTGGCCTGGCCGAGGCGTTCCCAGACGGAGTTGCGCCGGCGTTCCAGGACCGACATCAGGCGCTCGGCCAGGGGCTCGGGGAGGGCGTTGCGCTCGTCGGCGAGCAGTTCCCGCAGGCGCTCCTCGGCGACCCGGGACGCCTGCGCCTGGGCGTTGGCCTCGGCGAGGGTCTCGGCCTGGGGGTCGCGGCCGGGCAGCTTCAGCAGACGGATCAGCGGCGGCAGCGTCAGGCCCTGCACGACGAGAGTGCCGATCACCGTGGTGAAGGTCAGGAACAGGATGAGGTTGCGCTCGGGGAAAGGCCGGCCCTCATGCGTCGTGAGCGGGATGGAGAACGCGATGGCGAGGGAGACCACGCCCCGCATCCCCGCCCAGGAGATGATGAACGGCCCCTTCCAGGTCGGGTTGTCCTCGCGCTCCCTGATCCGGGCCGAGAGCATCCGCGGCAGGAAGGTCGCCGGGTAGACCCACAGGAACCGCGTCACGACGACGACGGCGAACAGGGCGGTCGCGTACCAGGCGGCGGTGGAGCCCTCGAACTCCCCCAGGCCCTTGAGCACGACCGGCAGTTGCAGGCCGATCAGGGCGAACACGGCCGACTCCAGCACGAACGCGACCATCTTCCACACCGCCTCCTCCTGGAGCCGGGTCGCGAAGTCGACCTCCCACGCGCGGTGTCCGAGGTAGAGGGCGACGACCACGACGGCGAGCACACCGGAGGCGTGCACCTGCTCGGCGGCCGCGTACGCCACGAAAGGGGTCAGCAGCGACAGCGTGTTCTGCAGCAGCGCCTCCTTCAGATGGGTGCGCAGCCAGTGGATCGGCACCATCAGCACCAGTCCGGCGACGACGCCGCCGACCGCGGCCATCAGGAACTCCCGGATGCCGCCGGCCCAGGTGGCGCCCTCGCCGACGGCCGCGGCGACGGCGACCCGGTAGACGGTGATCGCGGTGGCGTCGTTCACCAGGGACTCGCCCTGGAGGATCGTGGTGATCCGTGACGGCAGCCCCACCCGGCGGGCGACGGCCGTCGCCGCGACCGCGTCCGGCGGCGCCACGACCGCGCCCAGCACCAGGGCCGCGGTCAGCGGGAGCCCGGGGATGAGGCGGTAGGCGGCGTAGCCCACGACGACGGTCGCGAACAGGACGTACCCCACGGACAGCAGCGCCACGGGGCGCAGTTGCGCGCGCAGGTCGAGGTAGGAGCTGTCGGTGGCCGCCGTGTAGAGCAGCGGCGGCAGGATCAGCGGCAGCACGACGTGCGGGTCGAGCGTGTAGTCGGGCACGCCCGGCACGTACGACACCATGAGTCCGGCCGCGACCAGCAGCAGGGGTGCCGGCACGGGGACCCGCCGGGCGAGCGCGGCCACCGCCGCGCTTCCCGCCACCAGCAACAGCAGCGGCATCACGTCCATGCTTCTCGCCCACCCTTGTCCGTCGCCCGCGCTCGCGCGTGGCCGCCCGTCGTGTCCGGGGACGCGGCCACCCGCGCTCCCCGGCCATGATTTTCGCGCGCGGGGCCGCGCGCGGCCGTCGTAACCTGGCAATCATGAAACAGTGCACGCACGCCGACGGGCTGCCGCACCCGGAACCCGAACCGCTGAGCGAGACGTGTCCGGAGTGTCTGGCGGAGGGTACGCATCCGGTGCAGCTGCGGATCTGCCTCACCTGCGGTCATGTCGGCTGCTGCGACTCCTCGCCCGGGCGGCACGCCACCAGGCACCACAAGGAGTCCGGGCACCCGGTCATGCGGACCTTCGAGCCCGGCGAGCGCTGGCGCTGGTGCTTCGTGGACCACGTTCTGGTGTGACGGGGACGTAGGCTGGACGGCGCCTGAACCGGACGGTTCGACCGTCTGACGTCTGGGTACGTCAAACCGGCGCGCGCTCTTCCCAATTGGGCCCGCAGACCCCCTAGCCACGGAGCGTATCCGTGTGTTTACTATGAGTGACAGCAAGGGGTTGGGGTCCTGGGGACAGGAAACTTCGAAGCGCGGTAGCGTCACCGCTGAACCACAGATCGCGTTACCCCGGGGGGCGACCCTCGGCCCCGAGAAGCTTGTACCACCTTGGAGGTGAGGGTGTCCCAGATCGCAGGCGAGCCCGTGACCCAGGACTTCGTGGAAGTCCGGCTGCCGGCTGCGGGTGCCTACCTGTCGGTGCTGCGTACGGCGACTGCCGGCCTCGCCGCCCGTTTGGACTTCACCCTCGACGAGATCGAGGACCTTCGCATCGCGGTGGACGAGGCCTGCGCGATCCTGCTCCAGCAGGCCGTGCCCGGCTCGGTGCTCAGCTGCGTGTTCCGGCTCGTCGACGACTCGCTGGAGGTCACCGTCTCGGCCCCGACCACGGACGGCCACGCCCCGTCCCGGGACACCTTCGCCTGGACCGTCCTGTCGGCCCTGGCCGGCAAGGTCTCCTCGGCGGTGGACGAGGACAAGACCGTGTCGATCAGCCTCTACAAACAGCGCGGCGCGGGACCCGGGCCGGCGTGAGGGACGGGGACGGGCCGGTGCGGGACGAAGAGCGCGGCACACGGGAGCTGCCGGACGGCACCTCCCCCTGCTCCGACGGAGCCGGGAGCCCGGGGGCGGGCCCGAGCGGCCCGAGCGGTTCCCGCCGCATGGCGGACGGCATCGACGGCATCCCCGAGCAGGCCCGGCCGCACCCGGAGGACGACTCCGTGGCGACCGGCCTCCTGGACGACGGACGGGATGACGAGGGTGCCGTGCAGGGTGCGCCCACGGCCGGGCGCATCGGGGTCTCCCCGGCCCGGCCGGCGGCGGGGGCTCGGGAGAGGGCGACGGGCGGGACGATGAGCGAGCACGAGCGATACGCCGAGGACCGGGCGGCGAGCGCGCGCGGCGCGCAGGCCACACGCCACGACCCGCAGGACCGCAGCGGGGCACGCGCCCTGTTCATCGAGCTGCGCGGGCTGCAGGACGGCACCCCGGAGTACGCGGAGCTGCGCAACCGACTGGTCCGGATGCATCTGCCGCTCGTGGAGCACCTCGCGCGCCGCTTCCGCAACCGGGGCGAGCCGCTCGACGACCTCACCCAGGTCGCCACGATCGGGCTGATCAAGTCGGTCGACCGGTTCGACCCGGACCGGGGCGTGGAGTTCTCGACGTACGCGACACCGACGGTCGTCGGGGAGATCAAGCGGCACTTCCGTGACAAGGGCTGGGCGGTCCGCGTCCCGCGCCGGCTCCAGGAGCTGCGCCTCGCCCTCACGACGGCCACCGCGGAGCTGTCCCAGCTGCACGGCCGCTCCCCCACCGTCCACGAACTCGCCGAGAAGCTGGCGATCTCGGAGGAGGAGGTCCTGGAGGGCCTGGAGTCGGCCAACGCCTACTCCACGCTGTCCCTGGACGTCCCCGACACCGACGACGAGTCGCCGGCGGTCGCGGACACCCTGGGCGCGGAGGACGAGGCGCTGGAGGGCGTCGAGTACCGCGAGTCGCTGAAGCCGCTGCTGGAGGACCTCCCGCCGCGCGAGAAGCGCATCCTGCTGCTGCGTTTCTTCGGCAACATGACGCAGTCGCAGATCGCGCAGGAGGTCGGCATCTCCCAGATGCACGTCTCGCGTCTGCTGGCGCGCACGCTGGCGCAGCTGCGGGAGAAGCTGCTCGTGGAGGAGTGAGCGCCGTGCGGGTGTGGCGGCCGGGTCCGACCCGGCCGGTGGTCACCGCTCGTCGGGTTCGGCGCCGGGCCGCCGGATGCCGAGGGCCTGCGTGGTCGACGGGCTGACGAGGAAGACCAGCGTGGCGATCGCTGCGGCGGCGAGGGCGATCCCCACCGGGATGGCGATGCTGTCGGCCTGCAGCAGGCTGTAGGCCACCGGCAGCGCCAGGATCTGGGTGATCACGGACGGTCCCCGGCTCCAGCTGCGCAGGGCGAACAGTCCGCGCGCGGCGAGCAGTGGCAGCAGGGCGAGGACGACGAGCGTGACACCGAGAGTGACGGCCTGCTGCCGGTCGTCGGGGTCCCCGGTGAGTCCGAGCACCAGTACCCAGATGCCGCCGACGGCCAGTCCCAGCCCTTCCAGGGCAGTGAGCACGGCGGCGTAGGTCAGCCGCCGCGGGCGCGGACCGGCGGTTTCCTCGGGAGTGGGGGTCTGCTGCTTGGTCACTCCTGAAGGGTAGCCCTCCGTGCGGGGCTCCTTTCGGGCCGAGGTCCCCCGGCTCCCGCCGTGGCGAGGCTCACGCGGAATGTCCCGGTCGATCCCCACCTCGGCCTGTGCCCGGTACCCCCCAGTAGGTACGCTGCCAGTCATGCGTGCACTTCTCGTGGTCAATCCGGCGGCAACCACCACAAGCGCACGTACGCGCGACGTCCTGATCCATGCGCTCGCCAGCGAGATGAAGCTGGAGGCGGTCACCACCGAGTACCGCGGGCACGCGCGCGACCTGGGCCGGCAGGCGGCGGACAGCAACGACATCGACCTGGTGGTCGCCCTCGGCGGCGACGGCACGGTGAACGAGGTCGTCAACGGCCTGCTGCACAACGGCCCCGATCCGGACGGCCTGCCGCGTCTCGCGGTGGTCCCCGGCGGTTCCACGAACGTCTTCGCCCGCGCTCTCGGGCTGCCCAACGACGCCGTCGAGGCAACCGGCGCCCTGCTCGACGCCCTGCGCGAGGGAAGCGAGCGCACGGTCGGCATGGGGATAGCCGCCGGCACCCCGGGGAGTGCGGACGAGACGGTGCCGGGCCGGTGGTTCACCTTCTGCGCGGGGCTCGGCTTCGACGCGGGGGTCGTGGGCCGGGTCGAGCAGCAGCGCGAGCAGGGCCGGAAGTCCACGCACGCGCTGTATCTGCGCCAGGTGGTGCGCCAGTTCCTCCAGGAACCCAACCGCCGGCACGGCACGATCACCCTGGAGCGGCCGGGCGAGGACCCGGTGACCGATTTGGTGCTGTCCATCGTCTGCAACACCGCTCCGTGGACGTATCTGCTCAATCGCCCCGTGTACGCGGCACCTAAGGCCTCGTTCGATACCGGTCTCGACGTACTCGGTCTCAGCCGGATGTCCACGGTCGCGGTTGCCCGGTATGCGACCCAGTTGCTCACTTCGTCCCCCGAGCGGGGACCCCAGGGCAAGCACGCGGTCTCGCTGCACGATCTGGACCGGTTCACCTTGCATTCGAAGGTGCCCCTGCCCCTTCAGATGGACGGCGACCACCTGGGGCTGCGTACGAGCGTGACGTTCACAGGCGTACGCCGTGCACTGCGTGTGATTGTGTGAGCGGAACGGGCGAAAGTCCTTTCACTCGAACGTTTAGGCCAGGATCCACCCCATGGAAGTACGGCTGTGACCTAGTCGACACCGAGGAATCAAAAAAAACTTTCCGGAAGGGGTTGTATCCGCCGCCGAGGTTTGCGAGTCTCTTCATGGCGATCGGGACGGCCCGCAAGACCGGCCTCCACTGATCACCAGAATCCCCTTCAACTCACAGGACCCACGCCGGGAAACCTGGCGATAGGCCCTTCACTTGTTGAGGGATTCGTGAAAGCGTTCACATTCACAAGCAACCCGCATGTAATCAAGGAGAGGTAGCAGCCATGGACTGGCGTCACAACGCCGTTTGCCGCGAGGAAGACCCCGAGCTGTTCTTCCCCATCGGCAACACCGGTCCTGCGCTGCTGCAGATCGAGGAAGCCAAGGCCGTCTGCCGTCGCTGCCCGGTTATCGAGCAGTGCCTGCAGTGGGCGCTCGAGTCCGGTCAGGACTCCGGCGTCTGGGGTGGTCTCAGCGAGGACGAGCGCCGCGCCATGAAGCGCCGCGCCGCCCGCAACCGGGCCCGTCAGGCCTCCGCCTGACACTCCCACCCCGCAAGAACAGCCTGAGCTTGGCGGCGCGTACAGCGCGTACGCATCTCCCGCCCCCGAGCCGCAGCGCGCAGTACCCCCGATGCTCCCCCGACACTCGGCCCCGGTCGAACGGCGGGTGACCATCGAACTTGCTGACGAGCAGCAACGAGCACTGGCCCCGGACCTTCTGGTCCGGGGCTCTTTGCTGTCCGCACTCCCCCGCCGCGGGCCACACCCCCGGCCGGCGCTACTTGGCCGCCCGTACCGGGATGTCGAGGATCACCCGGGTGCCCCGCTCCGGCGCGGGCACCATGTCGAAGGAGCCGCCCAACTCGCCCTCGACGAGCGTCCGTACGATCTGCAGGCCGAGATTGCCCGCGGTGTGCGGGTCGAAGCCCTCGGGCAGGCCGACGCCGTCGTCCTGGACCGTGACCAGGAGCCGTGCCTGCTTGGCTGTCCCGCCGCGGACCGCGGACACCTCGACGGTGCCGGTGTCGCCCTCGCGGAACCCGTGCTCCAGCGCGTTCTGCAGGACTTCGGTCAGCACCATCGACAGCGGGGTGGCGACCTCGGCGTCCAGGATGCCGAAGCGGCCCGTGCGCCGGCCGGTGACCTTGCCGGGCGAGATCTCGGCGACCATCGCGAGCACCCGGTCGGCGATCTCGTCGAACTCGACGCGCTCGTCCAGGTTCTGGCTGAGCGTCTCGTGCACGATGGCGATCGAGCCGACGCGGCGGACCGCCTCCTCCAGGGCCTCGCGGCCGCGGTCGGACTCGATGCGCCGGGCCTGCAGGCGCAGCAGGGCGGCCACCGTCTGGAGGTTGTTCTTGACCCGGTGGTGGATCTCCCGGATCGTCGCGTCCTTGGTGATCAACTCGCGCTCGCGGCGGCGCAGTTCGGTGACGTCCCGCAGCAGCACCAGCGATCCGATGCGGATGCCCTTGGGCTTGAGCGGGATCGCCCGGAACTGGATGACGCCGTCGCCGGACTCGATCTCGAACTCACGGGGCGCCCAGCCGCTGGCGACCTTGGCGAGCGCCTCGTCCACCGGGCCGTGGGTCGGGGCGAGTTCGGCGGTCGTCCGGCCCAGGTGGTGGCCGACCAGGTCGGCCGCGAGGCCCAGGCGGTGGTAGGCGGAGAGGGCGTTCGGGGAGGCGTACTGGACGACGCCGTCGGCGTCCACGCGGATCAGGCCGTCGCCGACCCGCGGCGAGGCGTCCATGTCGACCTGCTGGTTGGCGAACGGGAACGAGCCGGCCGCGATCATCTGCGCGAGGTCCGAGGCGCTCTGCAGATAGGTGAGCTCGAGACGGCTCGGGGTGCGGACGGTGAGCAGGTTGGTGTTGCGGGCGATGACGCCGAGGACGCGGCCCTCCCGCCGGACCGGGATCGACTCGACGCGGACCGGCACCTCCTCGCGCCACTCCGGGTCGCCCTCGCGCACGATGCGGCCCTCGTCGAGCGCGGCGTCCAGCATGGGGCGGCGGCCGCGCGGCACGAGGTGGCCGACCATGTCGTCCTGGTAGGAGGTCGGGCCGGTGTTGGGCCGCATCTGCGCCACGGAGACATAGCGGGTGCCGTCGCTGGTGGGCACCCACAGCACGAGGTCGGCGAAGGAGAGGTCGGAGAGCAGCTGCCACTCCGAGACCAGCAGATGAAGCCACTCGAGGTCGGTGTCGTCGAGGGCTGTGTGCTGGCGTACGAGTTCGTTCATGGAGGGCACGAGGCCGAGCGTACCCGGGGTCACGGACGGGGCCCGAACGCCGCCCTCGGGAGGCTGTACGGCCCCGGAGACACCCGCGGGCCGCGGCGCCTGAGAGGGACCCTCAACCCTCCCGGCACCGCAGCCCGGAGCAATATCGGCCGTGGGGTGTGCGGTCCCGGTCGGCCGAGGATGAGGACCCGGGGGCAGTCAGGGCAGAGAGCCCCGGTTCCTCGGTCCGCCTTCCTGTGCGGGGAAGGCGGAAGTCGGTGCGTACTTCGCTACGCACTCCCTGGCATTGTGGACTAGACCACTCGAGTGTGTCCATGCGTGGGAGCTTGTTCGTTGTTGGCGTTTCCGGGCGGGCCCTCGGACCGGCCCGAGCCCTTCGGCCGCCCCGTCATGCATCACGCAGCCTAACCCGTATGGGTTCATGTCGGGGCGGGTCGGCCGGGGCAATTCCAGCGGGCGGACCCGGTTCGTCCTTGTTCGTCCCGTCAGGCCATCTTTCGTACCGGGGCGTGGGCATCGCGCCGGAGCCGTGGAAGGCCCCTCGCGCGGGGCCCCGGGCGGCGGCTCGCGGGGCACGCTCACCTGGGCCCGAGGGCCCCGCTCTGTTAGATTGGTCTAAACCACATGCTCCCTTCAGGGTGCCCTTCGAGTCCCTCTTCAGATCGGCAGGCCCAGCGTGGAAGTTGTCATCGTTCCGGACGCCCAGGCGGGCGGCGAGCTGATAGCCGAGGCCATGGCCCAGCTGCTCCGACGCAAGCCCGACGCCCTGCTCGGTGTGGCCACCGGCTCGACACCGCTGCCCGTCTACACCGCGCTCGCGGCCAAGGTGCGCTCCGGTGCCGTCGACGCCTCGCGGGCGCGCATCGCGCAGCTCGACGAGTACGTGGGGCTTCCCGCCGAGCACCCGGAGTCCTACCGCTCGGTGCTGCGGCGCGAGGTGCTGGAGCCGCTGGGCCTCGGCATGGACGCGTTCATGGGCCCGGACGGCACGGCCGAGGACGTGCAGGCCGCGTGCGAGGCGTACGACGCGGCCCTGGCGGCGGCCGGCGGGGTCGACCTCCAGCTGCTCGGGATCGGCACGGACGGGCACATCGGCTTCAACGAGCCCTGTTCGTCGCTGGCCTCGCGGACCCGGATCAAGACGCTCACCGAGCAGACCCGGGTGGACAACGCGCGCTTCTTCGACGGGGACATCGAGCAGGTCCCGCACCACGTGATCACCCAGGGCATCGGGACGATCCTGGAGGCGCGGCACCTGGTGCTGCTGGCCACCGGCGAGGGCAAGGCGGACGCGGTCGCCGCGACCGTCGAGGGGCCGGTCGCCGCGGTGTGCCCGGCGTCGGCGCTGCAGCTGCACCCGCACGCCACGGTCGTCGTCGACGAGGCGGCCGCCTCGAAGCTGAAGCTGGCGGACTACTTCCGGCAGACGTACGCCGCCAAGCCCGACTGGCAGGGGATCTGAGCCCCCTGCCCACGACTCGGGCGCCGGTCCCCCTCGGGGGACCGGCGCCCTCCGTCATCCCGCCTGGGCGCCCGCGATGACCTCGGCCGCCGCGCGGCCGCAGACGCGGGCCGCGCCGTGGGTGGCGATGTGCAGGCTGCCGCGCGGGGCGGCCTGGGGGACGCCCATCTCGACCACGATCGTGTCGGGGCGGGCCGTGAGCAGGTCGTCCAGGGCCGCCGCCATCCAGGGGTGGCGGTGCTCGTCGCGCACGACCGCCACCAGGCGGCTGTCTCCGGCCGCCGCCAGGGCCTCCCGGCCCGCGTCCTCGCCCGTGTGGCTGCCGGTCCGGGTGCCGGGGAGGAGACGGTCCAGGTCCGCGGCCACGCCCCACGGGGTCTCGTCGCCCACGGCGATGTTGGCGACCGGCGTGAAGGCGGCGACGTACGGCGCCTCGGTGAGCGGGGTGAAGGACGCGGCGCCCGTCAGCCGCAGGGCGCGGCGGGCCGCGACGAGGCCGATGCCGGGGCGGGCCTCCACCGGGTCCGCCGCAGCGGTGGCCGTCCAGCGGGCCAGCTCGCGGACGCGTTCGGCCGCCTCCGCGAGCCGCGCCTCGGGGAGTTCGCCCGAGCGGACGGCCGTGACGAGGGCGTCGCGCAGCCGCCGTACCGTCTCGTCGTCGGCGAGGCCGCCGCCCACGCAGATCGCGTCGGCGCCGGCCGCGATCGCGAGGACGCTGCCGCGTTCGATGCCGTAGGTGGCGGCGATGGCCTGCATCTCCATGCCGTCGGTGACGATGAGGCCGGTGTAGCCGAGTTCGCCGCGCAGCAGTCCGGTCAGGATGCCGCGGGACAGGGTCGCCGGGCGCTCCGGGTCCAGGGCGGGGACGAGGATGTGCGCGCTCATCACCGCCCGGGTGCCGGCCGCGATCGCCGCGCGGAACGGGGCGAGTTCGCGCTCCGTCAGCAGCGAGGCGCCGGCGTCGATACGGGGCAGGGCGTGGTGGGAGTCGACGGCGGTGTCGCCGTGGCCGGGGAAGTGCTTGGTGCACGCCGCGACGCCCGCCGACTGGAGGCCGGTGACATAGGCCGCGGTGTGCCGGGCGGCCAGGGCGGTGTCGGCGCCGAAGGAGCGCACGCCGATCACCGGGTTGGCCGGGTTGGAGTTGACGTCGGCCGACGGCGCCCAGTTGAGGTTGACCCCGCAGGCGGCGAGGCGGCGGCCCAGTTCGGCCGCGACCTGGCGGGTGAGCGCGACGTCGTCCACGGCGCCGAGGGCGTGGTTGCCGGGGAAGCTGGAGCCGGAGCGCACCTCCAGCCGCGTCACGTCACCGCCCTCCTCGTCGATCGCCACGAGGACGTCGTCGCGCTCGGCGCGCAGCTGGGCGGTGAGGGCCGCCAGTTGCTCGGGCGAGGCGATGTTGCGGCCGAACAGTCCGACGGAGGCGAGGCCCTCCCCGAGCCGGCGCAGCAGCCAGTCCGGGGCCGTGGTGCCGGTGAAGCCCGGCTGGAGGACGGTCAGGGCATCGCGCGTGAGTGTGTCGGTGCCGCTGGCGATTGTCGTCATCGGGTGGCGTTATCCCTTCACGGCGCCGGCCGTCAGGCCGCTGACAGCCCTGCGCTGCAGGAAGACGAAGAGGATCAGGATCGGGACGGCGAAGAGGGAGGACGCCGCCATGGTCGCGCCCCAGTCGTTGCCGAACGCGGTCTGGAAGCTGGACAGCCACAGCGGCAGCGTCTGCGACTCCGCCTCCTTGTTCAGCACCAGGACCAGCGGGAACTCGTTCCACGCGGTGATGAAGCCGAACAGGGACGTGGACATCAGTCCCGGTGCGAGCAGCGGCAGGATGACCTTGCGGAAGGCCTGGGAGCGGGTGCAGCCGTCGACCATCGCCGCCTCCTCCAGCTCCCGGGGCACCGCGGCGACGAAGCCGCGCAGCGTCAGGATGGTGAAGGGCAGGATCATCATCATGTAGAAGACCGTCAGCGGCAGGAGGCTGTTGAGCATCGACGCGTCGCGGACGATCATGTACATCGCGATGATCATGACCTCCCAGGGCGCCATCTGGGCCAGCATGAAGCCGATGACGAACCCGCGTCGCCCCCGGAACCGCATCCGGGCGAGGGCGAACGCGCCGGCCAGCGCGATGACCAGGGCGAAGGCGACCGCGCAGACGGTGACGATCAGCGAGTTGCCGACGTAGGTCCAGAAGTGGTCGACGCCGGTGGCCCGCCGGAAGTGCTCGAAGGTGATGTCGGTCGGGAACCAGACCGGGTCCTCGGAGATGATGTCGCCGGTCGGCTTGAACGCCGTGGCGAACATCCAGTACACGGGGAAGACGAAGCCGACGAACAGGACGACGGCCGTGACGTTGGGCCACAGGCGGCCGAAGAGCGAGCGCTTCACAGCTCGTCCTCCTCTTGCTTGAGCACGATCCTGAGGTAGTACGCGGTCAGGCCGAGCAGGATCAGGATGGTCAGGACGGCGATCGCGGCGCCCATGCCGTAGTGCTGGTTTCCGACGCCCTCGATGTAGGCGTAGACGGGCAGGATCTCGGTGAGCCGGTCGGGGCCGCCGCCGTTGATGGTGAAGACCTGCACGAACGCCTTGAAGACCCAGATGACCTCGAGGAAGGTCGTGGCGTACAGGAAGGGGCGCAGGAAGGGCATGGTCACCGTGGTGAAGCTCTTCCACACGCCCGCGCCGTCCAGGGCCGCGGCCTCGTACAGCTCGCCGGGGATGGTGGTCGTGGCCGCGTAGAGGTTGATCGCGACGAACGGGATCGACATCCACACGATCAGCAGCGTGACCACGAAGAACGTGGACATCTGGCTGCTGGTCCAGCTGTAGTCGGCCATCGAGTGCCAGCCCAGCTTGTCGAGCACCCAGTTGACGACGCCGAAGCGCTGGGCGAACAGCCACTGGTAGACGGTGCTCGCGGCGACCACGGGCATCGCCCAGGCCAGCACGAGCCCCATCATGAGCGTGAGCCGCATCCGCCGGCCGAGGCGGGCGAGCAGCAGGCCGACCAGTGTTCCCGCGACCATGATCAGGACGACGTTGACCGCCGTGAACAGGATCGAGCGCAGGGTGACGCGCCAGAAGTCCTCGCCGGTGAGGACCTGCTTGTAGTTCTCGACGCCGTTCCACTCGGTGACGTGCTGGATCAGCTGCGCCATGTTGAGGTTCTGGAACGACAGCAGCACGTCCTTCAGCAGCGGCCAGCCGAGCAGCAGCACGGTGGCCGCGCAGGCCGGCAGCAGCAGGAGGTACGGGACGAACGTGCCCGCGCGCTTCCCCGACGCGGGTCTGGGCCCGCCGGGTCGGCTCGGCGTCGTCTTCGCCACGTCCACCGGACCGGAGGGCGGCCGTTCGGTCTGCACGGTCATGCTCGCGATCTCTCTTCTCGACCTACCGGAACGAGGGTGCGGGGGGCGGCCCGACGGCCGGCCCCCGCACCCGGTGCCCTTACTGCTGCTGCGCGAGGCGCTTGTTGAACTCGTCCTCGACCTGCTTGGCGGCGGCGGCCGGGGACTTGCCGTTCAGCACGGCGGTCATGTACGTCTTCACCGGGTTCGGCGCGTTCTCCACGGCGGCCCACTCGGGGATCAGCGGCGTGGTGCCACCGCCCGCGGCGGCCGGCGCGGCGGCCTCGGCGACCTCGTTGCCCTTCAGGTTGCTCTGCAGCGACTCCTTGTTGGGGATGACGCCGTTGAGCTTGGCGAGCTCGCCCTCGTACGTGTCGGACAGGGCGATCTTCAGGAACTCCTTGGCCAGCTCCTGCTTCTTGCTGCCCGCGGCGACCGCGAGGTTGGAGCCGCCGAGGAAGACACCCTCGGGCTTGTCGGCCGTGGCACCGGGGATGGTGAAGTAGCCGATCTCCTTCTCGATCTTCGGGTTCGCCTTGATGGCGATGCCGGCCTCCCAGCCCATGCCGATGAAGGCGCCGACGTCGCCCTTGCCGAAGACCTCGCCCTGCTGCGGGGTGGCCTCGTCCTTGTCCTTGGGGGCCTTGGACAGGGCCTGGAACTTCTTGTAGGTCTCCATCGCGGCGGCGACCTTGGGGTCGTCGAGGTTGGAGACGTACTTGCCGTCCTGCTCCTTCACCAGCTGGACGCCCTCACCGATGGTGAGGCCGACGAAGTGGTACCAGTTCTGGCCGGGCAGGTAGATCGGCTCGGCGTCGGTCTTCTCGTCGATCTGCTTGAGGTCGGCGTAGAACTCGTCGCGGGTCTTGGGCGTGTCCTTGATGCCGGCGTCGGCCCAGACCTTCTTGTTGTAGAGCACGACGCGGTTGGCGAAGTACCAGGGCGCCGCGTACTGCTTGCCCTCGAAGATCGAGGACTCGTTGAGGGACGCCGTCCACTCGCCGCCGATCTCGCTCTTCAGGTCCGCCAGGTCGGCGAGGCCTCCCGTCTTGGCGTACGCCGGGGTCTGGGTGTTGCCGATCTCGAAGACGTCCGGCGGGTTCTCCTCGGAGAGGGCGGTGGTCAGCTTCTGCTGGATGCCGTTCCACTGCTGGATCTCGAACTTGACCTTGGCCTTGGTCTTCTTCTCGAACGCCGCGGCGACGTCCTTCTGCCACTGGTCGGGCGAGGAACCGTCCATCACCCACACCGTGAGCGTCTCGCCCGCGTAGCCGTCCGCCCCGGCCTTGCCGCCGCCGTCGCCGTTGTCGCCCCCGCACGCCGCCAGGGAGATCATCATGCCCGCGACACCGATCGCGGATATCAGCCTGCGCTTCACGCCATCCTCCTCAGGGATGCCACAAACCCCCCTGCCTCCCCGCACTAGCGATGGGCCGGGACCTGGACCAATGGTGTAGACCAGTACCCGGAGCTTGGACCAGACCAGAAAGGGTGTCAAGGGTGCGTGAATAGCCTCCGACCAGCCGTTATGCGACCTACATATGCAGGAACCTTTAAGTAAGAAACCCTCGAAAAGGCGGCTCGCAGCCGCCGTCAGTCGCTGTACCACTGCATTCTGTGGACTAGACCAAACGACGCGGCGACGGTATACAGAACAGATCACGGAGCGTACGGGGACAGGCCCCGCGCGGCCGTGCCACGATGTGAGCCGCAGCCGGAGCCGGGAAGGCGGAGCATGAGCACCGACGTCAGCAGTGCGGAGAACGAGAGCGGCGTCCCCGTCCGTACCGCCCGCGTGCCCAAGTACTACCGCCTGAAGAAGCACCTCCTCGACATGACGGAGACCCAGGCGCCGGGCACGCCGGTGCCGCCCGAGCGCACGCTCGCCGCCGAGTTCGACACCTCGCGCACGACCGTGCGCCAGGCCCTTCAGGAACTCGTCGTCGAGGGCCGGCTCGAGCGCATCCAGGGCAAGGGCACGTTCGTCGCCAAGCCGAAGGTGTCGCAGGCGCTGCAACTCACCTCGTACACCGAGGACATGCGTGCCCAGGGCCTGGAGCCGACCTCACAGCTGCTGGACATCGGCTACATCACCGCCGACGACCGCCTGGCCGGCCTGCTCGACATCACGGCCGGCGGCCGGGTGCTGCGCATCGAGCGGCTGCGCATGGCGAACGGCGAGCCGATGGCCATCGAGACCACGCACCTGTCGGCCAAGCGCTTCCCCGCCCTGCGCCGGTCGCTGGTCAAGTACACCTCGCTCTACACCGCGCTCGCCGAGGTCTACGACGTCCACCTCGCCGAGGCCGAGGAGACCATCGAGACCTCCCTGGCCACCCCCCGCGAGGCGGGCCTGCTCGGCACCGACGTGGGCCTGCCGATGCTCATGCTGTCCCGGCACTCGCTGGACCGCGACGGCCAGCCGGTGGAGTGGGTGCGGTCGGTCTACCGCGGCGACCGGTACAAGTTCGTCGCGCGGCTGAAGCGGCCGCAGGACTGAGCGGTAACGCCGCTGCTCAACGGCCCTGTGCCACGCACACGATTCCTCCACAACCGAACAACGGTCAAGGCCTTCCGCTGCGGTCGCGCCGTCACCTACATTGCCCGGGCATTTCACAGGCGATCAACAAGGGGACGGAGCCGTCAGATGTCAGATGCCCCAGAAGTGAACAGAGGCGTGGTGACACCGACCCGGGTGGTCATCGGCCTCTGCCTGGCCGCGCCCTTCGTGGCGATGCTGTGGGTGGGTTCGTACGCCAAGACCGACCCGGAGTTCATCGGCATCCCCTTCTTCTACTGGTACCAGATGCTGTGGGTGCTGCTCTCGACGCTGCTGACGATGACGGCGTACAAGCTGTGGCAGCGTGACCAGCGCGCCCGCGCCTCGCGGAAGGGCGGTGCGGCGGAATGAACGACGGCGTGAACGGCGTCGCACTCGGCGTCTTCATCTTCTTCTTCCTGGCCGTCACGGTCATGGGCTTCCTGGCCGCGCGCTGGCGCAAGGCCGAGAACGAGCACAGCCTCGACGAATGGGGCCTGGGAGGCCGGTCGTTCGGCACCTGGGTCACCTGGTTCCTGCTCGGCGGCGACCTGTACACCGCGTACACCTTCGTCGCGGTCCCGGCGGCCATCTACGCGGCCGGCGCGGCGGGCTTCTTCGCGGTGCCGTACACCATCCTGGTCTACCCGCTGATCTTCACGTTCCTGCCGCGGCTGTGGTCGGTCTCGCACAAGCACGGCTATGTGACGACCTCGGACTTCGTGCGCGGACGGTTCGGCTCCAAGAGCCTGTCGCTGGCCGTGGCGGTCACCGGCATCCTGGCGACGATGCCCTACATCGCGCTCCAGCTCGTCGGCATCCAGGCCGTCCTGGACGTGATGGGCGTCGGCGGCGGCGAGAGCACCCACTGGTTCGTCAAGGACCTGCCGCTGCTCATCGCCTTCGGTGTGCTGGCGGCGTACACCTACTCGTCGGGACTGCGCGCCCCCGCGCTGATCGCCTTCGTCAAGGACACGCTGATCTACCTCGTCATCGCGGTGGCGATCATCTACATCCCGATCAAGCTCGGCGGCTTCGACGAGATCTTCGCCAAGGCGGGCGACGCCTTCGCGCAGACCAACCCGGCCACCGGCGCGCCGCGCGGTGCGCTGGCCCCGGGCGAGGCGGGCCAGTGGACGTACGCCACGCTGGCGCTGGGCTCCGCGCTCGCGCTGTTCATGTACCCGCACTCGATCACCGCGACGCTGTCCTCACGCAGCCGTGACGTGATCCGGCGCAACACCACGATCCTGCCGCTGTACTCCCTGATGCTGGGCCTGCTGGCGCTGCTCGGCTTCATGGCGATCGCGGCCGGGATCAAGGTGCAGAACGGGCAGCTGGCGATCCCGCAGCTGTTCGAGAACATGTTCCCCGACTGGTTCGCCGGCGTGGCCTTCGCGGCCATCGGCATCGGGGCGCTGGTACCGGCGGCGATCATGTCCATCGCGGCGGCGAACCTGTTCACCCGCAACATCTACAAGGACTTCATCAGGCCCGACGCCACGCCCGCCCAGGAGACCAAGGTCTCCAAGATCGTGTCCCTCCTGGTGAAGGTGGGCGCGCTCGTCTTCGTCCTCACCATGGACAAGACGGTCGCCATCAACTTCCAGCTGCTGGGCGGCATCTGGATCCTGCAGACCTTCCCGGCCCTGGTCGGCGGCCTGTTCACCCGCTGGTTCCACCGCTGGGCGCTGCTGGCCGGCTGGGCGGTCGGCATGCTCTACGGCACGGTCGCCGCGTACGGGGTGGCGTCGCCGACGCAGAAGCACTTCGGCGGCTCGGCCAAGGAGATCCCGGGCATCGGTGAGATCGGCTACATCGGTCTGACGGCGTTCGTGCTCAATGTGCTGGTCACGGTCGTCCTGACCTTCGTCCTGAGGGCCGCGAAGGCGCCCGAGGGCGTCGACGAGACGAAGCCGGAGGACTACACGGCGGACGCGGGTGACCCCGGCGTCCAGGTGGAGCTGCCGCCGGCCACGGCGGGCTCGGCCCACTGAACCACCGGCACACGGCGGGCCGTCGGAGAGATCCGGCGGCCCGCCGCCGTGTGCGCGGGGGTTGTCCCGTCGGCGACGCCGGGGCCCGGCCTGACCGGCGGGACACCTCCTACGGCAGACTCGCCGTATGGACATCGTGATCCGGCAGGCGGACCCAGGCGAGTACGGCATCCTCGGCGAGATCACCGCACGGGCCTATCTCCAGGACGGCTTCCTCGACTTCGGCGAGAGCGACGACTACCTCGGCGAGCTCAAGGACGTGGCCAGGCGCGCGGCGGCCGCACAGGTGCTCGTGGCCGTCGAGCACGACCGCGTCCTCGGCGGCGTGACCTTCGTCCCGGACGGCGGCCCGATGGCCGATCTGGCCCGCCGCGGCGAGGCGGAGATCCGTATGCTCGCCGTCGACCACGCGGCCCGGGGCCGTGGAGCCGGCGAGGCGCTGGTCCGCGCCTGCGTCGACCGCGCCCGCGCCACGGAGGGGTGTGTGCGGGTGATCCTCTCCTCCCAGTCCACCATGCACTCCGCCCACCGCCTCTACGAGCGCCTGGGCTTCGTCCGCACACCGGACCGGGACTGGAACCCCCTGCCGGAGCTGACCGACCTCATGCTCATCACCTATGAGTTGACGCTCTGACACCAGTACGCCACAACATCTAGGGGTGGCGCGGCGGGCGAGCACAAGATGTATGCTCATGCTCGCTGTCGCCGCAGGGGAATCCGGTGCGAATCCGGAACTGTCCCGCAACGGTGTACCTGTGCATGTCGCGTGCACATCGTCAGTCCGAGGACCTGCCGACAGTGCGTCCCGGCCACCCCCGGCCGGTGCGCTCCGACGTCCGGGCCTCGGGGAATGGGCCGGTGGACGCGACGCCCCGTGCGCTCGTGAGCTGCCCCCTGCCTCCGCGAGGCCCAGTGCCGAGCGAGGGAGAGCCTCACGTGACCATCGCGCCAGCCGAACCGGCCTCAGCGGCGGCCGAACCGGAGAACGACGGTCCCGGTGCCGCGCTGTTGCGGACCCTGACCGAGCTGACCGCCGACCTCCCCGACGCCGACCCCGGCCGGATCGCCGGCGCCGCGCTGCGCGGCCGGTCCGCCCGGGCCGACGAGACGGAGCTGCGCGAGCTCGCCACCGAGGCGGCGGCCGGGCTCATCTCCGAGGACCCCGCGTACAGCAGGCTGGCCGCGCGGCTGCTCACCCGCTCCATCGCCGCCGAGGCGGCCTCGCAGGGCGTCACGACCTTCACCGAGTCGGTCGCGACCGGGCACCGCGAGGGCCTCGTCGCCGACCGGACGGCCGCGTTCGTCCGGGCGCACGCCGGCCGGCTCGACGCGCTCGTCGACCCCGCCGCCGACGACCGGTTCGGCTACTTCGGCCTGCGCACCCTCCACAGCCGCTACCTGCTGCGGCACCCGCACACCCGCAAGGTGATCGAGACGCCCCAGCACTTCCTGCTGCGCGTCGCCGCGGGTCTCGCCGCCGACGACACAGCCGGAGCGGTGGACGAGGTCGCCGCGCTCTACCGACTGATGAGCCGCCTGGAGTACCTGCCGTCCTCCCCCACCCTCTTCAACTCCGGCACCCGGCACCCCCAGATGTCGTCGTGCTACCTCCTGGACTCCCCCAAGGACGAGCTGGACTCGATCTACGACCGCTACCACCAGGTCGCGCGCCTGTCCAAGCACGCGGGCGGCATCGGTCTGTCGTACTCCCGCGTCCGGGCCCGGGGTTCGCTGATCCGGGGGACGAACGGGCACTCCAACGGCATCGTGCCGTTCCTGAAGACGCTGGACGCCTCGGTCGCCGCCGTGAACCAGGGCGGCCGGCGCAAGGGCGCCGCCGCGGTCTACCTGGAGACCTGGCACTCCGACATCGAGGAGTTCCTGGAGCTGCGGGACAACACCGGTGAGGACGCCCGCCGTACGCACAACCTGAACCTCGCGCACTGGGTCCCGGACGAGTTCATGCGCCGGGTCGAGGCCGACGGGCCGTGGAGCCTGTTCTCCCCCGCCGACGTGCCCCACCTGGTCGACCTGTGGGGCGAGGAGTTCGACGCGGCGTACCGCGAGGCGGAGCGCGCGGGGCTGGCCCGCAAGACCCTCCCGGCCCGTGAGCTGTACGGCCGTATGATGCGCACCCTCGCGCAGACCGGCAACGGCTGGATGACCTTCAAGGACGCCGCCAACCGGACCGCCAACCAGACCGCCCTGCCCGGGCACGTCGTGCACTCCTCCAACCTGTGCACCGAGATCCTGGAGGTCACGGACGACGGGGAGACGGCGGTCTGCAACCTCGGCTCGGTCAACCTCGGCGCCTTCGTGCGCGACGGTGACATCGACTGGGAGCGCCTGGACGAGACGGTCCGCACGGCCGTCACCTTCCTCGACCGGGTCGTGGACATCAACTTCTACCCGACCGAGCAGGCCGGCCGCTCCAACGCCCGCTGGCGTCCGGTGGGCCTGGGCGCGATGGGCCTGCAGGACGTCCTCTTCCAGCTGCGGCTGCCCTTCGACTCCCCCGAGGCCAAGGCGCTGTCGACCCGGATCGCCGAGCGCATCATGCTCGCCGCGTACGAGGCGTCCGCCGACCTCGCCGAGCGCGACGGCCCGCTGCCCGCCTGGGAGAAGACGCGGACCGCCCGGGGCGTGCTGCACCCCGACCACTACGACGTCGAGCTCACGTGGCCCGGGCGCTGGGCCGCGCTGCGCGAGCGGATCGCCGCGACCGGGCTGCGCAACTCGCTGCTGCTGGCGATCGCGCCCACCGCCACGATCGCCTCCATCGCCGGTGTCTACGAGTGCATCGAGCCGCAGGTCTCCAACCTGTTCAAGCGCGAGACCCTGTCCGGCGAGTTCCTCCAGGTCAACTCCTACCTCGTCGAGGAGCTGAAGCGGCTCGGCGTGTGGGACGCCCGTACCCGCGAGGCGCTGCGCGAGGCCAACGGCTCGGTGCAAGACTTCGCCTGGATCCCGGCGGACGTACGGGCGCTGTACCGCACGGCCTGGGAGATCCCGCAGCGCGGCCTGATCGACATGGCGGCGGCGCGCACGCCGTTCCTCGACCAGTCGCAGTCCCTGAACCTGTTCCTGGAGACGCCGACCATCGGCAAGCTCTCCTCGATGTACGCGTACGCCTGGAAGCAGGGGCTGAAGACGACGTACTACCTGCGCTCGCGCCCGGCGACGAGGATCGCCCGCGCCGCACGGGCGACCGTCCCCGTACCGCAGGTCACCGACCCCGACGCGGTCGCCTGCTCCCTGGAGAACCCCGAGTCCTGCGACGCCTGCCAGTGATGCCCGCCCGTCACCCGACCACCACCCCTGGAGGACGGCGCTCCGCGCCGACAGCGATGACCCGTACCCAGAACCTGCTCGACCCCGGCTTCGAGCTGACCCTGCGCCCGATGCGCTACCCGGACTTCTACGAGCGCTACCGGGACGCCATCAAGAACACCTGGACCGTCGAGGAGGTCGACCTCCACTCGGACGTGGCCGACCTCGCGAAGCTGACCCCGGCCGAACAGCACCTGATCGGGCGCCTGGTGGCGTTCTTCGCGACCGGTGACTCGATCGTCGCGAACAATCTGGTGCTGACGCTGTACAAGCACATCAACTCCCCCGAGGCGCGGCTGTACCTGTCGCGTCAGCTGTTCGAGGAGGCCGTGCACGTCCAGTTCTATCTGACGCTGCTCGACACCTACCTTCCCGACCCCGAGGACCGGGCGGCGGCGTTCGCGGCGGTGGAGAACATCCCGTCGATCCGCGAGAAGGCCGGCTTCTGCTTCAAGTGGATCAACGAGGTGGAGAAGCTGGACCGTCTGGAGTCCCATGCGGACCGCCGGCGGTTCCTGCTCAACCTGATCTGCTTCGCGGCCTGCATCGAGGGCCTGTTCTTCTACGGCGCCTTCGCGTACGTCTACTGGTTCCGCAGCCGGGGCCTGCTGCACGGCCTGGCGACCGGCACCAACTGGGTGTTCCGGGACGAGACCATGCACATGTCGTTCGCCTTCGACGTGGTCGACACGGTCCGCAAGGAGGAGCCGGAGCTGTTCGACGACCAGCTCGGGCAACAGGTCACCGACATGCTCAAGGAGGCCGTCGAGGCCGAGCTGCAGTTCGCGCGCGACCTGTGCGGTGACGGCCTCCCGGGCATGAACACCGACTCGATGCGGCAGTACCTGGAGTGTGTCGCCGACCAGCGGCTGACCCGCCTCGGCTTCGCTCCGGTGTACGGCTCCGAGAACCCCTTCTCCTTCATGGAGCTGCAGGGGGTTCAGGAGTTGACCAACTTCTTCGAGCGGCGTCCCTCGGCGTACCAGGTGGCGGTGGAGGGCACCGTCGACCTGGACGAGGACTTCTGAGTCCGGACCGCGTCGCGCTCCTGGGCCTCCCTGATCTGACGGTCGATGCGGCGGTCGTGCACGATCCCGATCACCGAGGGGAGGACCAGGAGGACGAACATCCCGAGCACGACGGCCATGGCGAGCAGTGTCTGTGTCTGTTCTGCAGTCATGACACCACTGTCGCGCCGGACACTCCTGTCGAACAGTGGCAGGACTGCCGCACACCCTCGATTTACTGCCATCCGCGAGGCACAATGGCAGCATGCTGAAGAACGTGGCGGCCGTCCTGCTGGACGGCGTACACCCCTTCGAACTCGGTGTGATCTGCGAGGTGTTCGGCATCGACCGCAGCGACGAGGGACTGCCCACGTACGACTTCGCGGTCGCCTCGGCCGAGGGGCCGACACTGGGCACCCGCACCGGCGGGCTGACCCTCTCCACGCCGTACGGTCTGGAGCGGCTGGAGGAGGCGGACCTGATCGCGGTGCCCGCCGGCAACGACTACGTCACCCGTGACTTCCCGCCCGAGCTGCTGGACGCCCTGGTCAGAGCGGTCGACCGGGGCGCCCGGGTGCTCAGCGTCTGCTCCGGCGTCTTCCTGCTGGGGGCGGCGGGCCTGCTCGACGGACGGCGGTGCAGTGTGCACTGGCGGCACGCCGAGGAGCTGTCGCGGCGGCACCCCCGCACGACGGTCGAGCCCGATGTGCTGTACGTCGACGAGGGGCCGGTGATCACCAGCGCCGGCACCGCCGCCGGCATCGACGCCTGTCTGCACCTGGTGCGGCGGGAACAGGGGACGGAGATCGCCAACAAGATCGCCCGGCGCATGGTCGTACCGCCGCACCGCGACGGGGGCCAGGCCCAGTACATCGAGCGGCCGCTGCCCGTCTCCTCGTGCGACACGGTCGGTGAGGTGCTGGCCTGGATGGAGCGGCACCTCGACGAGGACGTCACCGTCGAGCAGCTCGCCGAGCGCGCGCTGATGTCCCCGCGGACCTTCGCCCGCCGCTTCCAGCAGGAGACAGGCACCACCCCCTACCGCTGGATCCTGCGGCAACGGGTCCTGCTGGCCCAGGAGTTGCTGGAGGCGACGGACGAGACGGTGGACGCGATCGCCGGCCGGACGGGGTTCGGCACGGCGGCCGCGCTGCGCCACCAGTTCGTACGGGCCCTCGGAACGACGCCGCAGGCCTACCGGCGGACGTTCCAGGGGCCCGACGCCGCCTAGGGCCTTGGCTATCCGCGGGGCATCGTCCGCAGCCTGAGGTCGTGAGGGTGGAGGGTGATGCCCACCCTGGTGCCGTCCTTCGAGCCGGGTGCCTGCTCGAAGCGGTACGACGTCGCCAGCGCCGCAGTGACGAGGGTCAGCAGCGCCATCGAGAAGTGGTCGCTCGGGCACTTGCGGTTGCCGACGCCGAACGGGGCCATGGCGTGCTTGGGCACCTCCTTCGCCCGCTCCGGGAGCCAGCGGTCCGGGTCGAACCGGAGGTGGTCGGCGTACGACCGCGGATCGCGCTGGACCGCGTACGGGCTGTAGACGATGTCGGACCCGGCCGGAATGCGATAGCCGCCGAGTTCGGTGTCCGTGACCGCGCGCCGGGTGAGAATCCAGATGGCGGGCCGCAGTCGCATTGCCTCCACGACGACATTGTTGGTGTGCCGCAGGCTGCGGACGTCCTCGAATGCCACCGGCCGGCCATCGGTCACGGATTCAACTTCCGCACGCACCCTGTCGGCGTGTTCCGGATGCTCGGCGAGCACATGGAGCAGCCACATGATCGTGGATCCCACGGTTTCGGCGCCCGCGGTGAGAATGGCCACGACCTGATCGTGGATCTCCTGCTCCCCAATGGGGTCGCCATTCCCGTCCGTGGCCTCCAGCAATGCCGTCAGCAAATCGTTCGGCTTTTGACCGGATGCCCGGCGCTCGGCGACGATCTCGTCGACGATGAGATGGAAGTCGGCCAGGGCGCCGTTGAATCGGCGGTTGGCCGGGAGCGGCAGCTTGTAGAGCGGCCCGAGCGGGATCACCATCCTCCGGTACATGCCCCGGAAGAGCGTGTCGAGCGCCGCGGACAGGCGCTCGGCGCGCTCGTCCATGTACGCCCCGCGCAGCAGGCAGCGGGCGGCGACCCGCACGGCGATCCGGAAGGCCTCGGTGGTGCAGTCGATGATCTGGCCGGCCCGCCACCGCTCGGTGAGCGCGTGGGCCTCCTCCTCCATGACCGGCGCGTAGCCGGGGATGGCGTCGAGCCGGAAGGCGGGCTGCATGGTGCGGCGCTGACGGCGGTGGCGGGGGCCGTTCGCGGTGGCCACGCCCTCCTTGCCGAGCAGGTCCTCGAGCGACTCCCACAGCGGCCCGGCGATCTCGAAGTCGGTGCTCAGCGCCAGCGCGCCGGTCAGCTCGGGGGTGGTGACGGCGTACAGCGTCTTCGGTCCGAGCTTCAGCCGGACGACGTCGCCGTGGTCCCGCAGCCCGGACATGAAGGCCAGGGGGTCGCGGACCATCCGCCAGGCGTGGCGCAGCACGGGGACCCCGCCGCCGGCGAGGGGCGGCTCCCGCAGTTCGGAGGACGGACGGGAGCCGGTCGTGGGGTGCGGGGACTCGACGGTCATTTCTCACCTGCCGCTTCGTTGCTGACGTACGGGGGCGTGGACCGGTCGTCCCAGCTGTCGACCTTGTACCGGCCGGACTCGTGGTGGAACCAGTAGACGGAGCTGAACCAGTTGCGCATGTCGCCGACGCAGGTGCGCACGGCGGCACCGAGTTCCTTTCCGCGTCGCGTGCCGTCGGAGAGGGAGTCGGCGAATTCCAGAGCTTCGCGTTCGGCGGCGAGGAATTCGGAGACACAGGTGTCGACGCGTCGCTGCATTTCCGCGACCGCCTCCTCCAGAGTCAGCCGCTCATGGGTGATGAGACTGATGCCGAGATTGTGGACCTCGTTGCCCGCTATTTCCTTCGGGAGCGAGCAGAGGTCGTTGTACCAGGCGGCGAAATCCTGGCTCAGTAAGGCCGCCCGCCGATAGGCGGGATGTTTTCGCACCGGGTCCGGGAGTTCGAGCTGTGCGCTCGGCTCCAGCAGATCGGTCCAGATCCGGTGGGCGAAGGTGAGACGGCGCAGTGCGAGGTATTCCTCGACGGTGGGGATACGGCCCTCGGTGCGGTTCACGAATTCCCGGTCGTAGGCCTCGATCACCGCGTGGAAGTGGCGGGCGAATCGAGTGTTCCAGGTATCGGACAGGAACGAGTAGAGGCGCACCAGGCTGTCGGCGAGCCCCGCGACCAGCGGATCGGCGTGCCGGAGGTGGCTCTCGGGCGCGTCGAGGACGGCGTGCAGCCGCACCCGCAGACGCCGCCAGGCGGCCGGGCGGCGGTGGATGATGTCGCGGTCGTGCCGGTCGTCCCAGACGAAGAACCACGCGCTGTAGTCGGCTATCGCCTGCAGGACGTCCTCGGGGGCCTCGGTGTAGTACCCCGCCATGAGGTCGGTGTAGCACAGGCCGTCGGCATGCTCTTCGACCTTGTCGGCCGGCATGAGCCGCTTTTCGAGGAGCCAGGTGCGGGTCTTCTCCTGGAGCCGGGGCCAATACGGGTGGAGTTGCCTGGGAAACGCTTCCTCGATCACCGGGAGAGAGAGCGATGGTGGAACCGGTACCGCCGTGGGTGTCGATGTGGTGCCGCGTGAGAAAGCATGCACGAACAAACCCCTCTCAGGCCGCCAGTCGGTCACGCCCTTCCCTGCGCCGGGCGTGCACCGTCGTGTATCCCCGCACTTCCATTCAGCACCACAACTGACCGTTCTGGGAACGGATTTGCATCATTCACTACCCCTACAGGACCGCCGTCCCGCTGTCACCGGTAGAACACGGCCGAACAGATGACGGACATGCGAACGGCGCCCGCTCGGGACGGAGGTCACGGGGGGCGCCGTACGGAGGGTGCCTGTGGGGCGTGAGGGGGTCAGTCGTTGGCGACGACCGGGTAGCGCGGCTCGTTCTCGGCCATCTGGCGCAGCGCTTCCTTGCGTTCCCGCTTGGAGAGGCGGTCGATGTAGAGGTAGCCGTAGAGGTGGTCCGTCTCGTGCTGGAGGCAGCGGGCGAAGTAGCCCGTGCCGCGCACCCGGATCGGGTTGCCCTTCTCGTCCTGGCCGGTCACCTCGGCGTAGTCGGGACGGGCGAGCGGGGCGTACGCGGTCGGCACGGACAGGCACCCCTCGTTGCTGTCGTCCAGACGGCGCCGGTCCGCGGGCAGCTCCACGAGCTTGGGGTTGCAGACGACACCGACGTGCCGCACGCCCTCGTCGTCCGGGCAGTCGTAGACGAAGACCTTCCAGTCGACGCCGATCTGGTTGGCGGCCAGGCCGACCCCTTCGGCGGTGCGCTGCGAGGCGAACATGTCGTCGACCAGCTTCCGCAGCTCGTCGTCGAACTCGGTGACGTCCTTGCACTCCTTGTGCAGGACCGGGTTGCCGACGACCGTGATGGGCCGCGAGGTGCCGCGCTCGCGGTACGCCTGCTCGCGCTCCTCGCAGTCCTCCGAGTCGATGACGAATCCCTCGTCGTCGACGGGGAGCACGCCCGCGTGCTGCTGTTCGGTGTCCTGCTGGGCCATGACAGACGTAAGCCTTTCCTGCACAAACCGGGGATCGTACGGACGGTGATGTGGATACAGGGTACGGCGAATGCTCAGCAGACCTCTTCGAGATCACGCCAGTCACGGGAGTCCGGGCTGTCGGCGACCCAGCCGTCGAGCAGCCCCCGGACCAGCGCGGCCGGCGCGGCGACCCCGCACTCGCGCTCCGGCACCCACAGCTGCCCGTCGGTGCGGTGCCCGAGCGGACCGGGATGACCCGGCTCACTGTGGTCGTGCGGGTCCAGATGCTCCCCGTCGCCCTCGTCGGACGGCATCCGCGACTCGGAGCACATCCGGCACAGCAGACGGACGGACGACGACCAGTCCTCCGCGGCGAACCCGGCGTCGGCGGCGAGCTGCTCCAGGGCGTCCCGGTCGGCCTCGGTGGCCGCCTCCAGCAACACCACCCAGGTCGGGACCGGTGAGGGTGCCCACAGCTCGATCTCGTCGAAGACCGGGAAGGAGTGACCGGACGACGTGGTGCGCTCCCCGTGGGGCACGCCGTCGTGCAGGACGACCTCGCCCCAGCGGCGCCCGGACGACGGCAGCGGGATCGACAGCACCTCGATCCGGGCGGGGTCCAGCCGCCGCCCCCACACGACCTCGGCCTCACCCTCCGGGGAGAGCCGTACGGCCGCGCTGCCCAGGTCCATCCCGGCCGGCTCACCGGACTCGGTGGCCCCTCCCGGCACCCGCAGGCCGTACGCCTGCCAGGCGCGCCGGGCCAGCGGCCAGTCCTGGAGCGCGGTGGCCGCGATGCCGACGTTCCACCAGTCGGGGGCGCCGGTCTCCCGGTCCAGCAGGGCCACGGCCCGCAGGCCGGCGGCGCGGGCCTGCTCCCAGTCGTGCCGGAACTTGTGCAGCAGGGCGAGGTTGAACCAGGACTCGGACAGCCAGGGCTCCAGGTCGGCGGCCCGCGTCAGCAGCGCGCCGGCGTCCTCGTACCGGCCGTCGCCGATGAGAGTGAACGCCCGGTCGGTGGCCTGCCGCCAGGAGGCGGAGGGCCGGTGCCGTCCCTTGCCGAAGATCCTCACGATTCCCGCCTGCCAGTTCCGTGGAGTGGGCTGGCTAGTGCTGCCCCCGGACACCCTTTCCTTCGCATCCAACCACGTACGGCTGGAAGGGCGCTCATTACCCATGGGTTACCCAGCCACGGGCATGCTCAGACCGTCTCTGGACAGGACCCGCGCCAGCGATCCGACGACCTCCGGGGCGTACTCCCCGGCCGTCCCCAGGCGCAGTTCCTCCAGGGCTTTCAGCGCCCCGCCGGGCCCGGCGTCGCGGGCCTTCTCCTCGTAGGCGTTCACCGCGCGCACGATCCGGGCGGCGACCGGCTGCTCGGCACAGGGGTCCGCCAGGCGCTCCACGACCAGGGCCACCTGCGGGCTCACCCCGGTCTGCCGGACGACGGCCCCGCCGAGCAGCGCGATCCGGCGCTGCTCCTCGGCGGGCAGCCGGGCCGTGGCCCCGGCCGGCACCGGGTCGACCAGGCTGAGCTGCCCGATGTCGTGCATGAGCGCCGCGTACTCCAGGATCGTGAGCTCCGCCTCGGACAGCCCGAGGTCCCGGCCGACCTCCCGGCTGAGGGCGGCCACCCGGCGGGCGTGCCCGGCCGGGGTGTACCCGGCGATCTCGGTGGCCCGGGCGAGGGAGGCGATGGTCTGCCGGTAGGTGGTCCGCACGGCGGCGTACCGGCGGAACGACATCTGGGTGAGCAGCAGCGGCACCGAGAAGACCGGCAGCGCCCACAGCCCGACCACGGCGACCGCGAGCCCCATCACCGCGCCCGTGGCGCAGACCGCCGAGCCGATGCCGAGGGTGGCCCGCAGCTCGTCCCGCAGCAGCGGCCCGAACGGCCAGCCGGTGCGGGAGTGGGCGAGGGCCGCCGCGAGCAGCGCGTCGCACAGGAAGGTGAGGGTGAGCACCGCCGCCAGCAGCAGGGCGTAGGAGGTGCCCCAGCCGTGGAAGGCGCCCTGGTTGTAGAGGGGGTGCAGACAGACGGCCGCGAAGCCGGTGGTGAGCACGCGCCGCGCGAGGTGGTCCCGCACGGGCCGGCCCCGCGCGATGTGCGGCACGCTGCCGAGCAGCGAGGCGGTGAGGACGACGCCGACCACCTGGGTCACCCCGTGGTGGGTGGCCTGCCCGCCGGCCTCCCCGAGCAGCGCGTACGACAGGGCGGCCGCGGCGCCGAGAGGTGCGGTCTCCCGGCCCTCGGCGCCGGGCCGGCGGGTCAGTTCGCCCAGGACGACGAGGGCGCCGAAGGCGAGTGCGGTGCCGCGTTCGTCGAGGCCGCCGCGCAGGCAGTCGAGCAGGGAGAGGCCGGCCAGGAGGGCGGCGCCGGTGTGGACGCACGCGAGCAGGAGCGGGGGCCGCGGGGCGGTCATCGGTGGGCCCCGGCACTGGAGACGGGCGGCCGGTGCGGGGGCGCGCCGGTCTCGTCGGCGGTCACGGCGGGGTGCCAGCCGAGGCGGCGGACGGCCCGGACCAGCGCGGTGACCATCCGGGGGTCGAAGTGCGAGCCGGCGCACCGCTCCAGCTCCCGCAGGGCGACGGGGACGGGGCGGGCCCGGGAGTAGGACCGGGTGGACGTCATCGCGTCGAAGGCGTCCGCCACGGCCACCACCCGGGCGGGCTCGGGGATCTGGCTTCCCCTCAGCCCGTACGGGTAGCCGCTGCCGTCCAGGCGTTCGTGGTGGTGCAGGACGGCGGCGCGGGCCTCGCCGAGGAAGGAGATGCCGCGGACCATCTCGTGCCCGTACTCGGGGTGCAGCTCGATGATCCGGCGTTCCTCGGGCGTGAGCGGGCCGTCCTTGCGGAGCAGCCGGGTGGGCACGCCGAGCTTGCCGACGTCGTGCAGGATCCCGGCGAACCGGAGCACCTCCACCCGCTCGTCCTCCAGGCCCAGCTCCCGCGCGATCATCATGGAGGCGTGCCCGACGCGCTCGCTGTGGCCCCGGGTGTAGCCGTCCTTGATGTCGACGGCCTGGACGAGGGCGCGGATGGTGGCCTGGTGGGCCGCGTGTTCCCGGTGGTACTGGGCGAACACCCACCACGACACCCACATGGGCAGGAGCACGAGCAGGGCCGCGACCGGGCCGTACGGGCTGTGCCACAGGACGGCCATCATGAGCCCGGCGAGTCCGTGCACGGCGATGGGCGCGAGGGAGCGCAGGAACAGGCCCCGCCAGGCGCGGCGCGCGGGAACGCGCTCGGCGAGCGCCAGGATGCTGCCGTCGAGCAGGGTGAGGACCAGGCAGAACGCGACGACGGCGGCTCCGGCGGCGGCGAGCGCGCCGGGGAACTCCGCGGCGGTCACGGCGTCCGGCTCGCCCAGGGCCCCGTAGACCTCGGCGGCCGCCCGCACGGCGAGCACGAGCTGGGCGGCCCGCCACAGGCGCCGCGGTCCGCGCGGCCGGCGTCCGACGGGCCCGAGCAGCGCCCCCGGCACCGCCACGAGCGCGGCGGCGGGCGGCGGCAGCAGAAAAGCCCCGGCCAGCAGCACGGGGTAGAAGGTGCCGGACAGCCGTCCGCGGGCGGCGACGCGTCCCCCGCCGGCGTAGAGCGCGGCGAGGAGGGCCACCGCCCACCAGGGCGGGCGTGCGGAGGGCAGGGGCAGCAGACAGAGCGCCGCCGCCACGGCGGCACAGGCGACGTACACACGCGCCCGCACCGGCAAGGTCTCCATGCCCGGCCCCTCCCCCACCGTCACCTGCTCAGCTCAATCGGAGCCTAGGCGGGCGCGGGGGCGGGTGCGGGCGTGTCGCCCGCCTTTCGCACGTTCGGGTGACGCGGGGGTCAGGTCTCCTGGGGCGCGGCGGTGACGTCGTGCTCGGGCACGGACTCGCCCGAGCGGATCAGGTCCAGCCGGCTCAGCACCTTGGCGCGCAGGTCCGTGGGAACGTCGTCATGGCCGCAGCAGCGCTTGACGAGCCTCTTCACCGCTTCTTCGAGCCCGTACTTCTCCAGGCACGGCGAGCACTCCTGGAAGTGCTGCTTGAACTTGTCGCGGTCGACGTCCGGAATCTCGCTGTCGAGGAACTCGTAGAGGTGGTCGAGTACCTCGGAGCAATCCGTCTCGTGCGGCTCTCCGCAGCTCATGAGCCCGAGCCTTTCGCTTCGTCCGACTCTCCGGCGCCGGCCGGGACGAGCCCGCGCTCACGGGCGTAGTCCTCGAGCATGCCGCGCAGTTGACGGCGGCCCCGGTGCAGCCGGGACATCACCGTACCGATGGGTGTCCCCATGATGTCCGCGATCTCCTTGTACGCAAAGCCCTCTACGTCGGCCAGATACACGGCGATGCGGAATTCCTCGGGGATCGCCTGCAGTGCTTCCTTCACGTCCGAGTCCGGCAGGTGGTCGAGCGCCTGCGACTCGGCGGAGCGCAGCCCCGTCGACATGTGCGACTCGGCGCGCGCCAGCTGCCAGTCCTCGATCTCCTCGGCCGCGGAGCGCTGCGGCTCACGCTGCTTCTTGCGGTACGAGTTGATGAAGGTGTTGGTGAGGATCCGGTACAGCCAGGCCTTCAGGTTGGTTCCCTCGCGGAACTGGTGGAAGGACGCGTACGCCTTGGCGTAGGTCTCCTGCACCAGGTCCTCCGCGTCGGCCGGGTTGCGCGTCATGCGCAGGGCGGCCGAGTACATCTGGTCGAGGAATTCCAGCGCGTCCCGCTCGAAGCGCGCGGTGCGCTCGGCGGTCGTCTCCGGGGACGTGCCCACGCCCGTGCCCAGGCCCTCGGGCTGCTCCGCCTGGCCGTTGTCGGTCCCTGCGTCGGTACCGGGAACCGGACCCACCTCCTCAAGATTCCGGGCAGGGCCGAATCCGGCCGTGCCTGAATCGGAGGATAGACGACCTGCCGTACCTGCCGCCCCTCGAATAGGAGCGGCCTTGGCCGCGTGCAGCACCGTCCAGTCCAGGTCGGCACGGCTGCTGCGACTCGGGCAGAAGGTCGAACCCATGCGGTGGACTTCCTCTCCTACGACGTCGGTGCCGGTGCTCAGCACCGCATGTCCGCCACAACAGAGGCCGGGGCCGCAACATTCCCGGGCCTTCAGCCCAGTGACCCGGCCCACCTCACCACGGCGTCCGTGACCAGGGCCACGGCCTCGTCCTGCCCGAGGGGCGCCCGCTTGGGCACGGCGAACCCGTGGTCGGCGTGAGGCACCTCGACGAGGTCGTACGGGCCGTCGGGGAACTCCTCGGGCTTGCCGAAGGGGTCGTTGCCGCCCTGGACGACGAGGGTGGGCACCCCGGCGCCGAGCAGTTCGTCCGCCCGGGACTTCTCGGGCCTGCCCGGCGGGTGCAGGGGGAAGCCGAGCGCCAGCACGGCGTGCGCCCCGAGGTCACTGGCCGTACGGCAGGCGACGCGGGCGCCCGCGCTGCGCCCGCCGGCGATCACGGGCAGTCCCGGCGCGGCGAGCGCGGGCCACAGCCCCCGCCAGCCGGTGTCCAGGGTCTTCGGCGCGGGCGCCACCTTCTTGCCGGCCACCCGCCAGGGCTGCTCGACGAGGGCGACGCTCACACCGTGCGCCGGGAGGGTCCGGGCGAGCGCCACGAGGTCCCGGGCCCCGATGCCGCCGCCGGCGCCGTGGCTCACGGCCAGCACGAGCCGGGGCCGGGGCGCCGGGTGCCAGGTGACGCGGGCGTCCCCGGCGTCCGTGGCGATGGTCTCGATGATCTCGTTCGTCACGTCAGAAGAGTGTGCCCTCTTCGGGGCCGTCGAGCTCCTTGAGCAGCTCCGGGCCGTTGTTGCGAACGTTGCTGACCAGGGTGGAGACGGGGTAGGCGCGCATCAGTCCGGCCGGCGGCGGCGCGAGCAGCGGCCGCAGCTCCTCCGGGTCCTGGCGGGCGGGGTCCAGCCAGGCGTCCCAGCGGTCGGGGGTGAGCATCAGCGGCATCCGCGGGTGGATGTCGGCCAGGGAGCGCGGGCCCTCCTCGGGCGCGACCGCCAGCGGGGCGGTCTCCGCCTCGGTCGTGATCACCGAGCAGGTCACCCACCAGGCCCGCGGGTCGTCGTCCGGCAGGGTCCGGTCCCGCCAGAACTCGTACAGCCCGGCCATCGCGAAGACCGAGCCGTCGGCGGGGAGCACGAAGTAGGGCTGCTTGCGCGGCCGTTTGCGCTTGCCCTCCTGCTCCAGGTCCAGCTCCTGGCGGCCGGTGACCCACTCGTAGTAGCCGTCGGCGGGGATGATGCAGCGCCGGGAGGTGAAGGCCCGCCGGTAGGACGGCTTCTCGTGGACCGTCTCCGCGCGCGCGTTGATCATCTTGAAGGCGGTCTCGGGCGTCTTGGACCAGCTGGGGACCAGTCCCCACTTCAGCGTGCGCAGCTGCCGAACCGGACGCGGGTCCGCCGCGTCCTTCAGGGGGCGGTCGAGGACGACGTGGACCTCTTTCGTCGGGGCCACGTTGTAGTCCGGCTCCAGACTCTCCTCTGGCTCCCACTTCTCGATCTCGAAGATCGCCGCGAGGTCCTCGGGCCCGCGACTGGCTGCATACCGTCCGCACATACGTGCCACACTGCCAGACTCCATCCACCCCGAGGGAGCCAATGCCTCACATGGACAGCACCGCATCCGCCTCGCTCGCCTCCCTGTGGGGCGAGGTCTCCGGTACCCAGACCGACCCGGACCTGTGGGTGGTGATCGCCACCCTGGTGGCGGCCCTCGCCGTCGTCGTCCCGCCCGGCCTGTGGCGGCTGTCACGCAACACCATCACCATCGCCCACGAGGGCGGGCACGGACTGGTCGCCCTGCTGACCGGCCGCACGCTGACCGGGATACGGCTGCACTCCGACACCAGCGGCCTGACCGTCAGCCGGGGCAAGCCGTACGGCCTCGGGATGATCCTCACGGCGGCCGCGGGCTACACGGCGCCGCCGCTGCTGGGGCTCGGCGGGGCCGCCCTGCTGTCCGCCGGGCGCATCACGCTGCTGCTGTGGCTGGCGACGGTGCTGCTGCTGGCGATGCTGGTGATGATCCGCAACGCCTACGGGGCGCTCACGGTGTTCCTCACGGGCGGCACCTTCGTGGTCGTCTCGTGGCTCACGGGACCGCAGGTGCAGGCGGCGTTCGCGTACGCGGTGGTGTGGTTCCTGCTGGTGGGCGGTGTGCGGCCGGCCTTCGAACTGCAGGCCAAGCGGTCGCACGGCGGGGCCGGCGACTCGGACGCGGACCAGCTGTCGCGGCTCACCCATGTACCGGCGGGGCTGTGGCTGTTTCTCTTCCACGCGGTGTCGCTGTGCTCGCTCCTCGGCGGCGGCCGGTGGCTGCTCGACCTGTGAGGCTCTGACGGGCCCCAGGTCACCGGGGCGCGGCCCCGGGGCGTGACCGGGCCCACGGCGCGGCACCGGCGGGACCTCCTGCTTATAAAGTGGGGCCATGGCCCCGAACGCCCCGAACGACGCATCCACCGCCCTCTGGCCCGCCCCGCACGCGAGCGGAGCCGTCGACGCGACGGTCCACGTGCCGGGGTCCAAGTCGGTCACCAACCGCGCCCTCGTCCTCGCCGCCCTGGCCAGCGAGCCCGGCTGGCTGCGCCGCCCGCTGCGCTCCCGCGACACGCTGCTGATGGCCGGCGCGCTGCGCACGATGGGCGTCGGCATCGAGGAGGGCGTGGGTCCCGAGGGCACCGGTGAGGCGTGGCGGGTGCTGCCCGCGGGGCTGCGCGGCCCGGCCACGGTCGACGTGGGCAACGCGGGCACGGTGATGCGCTTCCTGCCTCCGGTGGCCGCGCTGGCCGACGGCCCGGTCCGCTTCGACGGCGACCCGAGGTCGTACGAGCGTCCGCTGAACGGGGTGATCGACGCGCTGCGCGTCCTCGGCGCCCGGATCGACGACGACGGCCGGGGCGCGCTGCCGCTGACGGTGCACGGCGGGGGTGCGCTGGAGGGCGGCGTGGTGGAGATCGACGCCTCGTCGTCGTCCCAGTTCGTGTCGGCGCTGCTGCTGTCCGGCCCGCGGTTCAACCAGGGCGTCGAGGTCCGGCACATCGGCTCCACGCTGCCGTCGATGCCGCACATCCGGATGACCGTCGACATGCTGCGCGCGGTCGGCGCCCAGGTGGACACCCCGGAGTCGGGCGGCGAGCCGAACGTCTGGCGGGTGACGCCGGGCGCGCTGCTCGGCCGCGATCTGACCGTCGAGCCGGACCTGTCCAACGCCCAGCCGTTCCTCGCGGCGGCGCTGGTGACCGGAGGGAAGATCCTCGTCCCGGACTGGCCGGCCCGCACCACCCAGCCGGGCGACCGGCTGCGGGAGATCTTCACCGAGATGGGCGGCTCCTGCGAACTCACCGAGTACGGGCTGGTGTTCACCGGCTCGGGTGCGATCCACGGCATCGACGTGGACCTCGGCGAGGTCGGCGAGCTGACCCCGGGCATCGCGGCGGTCGCGGCCCTCGCGGACTCCCCGTCCACCCTGCGCGGCGTGGCCCATCTGCGGCTGCACGAGACGGACCGGCTGGCGGCGCTCACCAAGGAGATCAACGAACTCGGCGGCGACGTCACCGAGACCGCCGACGGCCTGCACATCCGCCCGCGCCCGCTGCACGGCGGCGTGTTCCACACCTACGAGGACCACCGCATGGCGACGGCCGGCGCGATCATCGGCCTCGCGGTCGAGGGCGTGCGCGTCGAGAACGTGGCGACGACGGCGAAGACCCTCCCGGACTTCCCCGATCTGTGGACCGGGATGCTCGGGGCATAGGGCCGGGGACACAGCCATGCGCCGCTACGGCAAGCACACCGACGAGGACGACATCCGCGCGCGCCCCGGCCGTCGGAACACCAGGCCCCGCTCCAACATCCGGCCCAAGCACGAGGACGCCGCCGAGGGCATGGTCCTCACCGTCGACCGGGGCCGGCTGACCTGCCTCGTGGGGGACCGGGTCGTCCTGGCGATGAAGGCACGCGAACTGGGCCGCAAGGCCGCGGTGGTCGGTGATCGGGTGGCCCTCGTCGGTGATCTCTCCGGCAAGAAGGACACGCTCGCGCGGATCGTGCGCATCGAGGAGCGCACCTCGGTGCTGCGCCGTACCGCCGACGACGACGATCCGTTCGAGCGGGTCGTGGTGGCCAACGCCGACCAGCTCGCGATCGTCACCGCCCTCGCCGACCCCGAGCCGCGGCCCCGGCTGATCGACCGCTGTCTCGTGGCGGCGTTCGACGGCGGCCTGGAGCCGCTGTTGGTACTGACGAAGTCCGATCTCGCGTCGCCGGACGAACTGCTGGAGCTGTACGGCGCGTTGGACATCCCGTACGTCGTCACCAACCGTGAGGAGCTGGCCGACGGGAGCGCGGCGGACCGGGTGCGCGAGCATCTGGGCGGCAAGGTCACGGCGTTCGTGGGCCACTCCGGCGTCGGTAAGACCACGCTGGTGAACGCGCTGGTGCCGGAGGACCGCCGGCGTTCGACCGGGCATGTCAACGCGGTGACCGGACGCGGCCGGCACACCACGACGTCGGCGCTCGCGCTGCCGCTGGGCGGCGCGGACGGCTGGGTGGTGGACACCCCGGGCGTGCGGTCGTTCGGCCTCGCCCACATCGACCCGTCGCGGGTGATCCACGCGTTTCCCGACCTGGAGGCGGGCACCGAGGGCTGCCCGCGCGCCTGCAGTCACGACGAGCCCGACTGCGCGCTGGACGCGTGGGTGGCGGAGGGGCACGCCGATCCCGCGCGGCTCTACTCGCTGCGGCGGCTGCTGGCGACTCGGGAGCCCACGGAGGGCGACTGACCTCCGCGTTGTTTGTCCGCCCACGAGTCCGGTAAGGGCATAATCGCACCGAGCGAGCTCCAAGCCTGGCCAAAGGCTGACGATTCTGACGATGCGGTCACCGAAACACGGCGTACGGGAGGACAGCACATGGCGTGGCTGCTGGTCATCGTGGCGGGGCTGCTCGAAACCGGCTTCGCCGTCTGCCTCAAGCTGTCGCACGGCTTCTCCCGGCTGTGGCCGACCGTCGCCTTCTGCGTCTTCGCGCTGGGCAGTTTCGGCCTGCTGACGCTGTCCCTGCGCAAGCTGGACGTGGGTCCGGCGTACGCGGTGTGGACGGGCATCGGGGCGGCGGGCACCGCGATCTACGGGATGATCTTCCTCGGCGACGTCGTCTCGACGCTGAAGATCGTGTCGATCTCCCTGGTCATCGCGGGAGTGGTCGGCCTCCAGCTGTCCGGATCGGCTCACTGAGGGCGATCCCGCCGGACCGCGTTCAATCCGTCAACTGACGGTCCAGCGCCTCCCGTACGAGTGCGGCGACGCCGTCCTCGCCGGGCGGCGGGGCGGCGACGCAGGACAGGGCGAGCCGCAGGGCGAGTTCGCAGCAGCGCGCGAGGCCGGCCTGGTCCGGCGGGGCGGCGCCGGACGCGGCGAGCACCGAGACGGCCCGGTCGCGCACCATGGCCACGAAGTCGCCCGGCGCGGGCAGCGGCCCGTCGGCCCTGCGCTGGGCGGGCACGGCCGAGGAGGACGGCACGGCGGCCAGCGTCAGCGCGGGCAGGCGCTCGCACCAGCAACCGGTGAGCAGGGCGCGGACGAGGGCGTTGTCACGTGCGAGGCGGGCGGTCCACTCGGCGGTGGCGGCCAGGCGGCCCCGGACGTCGGTGGGGGTGGCGAGGGCGCGTTCGACGCCCGCCAGATAGGTGTCGGCCTCCCTGCGCACCAGCGCGCGGGCGAGTCCCTCCTTGCTCCCGAACTCGTTGTAGAGCGTCTGCCGGGAGACCCCGGCCGCCGCGGCCACGTCGACCATCCGCACGGCTGACCACGGCCGGCGCGCCAGCGCCGTGTGGGCGGCGTCGAGCAGGGATTCCCGCGCTGCAGGCATCATCGCCTCCTGGGGCGAGCGGCTTAGCGCCCAGATTTGACGCGGGCGGGGGCACTGTCAAGGGTCCGCGAAGGCGTACGGGCACCCTTCGGCCGGGTGTTCGGAGCCGGGACCGGGCCCTGGTCGCGCGCGGGACCGGATCCGCTCGGGGGCGTGGTGGCCGCACCCCGATCACGACAGATACGGTTCGTTCCATGCCGGACTACCTCGACGATCTCCGCCTCGCCCACGTCCTCGCGGACGCCGCCGACGCCGCCACCATGGACCGCTTCAAGGCGCTCGACCTCAAGGTCGAGACCAAGCCGGACATGACGCCGGTGAGCGAGGCCGACCGGGCGGCCGAGGAGCTGATCCGGGGGCAGCTGCAGCGGGCCCGCCCGAGAGACGCGATCCTCGGCGAGGAGTACGGCGTCGAGGGCACCGGCCCCCGCCGCTGGGTGATCGACCCGATCGACGGCACCAAGAACTACGTCCGCGGCGTCCCGGTGTGGGCCACGCTCATCTCGCTGATGGAGGCGGGTGAGGGCGGTTACCAGCCCGTCGTCGGTGTCGTGTCCGCGCCCGCCCTCGGGCGGCGCTGGTGGGCAGCCAAGGGGTACGGGGCGTTCAGCGGGCGCAGTCTCTCCGCCGCGACCCGGCTGCACGTCTCGCGCGTCTCGAAGCTGGCGGACGCGTCGTTCGCGTACTCCTCGCTCAGCGGCTGGGAGGAACAGGGGCGCCTGAACGGCTTCCTCGACCTGACCCGCGAAGTGTGGCGCACGCGCGCGTACGGCGACTTCTGGCCGTACATGATGGTCGCCGAGGGCGCGGTCGACCTGTGCGCCGAACCCGAGCTCTCCCTCTGGGACATGGCCGCCACCGCCATCGTCGTGACGGAGGCGGGCGGCACCTTCACCGGCCTCGACGGCCGCCCCGGCCCGCACAGCGGAAACGCCGCGGCCTCGAACGGGCTGCTGCACGACGAACTCCTGAACTACTTGAACGGCCGCTGCTGAACGCCCTCTTGTTGACCCCCTCTTTACCTGTCACTCTGGGAATCCCCCCACTTGTGAACTTGTGCACCGCCGACTGGCGCGTCCGGCGCCGGACAGGAGCGGCGGTGCGGGGGCACTTCAGGAGGTGGCTCCATCCATGCTCGTACGAGACGCCATGAGCACCGTGGTCCTCACCATCGGCCCCACCCACACCCTTCGCCAGGCAGCCGCGTTGATGTCCACCCGCCGGGTCGGCGCGGCCATCGTCCATGATCCCGACGCGGGCGGTATCGGCATCCTGACCGAACGCGACATCCTGAACTCCGTCGGTCTCGGGCAGAGCCCGGACACCGAACGGGTCCAGGACCACACCACCGACGACGTCGTCTTCGCCACGCCGTCCTGGACCTTGGAGGAGGCCGCCCGCGCCATGGCGCACGGCGGCTTCCGCCATCTGATCGTGCTGGAGGGCGACGAGCCCGTCGGCGTCGTCTCGGTCCGGGACGTCATCCGCTGCTGGGCTCCGTCCCGTCAGCAGGTGCCGGCCTGAGCACAGGACGGGCCGGGCTCCCCGAGGGAACCCGGCCCGTCCGCCCGGCAGGCGGTCCAGTGCTGGTGATCAGCCGCGCAGCGTCCGCACGGCGGCCTCCAGCCGCTTGCCGAAGTCCTCGTCGGCCTGCCGGAAGTTGTCGATCGCGCGCTCGGCGATGTCGTCGCGCGTGACCCCGGAGATGGCGTTCGCCAGGTTGTCCACCAGACGCTCCTTCTCCTCCTGCGTCATCAGCCGGTACAGGTTGCCCGCCTGGACGAAGTCGTTGTCCTCGGCGTGGACGGGCGTGACCGTCTCCCCGGTGACCCCGGAGACCGGGACGGGCTGCCACAGCGGGCGGTCCGTCTGGAAGGGGCCGCCGAAGCTGTTCGGCTCGTAGTTCTTCGCGCCCCTGTGGCGGCCGTCGTACAGACGGCCGTCACGGGAGTGGGTGCGCGCCTCGGTGGCGTGCGGGCGGTTCACCGGCAGGTGGTCGGCGTTGATGCCGACGCGGTAGCGGTGGGCGTCGCCGTACGAGAAGAGGCGGCCCTGGAGCATCTTGTCCGGGGAGGGGCCGATGCCCGGCACGAAGTGGGCGGGGCTGAAGATCGACTGCTCGACCTCGGCGAAGATGTTCTCCGGGTTGCGGTTGAGCTCCAGCTTGCCGAACTCGATCAGCGGGTAGTCCGCGTGCGGCCAGACCTTGGTCAGGTCGAACGGGTTGAAGCGGTAGGTCGCCGCCTCGGCCACCGGCATGAGCTGGACGTAGACGGTCCAGGTCGGATACTCGCCGCGCTCGATGGCCTCGCGCAGGTCCCGCTGGTGGGAGTCGGGGTCCTTGCCCGCGAGGATCTCGGCCTCCTGGGCGGTCAGGTTCTTGATGCCCTGGTCCGTCTTGAAGTGGTACTTGACCCAGAAGGCCTCGCCGGCCTCGTTGTTCCACTGGTAGGTGTGGGAGCCGAAGCCGTCCATGTGGCGGTAGGACGCCGGGATGCCGCGGTCACCGAACAGCCAGGTCACCTGGTGCGTGGACTCGGGCGACAGACCCCAGAAGTCGAAGACGTTGTCCGCCTCCTGCGAGCCGGTGTACGGGTCGCGCTTCTGGGTGTGGATGAAGTCGGGGAACTTGATGGCGTCGCGGATGAAGAACACCGGGGTGTTGTTGCCGACGAGGTCGTAGTTTCCCTCCTCGGTGTAGAACTTCACCGCGAAACCGCGCGGGTCGCGCACCGCGTCCGGGGCACCGAGGTTGCCCGCGACCGTGGAGAAGCGCAGGAAGACCTCGGTCTCCTTGCCGACCTCGGACAGGAACCCCGCCCGGGTGTATCCGGTGACGTCGGCGGTCACCGTGAAGGTGCCGTAGGCGCCGGCACCGCGGGCGTGCACCACGCGCTCCGGGATGCGCTCGCGGTTGAAGTGGGCCAGCTTCTCCAGCAGGAGCTGGTCCTGGACGAGGACCGGGCCGCCGATCCCCGCGGTCTCGCTGTTCTGGTTGTCAGCCACCGGAGCTCCGGCCTCCGTCGTGAGCGGTCCCTGGGTCACGTACGCCTCCTGCGTGGTTCTGTGTGACTCCGACCGTTCCTGTCCCTAGGTCAAAGTCGTTACCGATCCTACAATGGACACTGTCTAAGTCAAGTAACGATCCAAAGTCACATCAGTTCAGAACCTGGTCCTGGTGCTGTTAAGGTGTCCTCCATGAGTGACCTTCTGGAACGGCTGCGTGGACGCGGATGGCGCCTGACCGCACAGCGGCGCGTCGTGGCCGAGGTCCTCGCCGGCGAGCACGTCCATCTGACGGCCGACGAGGTGCACGCCCGAGCCGTCGCCAAGCTGCCCGAGATCTCCCGTGCCACCGTCTACAACACCCTGGGTGAGCTGGTCTCGCTCGGCGAGGTGGTCGAGGTCTCCACCGACAAGCGCGCCAAGCGGTACGACCCGAACGCCCACCAGCCGCATCACCACCTGGTGTGCGCCCGGTGCGGCACGATCCGGGACGTCCACCCCACGGGGAACCCGATGGCCGACCTCCCCGACTCCGAGCGCTTCGGCTTCTCGGTCTCCGAGGTCGAGGTGACCTACCGCGGCGTCTGCCCGAACTGCTCGAAGGCCTGAGCACGCCCTTGAGAAGCCCCGGCGCCCTTGAGGTGCCGGGGCTTCTCACTGCCCCGGGACCGCGGGACGCGTGACGGCACAAACACCAAGGGCCGGAATCCTGGGATTCCGGCCCTTGGCCTTCAGTAGCGGGGACAGGATTTGAACCTGCGACCTCTGGGTTATGAGCCCAGCGAGCTACCGAGCTGCTCCACCCCGCGTCGGTGAAATGAACACTACGTCAAGGACGCGGACAGAGGCAAATCGCTTCAGGCCGAGAGCTCCTCGCGCAGGGCGTCCCGCAGACGCGCCGCGCGCTGGGCGACCTCCTTCGGACCGAGGGCCACCGCGCGGTCGGCCCACCGCTGGCCCTCCGCCAGCTCGCCGCGACGCGCGTAGACCAGGGCGAGGCGCAAGGCCGACCGCCCGTGCCCGGCGTCGGCCGCACGGGTCCACCACACGGCGGCCTCGGGCTCGCTGCCCTCCCTGGCCAGCAGCAGGCCGAGGTTGAACGCGCCGTTGCGGGAGCCGGCCTCGGCGGCCCTGCGGTACCAGTCGGCCGCCTCCACCACGTCGCCCCGCGCCGCGGCCAGCATCCCGACCCGGACCTGGGCGCGCCGGTGGCCCAGGGTCGCCGCCCGCTCGTACCACTCCTCGCACTCGGCCTTCTCGTGCACGGTCTCCCCGAGCTCGTGCGCGGGCTCCGGCGGGCGCCGCGCGTCGAGCAGGGTCGCCAGCCGGTACGCCGCCTCGGCGCTGCCGGCCCCGGCCGCGCACCGCAGATGCCGCTCGGCCGCGAACTCGTCCCCGTCCCGCAGGCACGCGATGCCGACCTGGAGGGCCGCCTCCGAGTGCCCGGCGGCGGCCGCGCGCCCGTACCAGCGCAGCGCGGCCTCCTCCTCACCGCGCCCGGCGTGCAGGATGCCCAGATTGAACGCGGCGTCCACGCTCCCGGCCTCGGCGGCCTTGGAGAACCAGGGCTCGGCGCCCGCGGCGTCCCCACCCTGCAGCAGCAGGATGGCCAGCGCGTTCGCCGCCTCGCGGTGCCCGGCGTAGGCGGCCCTCCGGTACCACTGCTCGGCCTGCGCGGTGCGCTTCTGCTCGGCGCAGAGCAGCCCCAGGTTGTAGGCGCCGTTCACGTCACCGGCGTCCATGGCGGCCCGGTACCAGCGCTCGGCGGTCTGCGTCTCGCCCCGCTCGGCGTGCAGCGCGCCCAGCGCGTTGGCCGCGTTGCCGTCGCCGTCCTGGGCGGCCCGCAGCCACCACACGGCGGCGCTCTCGCTGTCCCCGGCGTCGCGCAGCAGGAAGCCCAGCGCGCAGGCGGCCCGCGGCTCGCCGTCCTTGGCGGACGTCAGGTACCAGCGCCCGGCCTCCTTGAGCTCTCCCCGCCGTTCGAGGATGGCCCCGAGGTGCAGGGCGGCCCTGCGGTGCCCGCGCGCGGCGGCCTGCCGGTACCACTGCTCGGCCTCCTCCGGCGAGGCCTCGTCCACGGCGACACCGTTGTCCGGCCCGTCCATGTCCGTACGGCCGGCCTGCCGGTCGAGCGCGCGGGCCAGCCGGTACGCCGCCTCGCGGTGGCCGCGCTCGGCGGCCGCCCGCATCCAGCGCTCGGCGCCGGGGTCGCCGCGGTGCTCCAGCAGATCGGCGAGGGCGTACGCGCCGAGCGCGTGCCCCTGCTCGGCGGACTGCCGCAGCCAGTACTCGGCGGCGGGCTCGTCACCGCGCTCGCGGTGGTGCCGGCCGAGCGCGTGCGCGGCGGCGGCCGACCCGGCGACGGCGGCGATCCGCCACCAGCCGGCGGCCTCGTCGGCGTAGCCGCGCTGGTGCAGCAGCACGCCCAGGTTGTTGGCCGCGGCCCGGTCGCCCGCGGCGGTGGCCGCGCGCAGATGCGGCTCGGCGCCGTCGAGGTCGCCGCGGCGCAGCAGCATGGCCCCGAGGACGCTCATGGCCTCGACCTCGCCGCTCTGCGCGGCGAGCCGGTGGCGCGCCTCCTCGGCGGCCTCCCCCGCCTCGTCGACGGCCACCGGGCGGCCGGGAAGCGGGGTGGCGTCGGACTGCACCAGGTCACTCATCGGCTGCGAGGCGTCCCCCGTCGGCTGCACGGAATCGCCCACCGGCCTCACAAAGCCGGCAGGCTGCACAAACCGCCCTGTCTCCAACAGAGTTGCCTTGTCCCCCATAACGTCCATCGTCGCACCACCTGCAACCTGGGTACACCTGGTATACCGCAGCCAGTGAGGTCACTACAGCGTTTTGTCGACATGCCCACAGAGAGACAAGTCAAACACAAGAGGCCCGACTCACCACGGCGGCGCGTCCATCCCGCTGCCCGGCACATGCGTTCGCACACCACAAAGGCCCGGATCCATCAGGATCCGGGCCTTCGGTGTCGTGCGAACGAATCGCCGACTTCAGTAGCGGGGACAGGATTTGAACCTGCGACCTCTGGGTTATGAGCCCAGCGAGCTACCGAGCTGCTCCACCCCGCGCCGTTGTGTTGCAACCGTACCACGGCGCGGGATGGGCCCCTCCACCAGCCGAGCGTCCCTAGGTGCCGGTGGGACTGCCGGTGGGCTCGGGACTCTTGCTCGGCTTGGCGCTCGCGCCGCCGTCACCGGCACCGCTCGCACCCTTGTCCGCGGCGTCCTGGGCGTCCTCGGCCCGCCGCAGCGCGTCCTGCAGGTCCTTCTGCGCCTGGCCGTACGCCTCCCAGTCACCCTTCTTCAGGGCGTCCTGGCCGGCGTCGAACGCCTTCTGGGCGTCGTTCAGCGCGTCCTGGACCGTCGGATCGGTGGACTTCGGCGGCGGCTTCGTACCGCCGTCGTCTCCCTCGTCCGGCGGCTCGGTGGTCGGGCTCTGAGCTCCGAAGACCTTGTTCAGCGCCTCGTCGAGGGTGTCCTCGAACGCGGTGGCGCCGCCGTAGGACACCAACACCTTGCGCAGCAGCGGGTACTTCAGCCCGCCGCCTCGGACGTAGACCGGCTCCACGTAGAGCAGTCCGCCGTCCAGCGGGACCGCCAGCAGGTTGCCGTACTCGACCTCCGAGTCGCCGCCTCTCAGCAGCCTGATCGTCTCGGCGATGTTCTGCTCGGAGTTGAACTGGCTCTGCACCTGACTGGGGCCGTTGACCGTGGTGTTGGTCGGCAGTTTCAGAATTCTGATCTTGCCGTAGTCACTGGTCCCCGCCTCGGCGTCGACGGCCATGAACGCGCTGAGGTTGTCCCTGCCGTTGGGCGTGAACGTCGTCGTCAGCGAGAAGGCCTGCGCCTGCTGGTCGGGCATCTTCATGCTCAGGTAGTACGGCGGCACCGCGCTGCCCGACTTGTTGGTCGGGTCGTCCGGCACCTGCCAGACCTCGCTGCCGCTGAGGAACGTCGTCGCGTCCTTCACGTGGTAGCGGGTCAGCAGCTCGCGCTGGACCTTGAACAGGTCCTGCGGGTAGCGCAGATGGTCCATCAGACCGCTGGAGATCTCGCTCTTGGCCTTCACCGTGCCGGGGAACGCCTTCATCCACGTCTTCAGGACGGGGTCCTTGGTGTCCCACTGGAACAGCTTGACCTCGCCGGTGTAGGCGTCGACCGTCGCCTTCACCGAGTTGCGGATGTAGTTGACCTGGTTCTGCTGGGCCACCACCGCGCGGTTGTCGTTGGTGGCGGTCAGCGAGTCGGCCGTGGTGTCGCCCAGGGTGGTGCGCGAGGAGTACGGGTAGCCGTTCGTCGTCGTGTAGGCGTCGACGATCCACTGGATCCGCCCGTCCACGACCGCCGGGTAGGCGTCGCCGTCGATGGTCAGCCACGGGGCGACCGCCTCGACGCGCTCCTTGGGCGTGCGGTTGTACAGGATGCGCGAGCCGTCGCCGATGGCTCCGGAGTACAGGATCTGCGGCTCGCCGAACGCCACGGCGTACGCGGCCCGGTTGACCGGGCTGGAGAGGCTGACCCCGCTGCCGCCCTTGTAGCTGTAGGTCTTCTCACCGCTGTCGTCGGAGTAGTCGATCTCCTTCTGGGGACCGCCGACGATCGAGTACATCGTGGTCTTCTCGCCGTAGTAGACCCGCTGCTCGTACGTGCCGAGGTCGCCCTTGGACGGCAGGTCGGACTCGGTGAAGTCCGGACGGCCCTGGGAGTCGGCGTTGGTGCCCTCGGCGGCGACGGCGCCGTAGCCGTGGGTGTACCGGAAGTGGTCGTTGATCCAGTTGCGCTTCGGGATGCCGTTGAGGTTGATCTCGCGCAGACCGATGACCGTGTCCTGGTCCTTGCCGTCCTTGCTGTACCGGTCGACGTCCAGGTTGGTCGGGAACGCGTAGTAGTTCCTGATCTGCTGGAGCTGCTGGAACGTCGGCGAGACGATGTTCGGGTCCATGATCCGGATGCTCGCCGTGCGGTCCACGTCGTCGCGCAGCTCGGTCTTGTCCCCGGTCTTGCTGGTGCCCGGGTACTCGGTCACCCGCGTGCCGTCGATGCCGTAGGCGTCACGCGTCGCCTTCAGGTTCTTCTCGACGTACGGCGCTTCCTTGGCCTGCTCGTTCGGCTGGACCTGGAACTTCTGCACGATCGCCGGGTACAGGCCGCCGATGAGGATCGCGGACAGCACCATCAGGCCGAAGCCGATCACGGGCAGCTGCCAGGTGCGCCGCCACAGGGTGGCGAAGAACAGCAGGGCGCAGATGACGGCGATGCAGAACAGAATCGTCTTCGCCGGCAGATAGGCGTTGGCGTCGACGTACCGCAGGCCTGTCCAGTTGTCGGTGGCCTTGAAGTCACTGGACTTGACGGCCAGGCCGTACCGGTCGAGCCAGTAGGCGACGGCCTTCAGCGTGACGAAGATCCCGAGGAGGACCGACAGGTGCCCGGTGGCGGCGGCCGTGGCGCGCGCGCCGGGGCTCGTGATCCGCAGCCCGCCGTAGAGGTAGTGGGTGAGCGCGGCGGCGATCACGGAGAGGATCACGGCGGCGAAGCCGAAGCCGAGCAGGAACCGGTACCAGGGCAGGTCGAAGGCGTAGAAGCCGACGTCGAGGTGGAACTGCGGGTCCTTCTCGCCGAAGGGCACGCCGTTGACCCACATCAGCCAGGTCCGCCACTGACTGGAGGCGGAGGCTCCGGCGATCAGGCCGACCAGGGCCGTGATGGCGATCAGCAGCCACTTCTTGTAGGGCGCGATGCCCATGCGGTAGCGGTCGAGGTTCTGCTGCTCCATCGACATCGCGCTCAGCGGCGGGCGCAGCCGGTGGGCCAGCCAGATGTTGAAGCCGACCGCGAGGGCCATCAGCAGGCCGAAGACGAAGAACAGCCCGATCTTCGTCCACAGCGTCGTGGTGAACACCGACGAGTAGTTCACCGACCGGTACCAGAGCCAGTCCGTCCAGAAACCCGCGAACATGGTGAAGACCATGCCGAGGACGGCGAGGACGCCCAGTGTCATGAGCAGGGTCCGGACCCGCCGGGACGGGCGGCCCACTCTCATCCGTGGCCCGGTCGGGCCTCCGCCGCGGTCCGGCATCTGGAAAGCCAAGGTTTCGCACCCCGAAGTTCGCTGTTGGTCTGGGTCAGGCCCGCGTCTTCGTGGACCCTCTGTGGCCCCCCGTGATCGCGGGCCCACACCTATGCAACTTACTCACCCTTTACTCGGTTCCCGATTCCGGCCGGGAACGAGGCAGGATTGTGACCATGTCCAACACTCCCATGGCAGCCAACCCGCTGACCCGGGCCGTTCTCGAGATCGACGAGTACGTTTCCGGACTCGGCTGGGACCAGCCCGCCCGCCTCTTCGCCCTCGTCGACACCGCACGGCTGCGAGTCCAGGAACCCGGCCTCGCCGCCCAGCTCGGCCTGGGGGACGAGCAGGAGTCCACCGGCCTGACCCCGATCGAGCAGGACGAACTTCCAACGGGCAAGCAGCTCGACGAGTTCCTGGGCACGATCGCCTGGCCCGACGCCGTCGCCGGCTGCGCGCTCACCGTGGAGCGCCTGATGCTGCCTCCGTCCGCCGAGGCGCAGGTGCCGCAGGGCCTGAGCGACGCCGAGCTGACCCGGTGGGTGGCGGAGCACCCCGAGCGCCAGGAGGTCCGTATGACGGTGGCGGTGCTGCGCGACGGCAGCCGTGAGTCGGCGCTGCGGCTGCGTGAGAAGGACACCCCGACGGAGGTCCTGACCGGCCCCGAGCTGGTGCCCGGCCTGGCGCAGGCGCTGGCGGCGACGTTCGAGGACTGAGGACCCGGCTACGACGGCGGGGGTGCCCCTCGGGTGAGGGGCACCCCCGTGTCAGGTGGGCCGGCCGGCTCAGCTCCCGGTGGTGCACTTCGGCAGGGCGGCGGTGTCGCCGGAGCGGATGTCCTTCAGGGCGCCGAGCGCGTCGTCGATGGTGTCGACCTTGACCAGGGTGAGCCCGTCGGGGACGTCCCTGGCGGCGGTGGCGCAGTTGTCGGCGGGGGTGAGGAAGTACCGCGCGCCCTTGTCGTGCGCTCCCACGGTCTTCATCTCGATGCCCCCGATGGGCCCGACCTTGCCGTCGTCGTCGATGGTGCCGGTGCCGGCGACGAACTTCCCGCCGGTGAGGCTGCCCGGCGTGAGCTTGTCGTAGAGCCCGAGGGCGAACATCAGGCCCGCGCTGGGGCCGCCGACGTCGGCGAGCTTGATGTCGATGTCGAACGGGAAGGTGTGGTCGATCCCGGCGGAGATCCCGACGATGGCGCGCTTCGCGCCGCTGTCGTCGGACTCGGCGGTGGTGATCGTCACCTTCTCGGTGCGCTGCGGCGTCCGGTGCTCCTTCTCCGCGGCGGCCTGCTCCTTGGCGGGCACGATCGTGAAGACGACCTCCTGGCCGGGCTTGTGCTTGGTCACCAGCTCGGCGACGTCCCCGGGCTTCTTGACCGCGGTGCCGTCGACGGCCTTGATGACGTCACCGGCGTGCAGCCTGCCCTCGGCCGGGCTGCCCTTGACGACGGTCGCGACGATCACCCAGCTCCGCACCGGGATGTCCAGCGCCTCCAGGGCCGCGACCTTCGCGCTCTCCTGGGACTGGCTGAACTCCTCGGCGTTCTCCTGGGTGGACTGCTCCTCCGTCTTGCCGTCCGGGTAGAGGGTGTCGTGCGGCACGACCTTGTTGTCGTGCGCGAGCCAGCCGTAGACGGCCTCGACGAGGTTCATCCGGTAGTCGGCGCTCGTGACCCGGACGGTGGTCATGTTGAGGTGGCCGCTCGTCGGATACGTCTTGCGCCCGGAGATCTGCAGCACCGGCTCGCCGTCGTGTTCCCCGAGGGTGTTGACCGTGGGGCCCGGGGACATCTCGGCGTACGGCACGCGGATGAAGACTCCCGCGCACAGGAGCGCGATCAGCATCAGGGTGGAGGCGAGCATCGTCGCGGTGCGGCGTGGCATGGCACGACAGTACGTGACAGTCCTGTCAGAGCCCCGTCAGGGCCGGGAACCGGACCACGCGGGCGCCTCCGGGGCGCCGGCGGCTCAGGTCCGGGACGGGGGCTTCTCCATGGCCGCGCGGAACCGCGCGTACCCGTCGAGCTCGGGCCCGTCGCCGCGGGTCCTGCGGGTCCTGTTGGCCCAGCTCCCCCACAGCCCTGCGCCGATCGCGGCCCCGAGCGGAATCAGCAACCAGGCGAGCGCCGTCATGCGCGCCTCCCGTCCCCACAGAGCGAACCGCAACTGACTGATCAGCAGATTAACCGCTGGCACTGACAACGCTCATGCCAGGGGTGCGGTTACGCAAGCCGGGTGGGGTGGACGGGTTCCCGGAGCCTTCGGGGCGGGTCAGCAGGCGCCGACCCACTCCTCGCTGCCGTCGGAGAATTTCTGGTGCTTCCAGATCGGCACCTCGTGCTTGAGGTCGTCGATCAGCTTCCGGCACGCCTCGAACGCCTCGCCGCGGTGCGGGCAGGAGACGGCGACGACGACGGCGAGGTCCCCGACGGCGAGATCGCCGACGCGGTGCACGGCGGCGAGCGCCCGCACCGGGAACTCGGCGACGACCTTCTCCGCGATCCGCCGCATCTCGGCCTCGGCGCTCGGGTGGCAGGAGTACGTGAGCGCGTCCACGTCGGCGCCCCCGTCGTGGTCGCGCACGGTGCCCACGAACAGCGCGGTCCCCCCGGCGGCGTCGTCCCCGACGGCCCGGAAGACCTCGTCCACGGAGAGGGCCGTCTCACGGATGCCGATGAGCTTGACCGGGTCCTGAGCGCCCTGCTCACCGGGGTGATCACTGGTAGGTGCCATGTCCCCATCGTGCCCCACGCGCGCGAGGGCGGGGAATAGCGTCATCGCCCGGCACACGCGTGTGGGGCTTTGGAGCCTCCTACAGACGGCGCGGGGTCGTGGGGCGCGGTCAGATCCGGCGGCGGGCCTTGCGGGCCCTGCGGACCACCGCCGCCGCGCCCAGCAGCGCCACCGTCGCACCCGCGGCACCGGCGGCCGTCGCGTCCTTGCGGCCCAGGCGCCGTCCGGCGACCGTGTGCCGGCCGGAGACCTCCTCCAGCAGCTCCGCGAGCACCTCCTCGTTGGTCCACTGCGGCCGCCAGCCCGCGTCGTGGAGCCGGCTCCCGCTGACCACCCACGGGTACATCGTGTACGCGAGGTCGCCGGCCGGGGAGGGCGTCAGGCCGATGCGGTGCAGCCGGGCCGCGGCGCCGAGGGCGACCGCGGACGGCAGTTCCATGCGCCGGATCCCGCTCAGCTCCTCGACCTCCTCCTGCTCCAGCCAGCCGTCGCAGCCGACGGCCAGTTCCCCGTCGACCTTCTCCAGGACGGCGTACTCCAGCGCGCCGCACAGGTCCTCGACGTGGCAGAACTGCCAGGCGGGCCGGGACCCGGCGACCACGAGCAGCCGGGGCGACTCGAAGTACCTGGTCAGGGCGGTGTCGGTGCCGCCGACCAGGACGGCGGGGCGGACGACGGTGACGTTGAGGCCCGGGTGGGCGCGGGGGGCGCGGCGCGCCAGGCGCTCGATCTCCAGCAGGTCGCCGACGCCGGTGGCCTCGGCGGTCGCCCGCAGCTCGGCGTCCTCGGACAGCGGCAGCTCGTTGTCCGGCAGGGCGCCGTAGACCATGGCGGAGGTGCACAGCACCACCCGGTGCACTCCGGCGGCCGCGGCGGCCGTCAGGACGGTCTGGGTCCCCCGAACGTTGTAGGCGGTCCGCGCGGCGGGATCCGTCTCCAGATCGAGGTCGAGCGCCAGGTGCACGACGACGTCGGCGCCGCGCAGCTTGTCCGCGATCGCCGGGTCGCGCACGTCCAGGATGTGCCACTGCGCCGCCGCGCACTCGCCGCGCCGCTCGTCGATGGCGATGACCTGCTTGACCTCCTCGGAGGCGGCGAGCCGCTCCGTGAGCAGGGCGCCGACGCCGGACGCGGCACCGGTGACCGCGACGACGGGACCGCGCACACCGCGCGCGGGAGGGGTTGACGGGTTTCGCGCTGCGCGAACCTGCGGATCGGGGGAACTCACCGGGCGTCTCCAGCGGTTGTCTTCAGTACGAGCGTGAGTGACGCGTACGTACCAGGTGGCATCCATCCTGCCGCAGGCCGAGTGTCGGCGAAGCACCGAGGCCCGATCGGTCCCAGGTGTCTACGCTGGGTGGTGTTATCGGGCAGTCGTGCCGTCGGCGCCAGCCGGTGGCCTTAACAGCCGAGGAACCCCGTGAGTGACACCCCATTCGGATTCGGCCTTCCGCCGGAGGAGCCGGACGACGGCGACGAGGGCAAGAAGAAGGACCAGGAGAGCGGTGGTGGTCAGGGACCGTCCAACCCGTTCGGCTTCGGGCTGCCCGGTGCCGGAGGCTTTGGCAGCCCGGGCGCCGACAATCCGTTCGCAGCCATGTTCGGTTCACTGAGCCCCAACGACCTGGGCGCGGCCTTCCAGCAGCTCGGTCAGATGCTCTCCTACGAGGGCGGCCCGGTGAACTGGGACATGGCCAAGCAGATCGCCCGGCAGACGGTCTCCCAGGGCACGGCGGACGGCACCAAGGACGCCAGCGTCGGCCCGGCCGACCGCAGCGCCGTCCAGGAGGCGGTGCGCCTCGCCGACCTGTGGCTCGACGACGCGACGTCGCTGCCGTCGGGTGCGGGCACCGCCGTCGCCTGGAGCCGCGCGGAGTGGGTCGAGGCGACCCTGCCCGCGTGGCAGGAACTGGTCGACCCGGTGGCCGAGCGGGTCGGCACCGCCATGGGCGACGTCCTGCCGGAGGAGATGCAGGCCATGGCCGGCCCGCTGATCGGCATGATGCGCTCGATGGGCGGCGCCATGTTCGGCACGCAGATCGGGCAGGCCGTGGGTGTGCTCGCGGGCGAGGTCGTCGGCTCCACCGACATCGGCCTGCCGCTCGGCCCGGCCGGTAAGGCCGCGCTGCTTCCGGTCAACATCGAGACGTTCGGCAAGGACCTCGGTGTGCCGAAGGAGGAGGTGCGGCTCTACCTGGCGCTGCGCGAGGCCGCCCATCAGCGGCTCTTCGCCCATGTGCCGTGGCTGCGCTCCCACCTGTTCGGCGCCGTCGACGGGTACGCGCGCGGGATCAAGGTCGACACCGCCAAGCTGGAGGACGTCGTCGGCCAGTTCGACCCGCAGAACCCCGAGCAGTTGCAGGACGCCCTCCAGCAGGGCATGTTCCAGCCGGAGGACACCCCGGAGCAGAAGGCCGCCCTGGCCCGCCTGGAGACGGCTCTGGCGCTGGTCGAGGGCTGGGTGGACGCCGTGGTGCACGCGGCCGCGAAGCCCCGTCTGTCGTCCGCCGACGCGCTGCGCGAGACGCTGCGCCGCCGTCGGGCCTCGGGCGGTCCGGCCGAGCAGACGTTCGCCACGCTGATCGGGCTCGAGCTGCGGCCCCGCCGGCTGCGCGACGCCTCCCGGCTGTGGGCGTCGCTCACGGACGCGCGCGGTGTCGACGGCAGGGACGCCCTGTGGCACCACCCGGACATGCTGCCGACGGCCAGTGACCTGGACGACCCGGACGGCTTCGTGCACCGCGAGCAGATCGACTTCAGCGAGCTCGACAAGATGCTCGGCGAGGCGGCGAGCGGCGGCTCCACCGGCAAGCCCGACCTGAGCAAGGGCCCGGATGACGGCAAGGACCGCGAGAAGGACGACGACAGCGAGTGAGCCTGTACGACGACGCGGTCCTGGTGCTCAAGGGGTACGAGGACCAGCCCGAGCTGCGCCAGGTCTACCTCGACCATCTCGCGGGACACCCTGACGGCCTGTGGAAATCCTGCTCGGCCGGGCACATCACGGCGAGCGCCCTGGTGGTGGACCCGACCCGCGGGCGGGTGCTGCTGACGCTGCACCGGAAGCTGCGGATGTGGCTGCAGATGGGCGGCCACTGCGAGCCGGGCGACGCGACACTGGCGGCGGCGGCCCTGCGCGAGGCCACCGAGGAGTCCGGCGTCCCCGGCCTCACCTTGCTGCCGGGTGGCCCGGTGCGCCTCGACCGGCATCCCATCCCGGCGCCCTGCAACTGGCACCTGGACGTGCAGTACGCCGTCCTCGCGCCCCCGGACGCCGAGCACGCGATCAGCGACGAGTCACTGGACGTGCGCTGGTTCGGCTACGACGAGGTGGCGAACGTGGCGGACGAGTCCGTCGTACGGCTGCTCAGGGCGAGCCGCGAACGGCTGTGAGCGCGTGAGCGGGAACGGGTGAGGGGCGACCGCCCAGAGTGGTCGCCCCTCACCCGCGCTCCTGCGTCAGCTCCAGACGTTGCCCTGGTTCTGGCCGCGGGCGCCCTGCTGGCCCATGCCGTACTGGGCGGCGAGGCCCGAACCGATCTGGGCGTTCTGCGGCGGCAGCAGCTCGCTGGGCTGCACCAGCGCGAAGCCGGTGCCCATGAAGCTGAGCTCCCAGCCCTCCCCGGTGTTGCCGCGGCGCCGCCACACCCCGGAGGAGTGCGTCTGCGCCTGCATCTGCACGCGCAGACCGGTGGACCAGGCCACGATCGCGTCCGCGTCGCAGTTGACGTACTTGTCGGGCGTCACCTGCATCATCAGCGGCATGCCGGAGGTCATCAGGGCGACCTTGCCGCGGCCGGTGATGTTGAGCTGGTACTTCCCGGAGCCGGAGATGCCGTAGAGGCTGTCCACGGCGATGACCTCGTGGTGCAGCGAGGAGTCCATCGCCAGCACGTAGCTGCTGTCGACGGTCAGGCCGTCCTGGTCGACGTCGACGAGGTGGACGTGCTGCTTGAGGTTGGCGAAGTAGACGATGCCCTGTCCGTGACAGCGCATGAGGTCCATTCCCTCACCGGTGCGCGCCCGCGAGCGGGACTGCTGGTTGCTCTGGAACTCGGCGTCGAACTCGACGAGTCCCTGGTAGGCGACCATCGTGCCCTTGCGGGCCAGGACGTCGTCGTGCCCCTCCAGGGCGACGCGGAGCATCTGCTTGTTCTGCAGGCTCCAGCGGTCCTGGGTCTGCTGGTCGTTGTACGCGAAAATCGGGCTCTGCATGGCGTTCTCTGCTCCCCCTCAGCCCCGGACCCGGAGGCGGTCGGTACTGTCCTCGCTCGGCTGGACGACGACGATGCCCTGGCCGGAGAAGGCCATCTGGTAGGCCTCGCCGCTGCCCCGGCCGATCAGGGACTGCGCCTTGAAGCTGCGCTTGCCCTTCACCTTGAGGTTGGGCGACCAGGCGACGAGCGCGTCGGGGTCGACGTACGTCTCGTCCTCGCCGCCGCCGCAGTCGACGACGATCGGCTTGCCCCGGGAGGTCAGCGCGACCCAGCCCTGCCCGGAGATCTTGGTGTTCCACAGGCCCTGCCCGGCGAACTTCGCCAGGCCCTTCACCCGCTCGACCCCCCACGTCAGATGGGCGTCGAAGGCCAGCAGGTTGGTGGCGTTGACGGAGATGCCGTCGCCGTTGAGGTTGATCACGACGACGTTGGCGCCGTAGTCGGCGAGGTAGAGCAGGCCGTCGCCGGAGCACTTCATCAGCGGCGCGCCCTCACCGGTGAGCCAGTCCTTGGCGATCTGGCGGACGGCGGGCGGGTTGGGCTCGTACTGGACGAAGCCCTCGTAGGCGACCATCGAGCCCACGCGCGCCATGAGGTCGTGCCCGGTCTGCACGGCCACCTTGACCATGTGGTTGCCGTGGTTCTCCATGCGGGCGGTGACGGGTGCGGGAGCGTAGCCCGCGAGCGGCTGGTTCATGACGGGCTCTCCCTCAGATCTCGTACGGCTGGACGACGACGAAGCTGCCGGGCGCGGCCCGGAACTGGAGGTTGACGCTCTCGCCGGTGTCGCCCGGGTAGGCGTTGCGGCGCATGCGCACCTGGCTGGAGACGACCACCTGGGCGGCGGCCGACCACGCGACCACGGCGTTGCAGTCGGCGAACGTCGTGGGCGTGACGGGCAGCACCACGGGGGTGCCGTGCGTCTTGACGACGATCGTGCCAGTGCCGGTGAACTGCATCGTGAACAGCGCGCCACCGGGGATGCCGTGCCCCTCGATCCGGCGCACCTCGTACTGGAGGGACTCGTCGAAGGCGAGGACGTTCTCCGCGGAGACACAGATGCCGTCGCCCTGGAGTTCGATGGGGTGCAGCATCGTGGAGTCCTCGGCGAGGAACACCTGGCCCTGGCCGGTGCAGCGCATCAGCTGCATCTCCTGGCCGGTCGCGTTGCCCACGATCCGGCCGGCGAATCCGGCGCCCTTGTAGCTGAAGTCGACCTTGCCCTGGTACAGGACCATGCTGCCCTGCCGGGCCAGCACCGGATGGCCGCCGATGCCGAGGTCGACGCGGACCATCTTCTTGTTCTGCTGCGTCCAGCGCTGTCCGGTCGGCGTCTCCTTGAACTGCTGGAGCGCGGCGGCGACTCCGGGCGCCTGGGGTGCGCCCTGCGGGACACCGTGCGGGACCTGGCCGGGCACCTGCCCGGGGATCTGTCCGCCGGGCGGCTGACCGTAGGGGGGCTGACCGTAGGGGGGCTGCTGGCCGTATCCCGGGGGCGGGGCCGGCTGGCCGTAGCCGGGTGGCGGGGGCGGGGCCTGGGGTGCCTGCGGCGCGGGCGCCTGGGGGTAGCCGTAGCCGGGAGGCGGCGGCGCGGCGGGCCGGCCGTAGGGCGCGGGCGCCGGGGCGGGCGGCGGCGGGGTGCCGCCGGGCGGCGTCATGGGCGCGACGATGGTCGGCTGGGCGTGCACCGACGGCGCCGGGCCGGGCGGCGGCGGGGTGGCACCCGGCGGGGGCGCGAAGCCCTGGGCGGCCGGCGCGGGAGCGGGCGGGGCCGCGGGCTGCGGGGCGGGCGTCGGCGCTCCTGCCGGGGCGCCGAAGGCGGGCGGGGCGGCGGCCTGGGCGGGCGGCGCGAAGCTGGGCGCGCCGGCACCGGCCTGGGGCTGCGGCGGGGCGGCGGCGGGCATCTCCTCCTCCATCACCTCGCCGCCGAAGTTCCTGAGCAGCGCCTCGAGACCGCCGTCGAAGCCCTGTCCGACCGCGGCGAACCGCCAGACGTCCTTCAGGTAGAAGTCGCCCAGCATCACGGCGCGCTCGGTGGTGAACTCCGAGCCGCTGAAGGCGTATCGGGCCACCTCCTCGCCGCCCGCGACGATGCGGAGGTATCCGGGGCCGATCTGCGACATCTGGCCGGCGCCGTCGATCGTCGCTGTGAAGGACAGCTTCTGGATCTGCGGGGGGATCTTGTCGAGCGTGACCCGGAACGACTCGGTGTCACCGGCCTGCGCGCCGAGGAGCTGGACGGCCTCCTCGGGGGACTTCGGCTGATTGAAGAAGATGAAGTAACGGTCGTCCGAGAGCCGTTCGTCGGCGTCGAGACCGAAGCAGCTGATGTCGAAGGTCAGCCCCGGGCCGCCGATCTGTACGCCTACGTACAGATCCGTGCCCGCCGTGAGGTCACTGATCCTGGCCTTGTGGCCGCGTTGGAATTCCCTGGCCATGCGTAACGACCGTCCCCCATCCCGAAGTAAGTGCGTCGCGACAGGCTAACGGCAAACTCGGACATCGGACCAAGCCGGTACAGACCCGGTACACAACCGCCGCGAAGGAGGCGGAGGCACCGTCTGCGGACACCTCGGAGGGGAGCGGTCACTCGCCCCGGGCAGCAGGGAGATGGGGCAGACGCTCGGCGGCCACGACGCCTTCGAGATAGCCCTTGGCCCGCTCGGTGCGGGGATAGGCCTCCAGCAGGCGCCAGAAGCGCGGGCCGTGGCCGGGGACGAGGAGATGCGCGAGCTCGTGCAGGAGGACGTAGTCCACGACGTATTCGGGCATGCCCTGCAGGCGGTGGGAGAGCCGGATGCTGCCCTCGGCGGGGGTGCACGAACCCCAGCGGGTGTTCTGGTTGGTGACCCAGCGCACCGAGTCCGGCCGGGCCCGGCCGCCCAGATACTGCTCCGACAACCGCTCGGCACGCGTGGACAGTTCGGCGTCGCCGAGGACCTTCTTGCTCTCCTGGGCGGCCAGTTTGTCGAGCATGACGCTCACCCAGCGCTGCTCCTCCGCCTCGGACATCCGGGCGGGGATGAGCACGATGGTGCGATCGCCCTCGCGGTACGCCGACACCGTCCGGCGGCGCCGGGCGCTCCTGCGGACCTCGATCGCGTTCGCCCCCGGGCCGCTCATGGGCGGGCTCGTCGTACTGCGCTGTGGCGTTCCGGCGCGGTGCAGTGGGTCGACGGACACGCCCCGACGTTACCCGGTGCCCCGGGGGGAAGTCCCGACTCCGGGACGGTTCGATTCCGATCCCTCACCCGGCGTCTGATTTGTACGACGAATATCCACTGCCTGTGGACAACTTTCCGCACCGATCGCCGCGCCGGGGCATCCTGACTGCTGTCGGGGGGCCACGACCGGGCTCCCCCGGCAGACGGGGACGCACCACGACGACGGCTACGGGGGCCAGTTCATGCACGCTGCAACTTCGACCGACACCGATGTATCGATTTCTGCCCATTCGTCCCCCATTTCGGCGGAGACGGACGAGGAGGCCAGGGCGGGACTCCCGCAGGCGCCCCTGCTGAAGCCCGCGTTGAGGCGCGGCTGGCGGGACCTCAACACGGTGCAGTTCGGGATGACTCCGGCGCAGGCGCTGACGCTCGGCCCGATGGACACCGCGACGGGCAGTTTCCTCGACCTGCTGAACGGCACGCGGGGACCGGAGCTGCTGCGCGAGGAGGGCCGGCGGATGGACCTGCCCGACGGTCACGTCGACGGGCTGCTGAGACGGCTCACGCGGGCCGGCCTGCTCGACGACGCCCGGGGCGGCGGGCCGGGGGGCGACCTGCTGCGGCGCAGGAAGGCGGTCCTGGACCGGCTGCGTCCCGATCTTGCCTCGCTGTCCCTGACCACGTCCGAGCCGGGCGAGGCGATCAGCCGGCTCGCCGCCCGCCGCTCCGCGCGGGTGCAGGTGCGCGGCGCGGGCCGGGTCGGCGCGGTGCTCGCCTCGCTGCTGGCGGCGGCCGGGGTCGGCGAGGTGGACGTGCGCGACATCGGGCGGGTCGAGCCGTGGGACGTGACGCCGGGTGGGCTGCCCGCGGAGACGATCGGCGACCGCAGGGACGAGGCGGCCCGCCGCGTCGCGCGCCGCCACGCGCCGGACCGCCCACCGCGCCGCGACACCCGTTCCCCCCGCGGACAGGACGCCCACGGCCACTCCCTGGTGATCATCGCGCCGCGCGACGACGTCGGCGTGCACGCCCCGTCACCGTCCGCCGCGGAACCGCTGATCGGCTCCGGTACGCCCCATCTGTACGTCGGCGTGGTGGAGGGCACCGGTGTGGTCGGCCCTCTCGTCCTGCCCGGCGAGACGGCGTGCGCCGGGTGCCTCGACGCGGACCGCACCGACCGGGACCCGGCCTGGCCCCGCCTGGTGACCCAGTGGCGGTCGGGCCGGGGACGGGCGCGGCCGGTGCCGCCCTGCGATCTGGCGCTGGCCACCGCGGTCGCCGGACTGGCCGCCGCGCACGCGCTGGCCTTCCTCGACGGCCGGACCCCGTCGACGGCGGGTGCCCGCTGGGAGGTGTCCCTACCGGGTCTGACCTGGCATGCTCGCCCGGTGTGGGCGCATCGCGCCTGTCCGTGCGGCGCCGCGGAGAAAGGTGAGGAGGAACACCCCTCCGCCAAGGAGCAAACGCACGAGACAATGGCGGAGGAACGGCCGTCGAAGAAGCCACGCCGCGAGGCGGGCACCGCACGGCCGGCTCGGATCTGGAGGGCGCATGTCTGATCTTCCGCGCAAGGCGGTCACCCGCACCGCCAAGCTCGCGGCGCTGCCGCTCGGCTTCGCCGGGCGGGCGACCTGGGGACTCGGCAAGCGGATCGTCGGCGAGTCCGCGGAGATCGTCGGCCGCGAACTGCAGCAGCGGACCGCCGAGCAGCTGTTCAAGGTCCTGGGCGAGCTCAAGGGCGGCGCGATGAAGTTCGGGCAGGCCCTGTCCGTCTTCGAGTCGGCCCTGCCCGAGGAGGTCGCCGGGCCGTACCGGGCGGCACTCACCAAGCTCCAGGAGGCCGCGCCGCCGATGCCGACGCGCACCGTGCACACGGTGCTGGCGGAACGGCTCGGTGAGGACTGGCACGACCTGTTCCTGGAGTTCGAGGACAAACCGGCCGCCGCGGCCTCGATCGGCCAGGTGCACCGTGGCGTGTGGCACGACGGCCGTGAGGTCGCGGTCAAGGTGCAGTACCCCGGAGCGGGGGAGGCCCTGCTGTCCGACCTGAACCAGCTGAGCCGCTTCGCCCGGCTGCTCGGCCCCCTGATCCCGGGCATGGACATCAAGCCGCTGATCGCGGAGCTGAGGGACCGCGTCTCCGAGGAGCTGGACTACGGCCTGGAGGCGCAGGCGCAGCAGGCCCACGCGGAGGAGTTCGCGGACGACCCGGACGTCGTCGTGCCGGCGGTCGTCCACCAGAGCGACGAGGTCCTGATCACGGAGTGGATCGACGGGGTGCCGCTCTCGGAGGTGATCTCCGACGGCACCGAGGAGCAGCGCGACCGCGCCGGTCAGCTCCTGGCCCGGTTCCTCTTCTCCGGCCCGGCCCGCACCGGTCTGCTGCACGCCGACCCCCACCCGGGAAACTTCCGTCTGCTGCCGGGCGGCCCGGAGGGCGAGGACGACTGGCGGCTGGGCGTGCTGGACTTCGGCACAGTCGACCGGCTCCCTGGGGGCCTGCCGACGACCATCGGGGAGTCCTTGCGGATGACGCTGGACGGCGACGCGGACGCGGTCTACGAGATGCTGTGCGCCGAGGGCTTCGTCAAGGAGTCGATCGACCTGGAGCCCGACGCCGTCCTGGACTACCTGCTGCCGATCATCGAACCGGCCCAGGTCGAGGAGTTCACGTTCACCCGCGGCTGGATGCGCAGTCAGGCGGCCCGGGTGGCCGACCCCCGCTCCCCCGCCTACCAGTTGGGCAAGCGGCTCAATCTGCCCCCGGCCTACCTCCTCATCCACCGGGTGACGCTGAGCACCATCGGCGTGCTGTGCCAGCTGGGGGCGACGGTGCGGCTGCGGGAGGAACTGGAGGAGTGGCTGCCGGGGTTCGCGCCGGAGGGCCTGACGGACGAGGAGGACTCGGCGGCGGAGGCCTGAGCGGCCGGGCTACCACCAGGCGGAGTCCAGCCGGCCCTCGATCGCGCGCAGGTTCTCACGCGAGCAGGCGTCGCAGAAGTGGATCCGGACGCCGTTCTCCACGGAGCAGGTCCAGGTGGGCCGCGGCTCCGCGCTGCGGGCGCCGCAGCGAGCGCACACCGTCGGCCGGGGCTCGGCGTCGGAGCCACGGCCGCCCTCGCTGCCGGGAGGACTCGTCACCCGTCCGACGATATCGCCGGCGCCTGCCGACCGCCCGGACAACGCACGGCGGGGGCCGCTCCGTTCGTGACGGATCGGCCCCCGCGGGAGTCAGTGCCCGGCCGGTGGAAGGACCACCGGCCGGCGGTGCGGCGTTACTGCATGACCGCCATGGCGAGCGCGCGGCGGGCACGCCGCGAGGCGCGCTCGGCCCGGCGCTGCATCCGGCGAGCGGTCGCCAGGCGCACGGCCTGTCGCTCCCGCTGCGCCTCGCGCTGGAGGTCGTGCATATGCGCACGTGCCAGGGCTTCTTGGATGAGTTGCATCTCTCGGTTCCTGTTCTGGCGCGAGGTGGTGGCGCCACTGCTGGTGAAGTCTTCAGGCGCGGAGCTTGCGGTCTCGTTGGTGGACGGCTTCATCGGGGCCTGCTTCTGGGGGTCGTGCGTGAGGGGGCGGTCGATCGTTCCGGTGATGTTCATGCCGTGACCGGGTTCTTGCGCGGGCGGCCACGCGGCCGCTTCCGGGCGACGACGACACCCTGGACGAACAGCTCGCCACCCCAGACGCCCCAGGGCTCACGCCGCTCCTTGGCGCCGGCGAGGCAGGCCTCGACCAGCGGGCAGGTGCGGCAGAGGGACTTGGCGTACTCGACGTCCGCCGGCGACTCGGCGAAGAAGACCTCCGGGTCGTACGAACGGCAGGGGACGGGCACGCCGAGGTTCTCGATGGCGTCGTCGAGCGCGGTGAGCGCGGTGAGGGGGGTCAAGGTCGGGTCCTCCGTGGAGCCAGGCTTGGGAATCACGTCTGAAGGCGGTACGGACGGGGCGTGCGCTTCGAGTTGCACGGATCGTCTTCCTCGTCTGTTCGTTCCGGCCCTGTTGGGCCGGTTGGCGGCTGGTACCGGGTCTTGCCTGTCCCGAGGCACCTTCGCTCTGTCGTCCCTGTGGGAGGACAAACAGAAGGGCCGCGGATCCCGGATGGGGTTCCGCGGCCCTGAAGGCGCCGGCCTGATCGAGATCAGGCTGGATCACTCCAGGGTTCTGGCCCACGGAAGGCCCACATCTGGTGGTGCTGCGTCGTCTGCTTCCGGAATCCGGCACCGGTCGCCGTAAAGGCATAGGCCTGCGCCTGTGCCACTACTGCCGCTTCCAGTGCCTTGGTCGGTCGCTCATTGCGCTCACGGACGGGAAGGCCCGCGAGGGACACGGCGGACGCCGGACGACCGGCACGAATGCCGGACAGACCGGTGCCCAGGTCCGAGGCGTCGAGCATGCACAGGGAGGCGACGACCGAGCGATCGGTCATTTTGGCGGTGCTGATGGAGCTGGCGTTGATGCTGATCACTGGACTCGCCTCCTCTCGGCGTCTCGGGGGGACTGGTGTGAACCAGTCCTGCGGGTATGCAAGTACATCACGGATCAGGGGCCTCCGAGAAGGCCTCCGCTCGCGTGGTTAAGAACCTATGGGGATCGCTGGGGCATGCGCAAACTATTTTTGGGACGAGTTCCCCTCAGTCCCCCACCTCGCTCTCCCCGACCTCCTGACCTGCGCATATGGCCAGCACATCGGCTCCGTAGCGGTCGAGCTTCCGCTTGAGGAGACCTGGAATGCGGGCCAACTCATCCGGACTGTTCGGCTCCGCCTCAGCGATCGCCATCAGGGTCCGGTCCGTGAAGACGCAGAAGTCGGGCTGGCCGCTGCGCCGCGCCTGACCCGCTCGCCAGTCGCGCAGACGCGCGTACAGGCCCTCGTTCATCTCGGAGGGGCAGTTCTCGCAGCGCATCAGCTTCATCTCACCGGCGTCGATGAGGGTGCGCCCGCAGACCCGGCAGCGGGCCGGGCTGCGCTGCCTCCGTCTCGGGGCGTCCTCGCGCCGGCTGGTGTACGCCCGCGTGTGCCCCCGCTCGACGCCGCCGGCACCGCCTCCGGACGCCGCCCGGCCCGCGGCACCCGCGGAACCGGGGCGCAGTCCGTCCAGGAAACGGCTGGGACGGCGGTTGGGCCGGCCACCGGGAGCGCGGGTCAGCGCCCAGGAGACATGGAGGTGGCGCCGGGCGCGGGTGACACCCACGTACAGGAGGCGGCGCTCCTCCTCGACCTGCTCGTCGGTCTTGGCGTACGAGATCGGCATCATGCCCTCGGCGACGCCGACCAGGAAGACGGCGTCCCACTCCAGGCCCTTCGCCGAGTGGAGGGAGGCGAGGGTGACGCCCTGGACGGTGGGGGCGTGCTGGGCGTTCGCCCGCTCGTCGAGCTCGGCGACCAGGTCGGCGAGGGTGGCGCCGGGTTTGGCCGCCGCGAAGTCCTGCGCGAGGTGGACGAGGGCGGCCAGCGACTCCCAGCGCTCTCGGACGGCACCGGAGCCGGCCGGCGGTTCGGACGTCCAGCCCTCCCCCGACAGCACGGCGCGCACCTGCGAGGGCAGGTCCACGACATCGTCCAGGAGGGAGTCGTTGCCGCCGAAGCGGGCCGCGCCGCGCAGGGCGACACTCGCCTTGCGCACCTCGGGGCGGTCGAAGAACCTCTCGGCGCCGCGCAGCTGGTAGGGGATGCCCGCGTCGGCGAGGGCCTGCTCATAGGTCTCGGACTGGGAGTTCGTCCGGAACAGGACGGCGATCCCGGCGGCCGGGACACCGTCGTCCAGCAGGTCCCGGATGCGCCGGGCGGCGCCCTCCGCCTCGGCCGGTTCGTCGGTGTACTCGGTGTAGACGGGCTCGGGACCGGGGTCGCGCTGGGAGACCAGTTCCAGCCGGTGGTCGGCGGCGCGGCCGCGGGCCTGGGAGAGCAGACCGTTGGCGAGGCGGACGACCTGGGGGGTGGAGCGGTAGTCGCGGACCAGCTTGACGACGGTGGCTCCGGGGTGGCGGGCGCGGAAGTCGAGCAGATGGTCCGGGGTGGCGCCGGTGAACGAGTAGATCGTCTGGCTGGCGTCCCCCACCACGCAGAGGCTGTCGCGGTCACCGAGCCACAGCTCCAGCAGGCGCTGCTGGAGGGGGCTGACGTCCTGGTACTCGTCGACCACGAAGTGCTGGTACTGGGAACGCACCTGCTCGGCGATGTCCTGGCGGTCCTGGAGGACGGCGACCGTGAGCAGCAGGACGTCCTCGAAGTCGATGACGGCGCGGTCCCGCTTGAGGTCCTCGTAGACGGTGTAGAGCTGGGCGATCTCGGCGGGGTCGCGGGGCGCCTCACGACCGGCCTTCGCGGCGGCGAGCGCGTAGTCGGCGGGGACGGTCTGGGTGACCTTGGACCACTCGATCTCGGCGGTGACGTCCCGCAGCTCGTTGCGATCGAGGCGGATGCGGCAGGCGGCGGCCGCGTCGGCGACAAGCTGGATCTTGCGGTCGACGAGGCGCGGCATGGAGCCACCGACGGCTTTCGGCCAGAAGTACTGCAGCTGCCGCAGCGCGGCCGAGTGGAACGTACGGGCCTGGACCCCGGCGGCGCCGAGCTGGCGCAGCCGCCCGCGCATCTCCCCCGCGGCGCGGGCGGTGAAGGTGACGGCGAGGACGCTGCCGGGCTGGAGGATGCCGGCGCGCACCCCGTAGGCGATGCGGTGGGTGATGGCCCGGGTCTTGCCGGTACCGGCTCCGGCGAGCACGCACACCGGACCGTGCAGGGCGGTCGCCACCTCGCGCTGCTCGGGGTCGAGCCCTTCGAGCACCGCGTCGGGGGAGTCCGGTACCTGCGGGAAGAGGGTGGAGTGCGTTGCTGCTGTCACACGTTCATGCTGCCAGGTCGCCGGAGGCGGCCGCGCCGGTTGTCCACAGGCGGGCAGGGACAGTCGTACTTATGCGGCAGGCGTCACGTGCCCGGCATACCCCGGGTGGGAATGGAGCGCCGCCGCCGTACGTTCTCCCTCCGGACGACCTGATCCCCGAGCCATCCGAGGAGCGCACGAGACATGCAGGGCACTGTGACGATGTACAGCACCACCTGGTGCGGCTACTGCCAGCGGCTGAAGAAGCAGCTGGACCGCGAGGGCATCGCGTACACCGAGATCAACATCGAGCAGGACCCCGAGTCCGCCGCGTTCGTCGAGAAGGCCAATGGCGGAAACCAGACCGTGCCGACCGTGCTCTTCGCGGACGGTTCGACGCTGACGAACCCGTCGCTGGCCCAGGTGAAGCAGAAGATCAGCGTCTGAGCGGACGTCCGCTCCACAGCTGAGAAGAGGGTGGCTGCCCGTGACCGGGCCGCCACCCTCTTCGTCTGCGTCCGTGCGCTTCCCCGCGGGTCAGACGCCGCGCGTCGGCAGCTGCTTGCCGTACCAGATCTCGATCAGACGGGCCGCGATCGAGATGCCGTAGGGCGGCAGGACCTCGCCCGACTCGAAGGCCGCGCGCAGGTCCTCGCGGGAGAACCAGCGGGCCTCGTGGATCTCGTCGCCGTCCACCTGGATGTCGTAGGAGGTGGCGCGGGCCATGAAGCCGAGCATGAGGCTGGACGGGAAGGGCCAGGGCTGGCTGGCCACGTACTCGACCCCGCCGACGGTGATGCCGGCCTCCTCGAAGACCTCGCGCCGCACGGCCTGCTCGATGGACTCCCCCGGCTCGACGAAGCCCGCGAGCGTGGAGAAGCGGCCCTCGGGCCAGTGCACCTGGCGGCCGAGGAGGATGCGGTCCTCCTCGTCGGTGACGGCCATGATCACGGCCGGGTCGGTGCGCGGGTAGTGCTCGGCGCCGCAGGCGGGGCAGCGGCGGATGTGCCCGGCCGCGGCGATGACGGTGCGCTCGCCGCAGCGGGAGCAGAAGCGGTGGGTGCGCTGCCAGTTCTCCAGGCCGACGGCGTGCACCATCAGGCCCGCGTCACGCGGGGACAGCAGCAGTCCGGCCTCGCGCAGGCCGGCCGGTCGCGCGGACTGGTCGATACGGCCGGGCAGGACGTCCTTCTGCAGGGCGAAGTAGCTGACGCCGTCCTCGTCGATACCGAGGAAGTACCGGTGCGCCTCGGTGAGGGGTGCCTCGAACGAGGGGGTCATGACGAGTTCGGTACGCCCGTCCGGCGTCTCGTCGATCAGGACCTGACCGCCGGAGACCACGAAGCAGCGGGTCGTGGGGTGACTCCACGCCGCCGCCAGCCAGGCCTCGTCGAGCCGGTGGTGGGCGGCGCGGTCGATGCCGCTCGGGGCGGTGAGCGAGACGGGTCGGTCGGCGGTGTGGTCGGTCGAGGTGGTCACGGGTGCTTCCAACTCCCCCAGTGGAACGGTGTGCTTCGGCGGGTGGATCGGCGGGACATGGGACGGGAGACGACCGGGGGCGGCAGCGCCGGCGTTGCGGCGGCGTCTGCGGTGCGCCGCGCGCGAGGCCGCTCCGGGCGGGGGCGGTGCGTCAGGGCACATGACGCCAGTGCGCGGCGAGGTCGCCCCACAGGTAGGCGGTGGTCTCGACGCCCTTGAGGAGCAGGTCGAGCTCGACCTTCTCGTTCGGGGCGTGCCAGCCGTCGGAGGGGACGGAGATGCCGAGGAAGAGCACGGGTGCGCCGAGCACGTCCTGGAGGTCGGCGGCGGGCCCGGAGCCGCCCTCGCGCGTGAAGCGGACGGGGCCCTCGAAGGCGCGGCCCATGGCCCGGACGACGGACCGGAGGGCCGGGTGGTCGAGGGGCGTCAGGCACGGGCGGGTGGCCCCGCTGAAGGTGATCTCGCAGCGGATCCCCGCAGGCACCTGCTCGGCGGCCCACGCGCGGACGGCCTTCTCGATGTGGTCCGGGTCCTGCCCGGCGACCAGCCGGAAGGACAACTTCACCATGGCGGACGACGGGATGATCGTCTTGCTTCCGGGGCCCTGGTAGCCCCCGCCGATCCCGTTGACCTCGGCGGTGGGGCGGGCCCAGACGCGCTCCAGCGTGGTGTGGCCGCTCTCGCCGTGGCCGGCGTGCGACCTGGCGGTGCGCAGCCACTGCGCCTCGTCGAAGGGCAGCTCGGCGAAGAGCTCACGCTCGCGGTCGGTCAGCTCCACGACCCCGTCGTAGAAGCCGGGGATCGCCACACGCGCGTGGTCGTCGTGGAGGGCGGCGACCAAGCGGGCGACGGCGGTCGCCGGGTTCGGGACGGCGCCGCCGAACGAGCCGGAGTGGATGTCCTGGTCGGGGCCGTGCAGCCGGATCTCGCACTCGGCGAGGCCCCGCATGCCCGTGCACACGGTGGGGGTGTCCTCGGCCCACATGCCCGTGTCGGAGACGATCACCGCGTCGGCGGCGAGCCGGTCGGCGCGCTCCTCGACCAGGGCGCGGAAGTGCGGGGAGCCGGACTCCTCCTCGCCCTCGATCAGCAGCTTGAGGTCGACGGCCGGGGCGGTGCGGCCGGTCGTCGCGAGGTGGGCCCGGACGCCGAGTGTGTGGAAGAACACCTGGCCCTTGTCGTCGGCCGCCCCGCGCGCGTACAGCCGTCCGTCGCGCACGACGGGCTCGAACGGCTCGCTGTCCCAGCCGTCCTCGCGGGCGGCGGGCTGCACGTCGTGGTGGCCGTAGACGAGGACCGTGGGCGCCTCGGGGTCGCCGGAGGGCCAGTGCGCGAAGACGGCGGGTGCGCCGGGCGTGGGCCAGACCTCGACCGTGGGGAAGCCGGTCTCCAGGAGCTTGGCGGCGAGCCAGTCGGCGCTGCGGCGCACGTCGGGCGCGTGGGCCGGCTGAGCCGAGACGGACGGGATGCGCAGCCATTCCGCGAGATCGTCGAGGAAGGCGGTGCTGTGCTGTTCGATGTACGTACGGACAGCGTCGTCCGGGGTCTGGCTCATACTCCCGAGCCTATCGGCCCGCGCGGGCATCCTGATTGGGCGGTTCCTCACACTCCGTCTCCCCGGCGGGCTCGCCGGTGAGCAGGCGTTCCAGCGCCGAGCGGTCCGGCAGGTCGTCCGGGCGTACGACCTCGCCGCTGCGGACGTACAGGAAGACGGCGTCCACCGACTCCAGGGGGACGCCCTGCTGCTCGGCCCAGGCGAGCCGGTACAGGGCGAGCTGGAGGGGGTCGGCGGTGCGGGCGCGGTTGGTCTTCCAGTCGACGATCTCGTACGTCGCCCCGTCGCCGTCTCCGTCGCGGTACACGGCGTCGATGCGGCCGCGGACGACCCGGCCGGCGATCGCGAGCTGGAACGGGGCCTCCACCCGGTACGGCGTGCGGTGCGCGTACTCCGTGCGCTCGAAGGCGTCCTTGAGGGCCTCCAGGTCGCGTTCGTCGGCGATCTCCGCCTCGCTGCCGGGCAGCTCATCGGGCTCCAGCATCGGCAGCGTCAACTCTTCGAAGCGGGCTTCCACCCATGCGTGGAATCGGGTGCCTCGGCGTGCGGCGGGTTGCGGGGGGCGCGGCATGGGGCGCGCGAGTTCCTGCGCGAACCCGTCCGGATCGGCGGCCAGCCGCATCAGCTGGGAGGCGGTCAGGGACGCGGGCAGCGGTACGTCCGTGACGCTCGCGCGGGCGCGCAGCAGCTCGCCGGTCAGGGCGTCGAGGTCACGGTCCCAGGAGGCGAGGGTGCGGGCCTCTTCCGGTGTGAGGTGTTCGCCGTCCGCCGTGCGCGGGCGCGGCCGCGCCGCCTGGTGCGGGATGGCCGGGCGGCCGGTGGTCCGGGACTCCGGGTCGCGAGGGCGGTGGTGTCCGGCGGTCGCGTCGGGGGCGCTCTCGTGCTGGATGGCGCTCTCGTACGGGGTGTCGTCGTAGGCGCCGTCCTCGAAAGGGGCCTCGTCGAGCGGGGCGTCGTCGAGGGGAGCGTGGTCGAGGGGAGAGTCGTCCCACAGATCGGATGCGCCGGGGTCGTCGTCCGGGTGGGCGTACGCGTCGGCGAACGCGCGGTCGTCGTCCTCGTCCGGCGGGGGCGGCCAGTCGGGGTCGTCGTAGGTGCCGGGATCGTGCGTCGCGACGGGGTCGTCCCGGGACGCCAGCCGCTCCAGGTGGGCCAGGACCGTCTCGGCGGCCGCGCGGCGCCGGGCCAGGGCGGTCTCGTCCAGGGGCAGGGGCCAGGCGTGCTCGGCGCCCTCCCGGAGCAGGGCCGGGTTCTCCGCGCCGTCGGCCGGCTCGTCGGCCCACACCTCGATCTCTCCGTGCCCGGTCGCGCAGTGGTCGTGGAGGGCCAGCAGGAAGTCGGAGGGCCCGCGGGGCTTCTTCTGGCTGGGACCCCACCAGTGGCCGGAGCCGAGAAGCAGCGAGCGGGGCCGCGTGAAGGTGACGTAGCCGAGGCGCAGCTCCTCGGTGTGCTGGTGCTCCTTCATGGCCTCGTGAAAGGCCTTCAGGCCCCGGGAGTCCCAGGAGTCGACGTCGGGGAGCGTGTCGGCGTCGCCGCGCAGCTCGTGCGGAAGCACCTTGCCCTGCGCGGTCCATTTCTCGCGGCCCTGGGAGCTGGGGAAGGTGCCGGTGACCAGGCCGGGGACGGCCACGACGTCCCACTCCAGGCCCTTGGACTTGTGGGCGGTGAGCACCTTGACGGTGTTGTCGCCGCCCGGCAGGGCGTTGTCGAGGCCCTTCTCGTACTGGGCTGCGGTGCGCAGGAAGGCCAGGAAGGCGAGCAGGGAGGCCTCGTGGTCGCCGGCGGCGAAGGACGCGGCGATGTCGAGGAAGTTCGACAGGGTCTCGCGGCGGCGGGCGGCGAGCGCGTGCGGGGAGGCCGACAGCTCGACCTCCAGGCCGGTGACGGCGAGGACGCGGTGCAGGACGTCCATGAGCGGGTCGGACAGGGAGCGGCGCAGGTCGCGCAGCTCGGCGGCGAGACGGGCGAAGCGCACGCGCGCGTCGGGCGAGAAGGGCAGCCCGTCGTCGTCCCCGGCGCCGTCCAGCGGCGTCTCCAGGAACGTGTCGAGGGCGTCCGCGAGGGAGATCACCTCGGCCGGGTCGATGCCCTCGACGGCCTCGGCGAGACGGCGGTCGGGGTCGTCGTCGCCGTCCACGCGCGCGTGGGAGACCAGGAGGCGGGCGCGCCGGCCCAGCAGGGCGAGGTCGCGCGGGCCGATGCGCCAGCGCGGGCCGGTGAGCAGGCGGACCAGGGAGGCGTTGGCGCCGGGGTCCTGGAGGACCTCGCAGACGGCGACCAGGTCGGCGATCTCGGGCAGGTGGAGCAGGCCGGACAGGCCGACCACCTCGACGGGGACGTCCCGGGCGACGAGCGCCGCCTGGATCTCCGCGAAGTCGGTCGCCGTACGGCACAGGACGGCGATCTCGCCGGGCTCCTTGCCGGTGTTCACCAGGTGGGCGACGGAGTCGGCGATCCAGTCGATCTCCTCGGCGTGGGTGGCCAGGAGGGCGCAGCGCACGATGCCGTCACGCTCGGCTCCGGGGGCCGGGCTCAGTGCCTCCACACCCGCGTGCAGGGCGCGCAGGGGCTCCGCGAGGCCGTTGGCGAGGTCGAGGAGGCGGCCTCCGCTGCGGCGGTTCTCGCTGAGGGCCTGGCGGGTGGCGGGGCGGCCGTCGGCGTGGGCGAAGTGCTCGGGGAAGTCGTCCAGGTTGGCGACGGAGGCGCCGCGCCAGCCGTAGATCGCCTGGCAGGGGTCGCCCACGGCGGTCACCGGGTGGCCGGTGCCGTCGCCGAACAGGCCGGCGAGGAGGACGCGCTGGGCGACGGAGGTGTCCTGGTACTCGTCGAGGAGGACCACCCGGAACTCGTCGCGCAGGAGGCGACCCACCTCCGGGATCCGCGCCAGGCGCGCCGACAGGGCGATCTGGTCGCCGAAGTCGAGCAGGTCCCGTTCCCGCTTGGCGGCGCGGTAGCGGACGACGAGTTCGGCGAGCTCGCGGCGCGCGGCGGCGGCCTCGGGGACCTTGCGCAGGTCGGCGTTGCTGAGCCTGGTGCCCTGGAGGGTGAGCAGCAACTGGGCGTCGTGGGCGCGCAGCGCCTCGGGGCGCACGAGGTGCTCGGAGAGTTCGGCGTCGAGGGCGAGCAGGTCGCTGACGAGGTCGGCGAAGGAGCGGGTGAGGGCCGGGTAGGGGCCGGGGGCCTCGCGCAGCACGCCCGCGGCGAGCTGGTAGCGGGTGGCGTCCGCGAGCAGCCGGGAGGTCGGTTCGAGACCGATGCGCAGCCCGTGGTCGGTCAGCAGGCGGCCCGCGAACGCGTGGTACGTGGAGATCACCGGTTCGCCCGGCGGCCGGTCCGGGTCGATGGCGTCGGGGTCGGTGACCCCGGCCCGGACGAGGGCCTTGCGGACGCGTTCGGCGAGCTCGCCCGCGGCCTTGTTGGTGAAGGTCAGGCCGAGGACCTGCTCCGGCGCGACCTGGCCGGTGCCGACCAGCCACACCACGCGGGCCGCCATGACCGTTGTCTTGCCCGATCCGGCGCCGGCCACGATCACCTGCGGGGCGGGCGGTGCGGTGATGCAGGCCGTCTGCTCCGGGGTGAACGGGATGCCGAGGAGCTCTTTGAGCTGCTCGGGGTCGGTGATACGGGCGGGCACCTGAGGAAGGCTAGCGGCGGCCACTGACAGCGCGTGCCGGATCGGCCCGCCGGGACGGAAGAAGCGCAGGTCGGAGCCGGGTGGTGCGATCCGTCACGCCGGTCACCGGACCGCGTGCCGTCCCTCGGGGCGGTCACCGCACCCCGCGTGCCGCCCCTCCCGAGGGCGCGGTCACTCGACCACGTGCCGGCCCTCCGGGCGCGCGCTGCACGACGCCCGGAACGCGCAGTGGGTGCAGTGCTGGCCCGCGGTGGGCGTGAACCGCTCGTCGAGGACCTTGCCGGCCGCCGTGGCCAGCAGGTCGCCGACCCACTCCCCCTCCGGGCCGTCCAGCGGCTGCTGCGCCTGCACCTTGGGCAGCGTGTCGCCGCCGTCCCGCTGGGCGGCGCCCTGACGCAGCTGGACGAGTTCGGCGCCGCCCGGCTCGGGCCGTACGCCGTCGAAGGCCTCGTCGACGGCGCCCTCGCGCACGGCGAGCTGGTAGACGGCGAGCTGCGGGTGGCGGGCCACCTCGGCGGCGCTGGGGGCCTGCTTGCCGGTCTTGAAGTCCACGACGTAGGCGCGTCCGTCGGCGTCGGCCTCGACGCGGTCCAGCTGGCCGCGGATGCGCACCTCGAAGTCGCCCGCCTCCAGCGTCACGTCGAAGTCGTGTTCGCTGGCGACCGGGGCGCGGCCCGCCCGGTCCATCACGTGCCAGCGGAGGAAGCGTTCGAGCGCCACGCGCGCGTTGGCCTTCTCCTGCTCGGACTTCCACGGGGCGTCGAAGGCGAGGGCGTTCCAGACGGAGTCGAGCCGTTCCATGAGGACCGCGAGATCGGCCGGTGTGTGCCCGGAGGCGACCTCGTCGGCGAGGACGTGGACCACGTTGCCGAAGCCCTGGGCGACGGTCGCGGGCGCGTCGGCCTTCACCTCGCGGCCGAGGAACCACTGCAGCGAGCAGGTGTTGGCGAGCTGGTCCAGCGCGCTGCCGGACAGCACCACGGGCTGGTCGCGGTCGCGCAGCGGCACCTTCGACTCGGTGGGTTCGAACATGCCCCACCAGCGGTAGGGGTGGGCGGCGGGCACCAGCGGACGGCCGTCGTCGTCGGCGAGCGCGGCCAGCCGGGCCAGCCGGAGCGCTGCGGCCCGGCGCAGGGTGTCCGACGCGCGCGGGTCGACCGTCGTGGCCCGGAGTTCGGCGACGAGGGCGGCCACGGACAGCGGGCGGCGGGGGCGGCCGGTCACGTCGACGGGTTCCACGCCGAGTTCGGTCAGGAACCGGGACGGCTGGTCGCCGTCGTCGGCGGGTGCCTTCACGGCCGTGACGACGAGCCGTTCACGCGCGCGCGTGGCGGCCACATAGAACAGCCTGCGCTCCTCGGCGAGCAGTGCGCCGGGGGTGAGCGGTTCGGCGAGCCCGTCGCGGCCGATGCGGTCGGCCTCCAGGAGGGAGCCGCGGCGGCGCAGGTCGGGCCACAGGCCCTCCTGGACCCCGGCGACGACGACCAGGCGCCACTCCAGCCCCTTGGAGCGGTGCGCGGTCATCAGGCGCACCGCGTCCGGGCGTACAGCCCGCCGGGTGAGGGTGTCGGCGGCGATGTCCTCTGCGTCGATCTGTTCCAGGAAGTTCAGGGCGCCCCGGCCGCCGGTGCGCTCCTCCGCGCGCGCCGCCGTCGCGAACAGGGCGCACACGGCGTCCAGGTCGCGGTCGGCGTTGCGGCCGGCGGCGCCGCCGCGGCGGGCTGCGCGTTCCAGGCGGGTGGGCCAGGGGGTGCCCTGCCACAGGTCCCACAGCGCCTCCTCGGCCGTACCGCCGCCCGCGAGGCGCTCGCGTGCCGTGCGGAGCAGCGCGCCGAGGCGCTGGGCGCCCCGCGCGTACGTGGGGTCGTGCACGGCCAGCCGCTCGGGCTCGGCCAGCGCGCGGGCGAGCAGGTCGTCGGAGGGCGGCGGCAGCGAGTTGCCCGCGGCCCGCTCCTCGTCCCGCAGGGCCCGCCCGAGGCGGCGCAGGTCGGCGGCGTCCATGCCGGCCAGCGGGGAGGCGAGCAGGGTCAGGGCGGTCTCGGTGTCGAGCCAGCAGGGGGCGGGCTCGGTTCCGTCGGGGTCCTCCGCCTCGGAAGCAGCGGACCCGGCCGGCCCGGTCACCGCCGGCGCTTCGTCTGTGCGTCCCGTGCGGTCCTGCCCCGCCACCGCCGTGGCCACCGCGCGCAGTGCCGTCAGCAGGGGCGCGACGGAGGGCTCATGGCGCAGGGGCAGGTCGTCGCCGTCGATGTCCAGGGGCACCCCGGCGGCCGTGAGGGCCCGGCGGACAGTCGGGATGGTGCGGGAGCCGGCGCGCACCAGGACGGCCATCTCGCTCCAGGGGACGCCGTCCTCCAGATGGGCCCGGCGCAGGATGTCCGCGACGTTGTCCAGCTCGGTGCCGGCCGTCGGGTACGTGTGGACCTCGACCCGGCCGCCCTCGTGGACCGCGGTGAGCTCGCGGTGGGCGCGGACCTTGTCGGCCGGGAGCCGGGTGAGCGGCATGCGTCGGGTCAGCAGCCGGGTCGCGGCGAGGAGCGCGGTGCCCGAGCGCCGGGAGGTGCGCAGGACCTCGACGGGGGCGGGACGGCCGTCCGCGCGCGGGAAGGTGTGCGGGAACTCCAGGATGCCGTTCACGTCGGCGCCGCGGAACGTGTAGATCGACTGGTCGGGGTCGCCGAACGCCACGAGGGTGCGGCCGCCGCCGGCGAGGGCGTGCAGCAGCCGCACCTGGGCCGGGTCGGTGTCCTGGTACTCGTCGACGTACACGGCGTCGTACCGCGCGGCGAGCGCCTCGGCGGCGCCGGGCCGCCGGGCGAGCAGGACCGCGCGGTGGACCAGCTCGGCGTAGTCGAGGACGCCCTGGAGGTCGAGGACGTCCAGGTACTCGGCGAGGAAGGAGGCGGCGGCCCGCCAGTCGGGTCGGCCGATGCGGCGGGCGAAGTCGTCGAGGGCGCCGGGGCCGAGGCCCAGTTCGCGGCTGCGGGCGAGGACGGCGCGGACCTCGTCGGCGAAGCCGCGGGTGGTCAGGCAGGCGCGCAGCTCGTCCGGCCAGCGCACATGGGCGAGCCCGAGCCGCTCCAGCTCGGGCTGGCCGGCGAGCAGCTCGCGGACGGTCACGTCCTGCTCCGGGCCGGACAGCAGCCGCAGGGGCTCGACGAACAGGTCGTGGTCCTGGTGGGCGCGGACCAGGGCGTAGCAGAACGAGTGGAAGGTGGTCGCCTGGGGCGCGCGGGCGGCGCCGATGCGCAGCGCCATGCGGTCGCGCAGTTCCACGGCGGCCTTGCGGCTGAACGTCAGCACGAGGATGCGCTCCGGGTCGCCGCCGCGCGCGATACGGGCCGCCACCGATTCGACGAGCGTGGTCGTCTTGCCGGTGCCCGGGCCCGCGAGGACGAGCATCGGGCCGGTGGTGTGGTCAACCACCGAGCGCTGAGCTGCGTCAAGACGAGGGGGAGCCGCCTGGGCCGGAGGGGTACGCACCAACCGGTAAGCGCCACGGGCCCCCTGTCGCACCGTGGTGTGCGACAGGCGCCTGGTGGAGGAAGAGGAGCTCACGTGGTTCGCCGGTCCTGGTGGGTGTGCAGGGGGTCGTGGCCGGCGCGCTGCGCCGTGGCCGGAAGACGGTGGTCGGGGTCGCGGGCGGCCGCCTTCCGCGCGGGGAGGGCGGTGACCGCGGGGTGAGGGGGACACGCGCAGCCGACGCTACGCCGGGGGACAGCACGGAAGCAGGGCTTCCGCTTCATCCCTCGGGTCACTCCTGGCACCTGTGCCCCTCGCCTCACGAACGTACGTCATGCCTCGGACGTGCCCTCCCACCCCGGGACGCGTCACGCGTCACACGGCGGGCCCGCCGATGGCGGAAGCTGTCAGGTGTGACCCTGTGCGCGTCCACCGCCGTCCCAGCGCGCCCGTCTCATGTCGAGGCGCGGCAGATGGCCCTCGGCGGCCCTGCTCGCCTCCTTCAGCGGCGTGCCCTCGGCGCGGTAGTGCTCCAGGGCCCGCAGCTCGTGACCGGGCAGCAGGACGCCGTCCGAGCGGACCACCCGCCACCACGGGACGGCGCCCCCGTAGAGGGCCATCACCCGGCCCACCTGGCGCGGCCCGCCCTCCTCCAGCCACTCCGCCACGTCCCCGTACGTCATGACGCGCCCCGGCGGGATCACCTCGGCGACCTCCAGGACCCGCTCGGCGTACTCCGGCAGCGCGTCCGCCTGCTGCGGACGGGCCGCGTCCGGAAGGCTCTCCTCGCTCATCCGCCCCATCCTGCACCACGCCACCGACAGCGCGACGCGCCCGCCACCGTGCGTAGCCCTCGCCCCGGGGCGACGCTTCGGGCAGACTGTGCGCCCCCGCGTTTGCACCCTGATGCCCCTGTGTGTCGGTGCGGCATGCCACCATCGTGCGGGCGGTGACCGGTGATACGAGACCAAGAAGAGTCGATGAAGCAGCAGGGCGTGCACCCGGAGGACGCGGAGAGCACGTCCGGCGCTTCGCCGCGCCCTGACACCGCGCGCCCGGGCGACAAGGACCCCGAGGGGACCGCCACCAGCGAGGAACAGCAGGCCGGCGAGGGCTCCGATGCCGGTCGCGCGGCCGGCGAGGAGCCGGCCCAGAACGTCGAGGAGGCGCATGCGGACGAGGTGGAGGGCGACGAACCGCTGCTCCCCGCGCGCGTGCACCGCCCCTCCGACCTCGTCCGGGTCCTGGCGGGCTTGCTGGGGATCGTGCTGCTGCTCGCGATCGCCGCGTTCGCGCACGGCACCACCTCGGGCCTCGAACAGGACATCAACAAGGGCACCGGGCAGGCGCCCGACGTGTTCAGCAAGCTCGCGGGGCTGGTCTCCAGCATCGCCATCCTGCTGGTCCCGGTGGCCTTCGCGATCGAACGGCTGATCAAACGGGACGGGCTGCGCATCGCCGACGGCGTCCTGGCGGCCGTCCTCGCGCACGGGGTGACACTCGCCACAGACCTGTGGGTCGCGCGGGCCGCCCCGGACTCCATCCGGGACGCGCTCACCCAGCCCTCCCCCGGTGACGTCGGCTCGCTCACCGACCCGGTGCACGGCTACCTCGCCCCGGTGATCGCGTACATGACGGCCGTGGGCATGTCCCGCAGGCCCCGCTGGCGCGCGGTCCTGTGGGCGGTCCTGGTCCTGTACGCCTTCTCGATGCTGGTCACCGGCTACACCACACCGTTCTCGATCCTGCTGACGCTGCTGATCGGCTGGGCCGTCGCCTACGGGACGCTCTACGCGGTCGGATCGCCCAACGTCCGCCCGACCGGCCGGACGCTGATGGCGGGCCTGCGGCACGTCGGATTCCGTCCGGTGAGCGCGGCCCGCGAGGAGGTCGCCGACACTCAGGAGACCGCCACCGACCGCGGCCGGCGCTACTTCGTCACCCTGGAGGACGGGCCGCCGCTGGACGTCACGGTGGTCGACCGGGAGCAGCAGGCGCAGGGCTTCTTCTACCGCGCGTGGCGCAACCTCACGCTGCGCGGCTTCGCCACCCGCAGCAGCCTCCAGTCGCTGCGGCAGGCCCTGGAACAGGAGGCCCTGCTCGCCTACGCGGCCATCGCGGCCGGGGCCAACGCGCCGAAGCTGATCGCCACGTCCGAGCTCGGCCCGGACGCCGTGATGCTGGTCTACGAGCACACCGGCGGCCGCACCCTGGACTCGCTCGCGGAGGAGGAGATCACCGACGATCTGCTGCGCGACACCTGGCTGCAGGTCAAAGCGCTGCAGTCGCGCCGTATCGCGCACCGCAGGCTGGTCGGCGACGCCATCCTGGTGGATCGTTCCGGCAAGGTGATCATCACCGACCTCCGGATCGGCGAGATCGCGGCGAACAGCCTGCTGCTGCGCATGGACATCTCCCAGCTGCTGGTCACCCTCGGGCTGCGCATCGGCGCCGAGCGTGCCGTGGCCTCGGCGGTCGGCGTGCTCGGCCCGGACGCCGTGGCCGACTGCCTGCCGATGCTCCAGCCCATCGCGCTGAGCCGCTCCACGCGCGCGACGCTGCGCCGGCTCGCCCGGGAACGCGCGCAGCGCGAGCGCGACGCGGTCCTGGAGGCGTCCCGGCTGTCCAAGCAGACCCGCAGCGAGGAGGCCGACGCCGGGGCCGACAAGCCGGACAAGAAGACCGTGCGGGCCCAGGCGCGGGCCGAGAAGCGGGCGCTGGACGAGGCCCTGGACGACGCCCGTGAGGAGGACCTGCTCACGCTGATCCGGCACGAGGTGCTGCGCATCAGGCCGCAGGCACCGGTCGAGCCGGCCCGGCTCGAGCGGGTGCGCCCGCGCACCCTGATCAGCTTCATCGCGGGCGCCATCGGCGCGTACTTCCTGCTCACACAGCTCACGCACATCGAGTTCGGCCCGCTCGTCGCGAACGCCGAGTGGGGCTGGGTGGCCGCGGCCGTGCTGTTCTCCGCCGCCAGCTACTTCGCGGCGGCGATGGCCCTGCTGGGCTTCGTGCCCGAGCGGGTGCCGTTCCGGCGGACGGTGGCGGCGCAGGTCGCCGGGTCGTTCGTGAAGATCGTCGCGCCGGCCGCGGTCGGCGGTGTCGCGCTGAACACCCGCTTCCTGCAGCGCGCGGGAGTGCGGCCGGGGCTCGCGGTGGCGAGCGTGGGCGCGTCCCAGTTGTTCGGGCTCGGCTGCCACATCCTGATGCTGCTGTCCTTCGGCTATCTCACCGGAACCGAGAAGACACCCTCGCTGTCGCCGTCCCGCACGGTCATCGCGGGTCTGCTGACGGTGGCGGTGCTGGTGCTCGTCGTGACGTCGGTGCCGTTCCTGCGGAAGTTCGTCGTCACGCGCGTGAGGTCGCTGTTCGCGGGCGTCGTGCCCCGCATGCTCGACGTGCTCCAGCGGCCGCAGAAGCTGGTCACCGGCATCGGCGGCATGCTGCTGCTGACCGCCTGCTTCGTGATGTGCCTGGACGCCTCGATCAGGGCGTTCGGCAGCGAGGGCACCTCGCTGAGCATCGCCAGCGTGGCCGTCGTCTTCCTCGCGGGCAACGCGCTCGGCTCGGCGGCCCCGACCCCGGGCGGCGTGGGCGCCGTGGAGGCCACCCTCACGGTCGGTCTGATCGCCGTCGGCCTGCCCAGCGAGGTCGCCGCGCCCGCGGTGCTGCTGTTCCGTCTGCTGACCCTGTGGCTGCCGGTGCTGCCCGGCTGGCTCGCCTTCAACCATCTGACCCGCAAGGGCGCCCTGTAGGGCCGAGCCCGGCACGCCGTACGACGCGCCGGGCGCCGTACGGTGGAGGGGCACCGGACGAGCGTGGCGCCGCCGTACCCCGTACGGCCCGTGGCCCGGGCGCCGCGCCCCGCACGACCGCAGGATGGGATCATGCCGAACCCGCCCCGGCTGCGCGCCACAGCCCTGACCGCCGCCGCCCTCCTGCTGGCCTCCGCGCTGGCGGCCTGCGGGGACGACGACTCCGGGGACCGTGACCTGACGGCACAGAAGCTGACGTGGCGGGACTGCCCGGCGCCGTCGAAGGCCGAGGGGGGCGAAGGCAGCCCCTCGCCGCTCCCGGACGGCGGCACCTGGCAGTGCGCCAAGATGAAGGCGCCCCGTGACTGGGACGACCCCAAGGGCGACACCATCGACATCGAGCTGATCCGGGTGAGGACCACCGGTGCCGAGAACCGCCGCATCGGCTCCCTGATCTTCAACTTCGGCGGGCCGGGCGGCTCGGGAGTCACCACGCTCCCGGCCTTCGGCGCGTCGTACGAGACCCTGCGCACCCGCTACGACCTGGTGAGCTTCGATCCTCGCGGGGTGGGCCGCAGCGCGCCCGTGTGGTGCGAGGACGACCAGCAGCTCGACGCCTACTTCCAGCAGGACGCGACACCGGACGACGCCGCCGAGCGCAGGGAGCTCGTGGACAGCACCAAGGACTTCAACAACGCCTGCGAGAAGAACTCCGGCGGGATGCTCCCGCACGTCCGCACCACCGAGGCGGCCCGCGACATGGACCTGATGCGCCAGGTCCTGGGCGACGACAGGCTCCACTACTTCGGCATCTCGTACGGCACGGAACTGGGCGGCGTCTACGCCCACCTGTTCCCGAAGAACGTCGGACGGGCGGTGTTCGACGCGGTGGTCGATCCGACCCAGACCCCCGAGCAGCAATCGCTCGCCCAGGCCAGGGGCTTCCAGCTGGCCCTCGACAACTTCGCCGAGGACTGCACCTCCCGGGCCGACGACTGCCCGGTCGGCGACACCCCCAAGGACGTCAAGAACCGCGTCGCCGCACTGCTGAAGGACCTCGACAGGAAGCCGATCAAGGGCATCTTCCCGCGCGAACTCACCCAGAGCGCCGCCACCACCGGCATCCTGCAGGCGCTGTACTCGAAGGACTTCTGGCCCTACCTCACGGAGGGCCTGGAGCAGGCGTACGACGGGGACGGCAGCACCCTGATGCTGCTCTCCGACTCGCTGAACGGACGCAACGAGAACGGCGAGTACAACAACAGCACCGCCGCCAACGTCTCGATCAACTGCGCCGACGACAAGCCCCGTTACACCCCGGCGTTCGTGGAGGACCGGCTGCCGGAGTTCCGGACGGCGTCCGGGCTCTTCGGCGACTCCCTCGCCTGGTCGATGCTCAGCTGCACCGACTGGGCCGTGCCCGGAGCCGCGAACCACCCCGACGTCAGCGCGCCCGGCTCGGCGCCGATCCTCGTCGTGGGCAACACCGGCGACCCGGCCACCCCCTACGAGGGGGCCCGGAAGATGGCGCGGGCGCTGGGCGACGGCGTGGGGGTCGAGATGACCTACCGGGGACAGGGGCACGGGGCGTACGAGAGCGACAACAAGTGCGTACGGGACGCGGTGAACGGCTATCTCCTGGACGGGAAGGTGCCTCCGGCCGGGACGATCTGCTCCTGAAACCCCACAATGACTGAATACCCGCAGGTCAGAGAGTTATCCACAGGGTCCGACGGGCTTTCCGTGATCCGCCTAGTATGGCCGGACCGCCCTCCGCTGCACGGTGCGGAGGGCCCGCGAGGGGGGACACGGCATGGCACGGTTCGTACGGTGGACGGCTCTGACGGCTGCCGCCGCGCTGCTCGCGACCGGGTGCAGCGGAGGCTCGTCGGACGACCCGAAGTCCGACACCGGTGGCACCAGCGCCTCGGCGCCGGCCGCGAGTTCCGGGACCGCGCTGCCCTCCTCCCTGACCTCGCAGAAACCGGACTGGGGGCGCTGCCGGGCCACCGCGGGCTCACCCGCGCCGGGCGGCGAGTGGCAGTGCGCGACGGTCGAAGCGCCGCTGGACTGGAAGAAGCCCGAGGGCAGGACGATCGACCTCGCGCTGATCCGCGCCAAGGCCACCGGGGACGACCGCATCGGCTCCCTGCTGTTCAACTTCGGCGGCCCCGGCGGCTCGGGCCTGGCCACCCTGCCCTGGTACTCGGCGGGCGCGTCCGAACTGCGCGAGCGCTATGACCTGGTGAGCTGGGATCCGCGCGGAGTGGGGGCCAGCGAGGGCGTGCGCTGCCGCCGCGACCGGGAGATCCAGGCGTCCGAGGCCGTTGACCTGACACCGGACACGCCGGCGGAGGAGACCGCGTACTTCCGTGACGCCGCCGACTTCGGCAAGGGCTGCCAAAGGGCCGGAGGCGCCCTCATAGCGCACGTGGCGACCACCGACACCGCGCGCGACATGGACCTGATGCGCCAGGTGCTCGGGGACCGGAAGACCCACTACTTCGGCATCTCGTACGGCACCGAACTGGGCGGCGTCTACGCCCACCTGTTCCCGAAGAACGTCGGCCGGATCGTCCTGGACGCGGTGGTCGACCCGAGCGCCGACGCGGCGGGCCACGCCGAGAACCAGGCGTTGGGCTTCCAGCGCGCGCTGAACAACTACCTGGAGTCCACGGGCCGGGGCGCGGAGGCGGGGACCCGCGAGGTGGTCGACCTGCTGAAGCGGATCGACGCGAAGCCGCTGCCGACGTCGTCGAGCCGCGAGCTCACCGAGTCGCTCGCGCTCACGGGGATCGTCAGGCCGCTGTACAACAAGGCGAGCTGGCCGACCCTGACCAGCGCGCTCCAGGCGGCCCGACAGGGCGACGGCACCGAGCTTCTGGCCCTCGCCGACGAGTACAACGACCGTGAGGCGTCAGGGAAGTACGGCACGGGAAGCCACTCGCAGCGGGTCATATCGTGCCTGGACGACAAGCAGCGGCCGACGGCCGAGGACGCGAAGAAGCTGCTGCCGCGCTTCGAGAAGGTCTCGCCCGTGTTCGGTCCGATGCTGGGCTGGGACACGGCCGGCTGGTGCCACGACTGGCCGGTGTCCGGTCAGTACGACACCCCGGAGGTGAGCGCGCCGGGCTCCGCCCCGATCCTGCTCGTCGGCAACACCGGCGATCCGGCGACTCCCTACGAGGGCACGCGCCGGATGGCCGACGAACTCGGCAAGGGCGTGGGGGTGACGCTCACCTGGAAGGGCGAGGGCCACTCCGCGTACGGCAAGGGCAGCGGCTGCGTGGACTCGACGGTCAACGCGTACCTGCTGAAGGGCACCGTCCCGAAGGACGGCAAGGTCTGCTCCTGACGGCTCATGCAAGATCTTCGCGGGACGACAACCCGCTGCGATCATGAAAGCCGGGCAGAAGCGGCGCGGACGTGGACGGCACTCGGCAACTTGATGCGGGGCGCCGACGCGGGCTGGGCCGGCGAACGAACTTGTGCGGCGGCACTCACCCGGGCCGACGCTCCGCATGGTCCGGGCCAGGCCGTGTCCCCGGGCTGTGCGAGGCCACCCGACGCCGACCGACGACGACAGAAGCCCACGGCACCCGAACTGGTCGGAGCCGTGGGCTTCGTCAGCCTCGCTGGTGGGCGAGACCCGTGATCAGTAGACCGGCTTGTCGGGTTCGATCTGGTTGACCCAGCCGATGACGCCGCCGCCGACGTGGACCGCGTCGGAGAAGCCCGCGGCCTTCAGGACCGCGAGGACCTCCGCACTGCGGACACCCGTCTTGCAGTGCAGGACGATCTTCTTGTCCTGCGGGAGGGTCTCCAGGGCGGTGCCCATGAGGAACTCGTTCTTCGGGATCAGACGGGCACCGGGGATCGAGACGATCTCGTACTCGTTGACCTCGCGGACATCGATGATGTCGATGTTCTCGCCGTCGTCGATCCACTCCTTGAGCTGCTTGGGAGTGATCGTCGAGCCGGCCGCCGCCTCCTGGGCCTCCTCGGAGACGACGCCGCAGAAGGCCTCGTAGTCGATGAGCTCGGTGACGGTCGGGTTCTCGCCGCAGACCGCGCAGTCGGGGTCCTTGCGGACCTTGACCTGGCGGTACTGCATCTCCAGGGCGTCGTAGATCATGAGGCGGCCGACCAGCGGCTCGCCGATGCCCGCGAGGAGCTTGATGGCCTCGTTGACCTGGATGGAGCCGATGGACGCGCAGAGCACGCCCAGCACGCCGCCCTCGGCGCAGGAGGGGACCATGCCCGGCGGCGGGGGCTCCGGGTAGAGGCAGCGGTAGCACGGGCCGTGCTCGGACCAGAACACAGAGGCCTGGCCGTCGAAGCGGTAGATCGAGCCCCACACGTACGGCTTGTTCAGCAGCACGCAGGCGTCGTTGACCAGGTAACGCGTCGCGAAGTTGTCCGTGCCGTCGACGATCAGGTCGTACTGGCTGAAGATGTCCATCACGTTGTCGGCCTCGAGCCGCTCCTCGTGAAGGACCACGTTCACGTAAGGGTTGATGCCCTTGACGCTGTCGCGTGCGGACTCGGCCTTGGAGCGGCCGATGTCGGCCTGGCTGTGGATGATCTGGCGCTGGAGGTTCGACTCGTCGACCTCGTCGAACTCCACGATGCCGAGCGTGCCGACGCCCGCCGCGGCCAGGTACATCAGCGCCGGCGAGCCCAGGCCGCCGGCGCCCACACAGAGCACCTTGGCGTTCTTCAGCCGCTTCTGCCCGTCCATCCCGACATCGGGGATGATCAGGTGGCGGGAGTACCTGCGAACCTCGTCTACGGTGAGCTCGGGGGCGGGCTCGACCAGGGGTGGCAGCGACACGGGGACTCCGTTGGTCGGTCGATCACTACATTTGTTCTCCCCGTAACAGTGCCATGGCCTTTTTCATTCCGAGACACCTGTTCCGATCCGCGAGACGATGTCGTCCCAGTAGCCGGGCATGGTCTCCCAGGGGTCGGTGCGCCCGCCGCGGTCGGTGCGGTCGGTGAACCAGACGGTCGCGGCGCCCTGCCAGCGCGCGATGCGCAGCGCCTCCTCCAGGTGGCCGCGCGGCACCCCGTGGACCAAGTGGCAGAAGCGGCCGGGCGGATAGTCGGCCGTCCACTCCGCCACCTGCGACCAGCGGTACTCGGACCAGGCGCCGGAGAACGTGACGAGCTGGTCACCGCACTCCGCGTACCCGGGGTGAGGGTGGGCGCCGTGGCCGAGGACGATGTGCGCCTTGTCACGCAGCGCGCGCAGCGTGCCGACCGCGCGGCGGGTCTCGGGCAGGTCGGCCCGTTCGACGGGGCAGCGGTCCAGGTAGAAGCCGTCGACCCGGTACCAGTCGACGTACCGCTGGGCCTCGGACATCAGCTCGCCCAGGCTCCGGCCACCGCCCCCTCGGGACGGGCCCCGGCCCGGTGCGCCCGAGCGCGGTCCGCCGGGGCGGGCGGCGTCGAAGCGGGTCGCGTCGAAGCGCGTGGTGCCGAAGCGGGTCGTGTCCAGGCGGGCGGCGTCCAGGTGACCGAGGATGCGGACGCCCGCGTTGCGGAGGCGGCCGGCCGCCTCCAGGCAGTGGGGGTCGGGCTGCGTGCCGGGGCCGTCGGCGACGTTGAGGACGGCCCAGTGCACGGGGGCGCCGGGGTGGGTCAGTTCCGCCCACTCGGCGGGTGCGAGCAGGGGGTGGGCCAGGCCGGGGATGCCTAACCCCGGGCGCAGGTCCGTGCTCGCGGTCGTCGCGGGGGTGCCGGTCAGATACGGCATGCCGCCTCCATCCAGATGTCGCCCAGGGACTCCTCGAGGTTGATGCGGGGGCGCCACCCGAGCCGGTCGCGGGCGGTGCGCACATCGGCCTGCTGCCAGCTGCCGCAGCCGTCCGGGTAGGCGACGGGCGCGGCGTTGTGACCGGTGTGGGCGCCGTGCGCAGCGTGCACCGTGTGGTCGGAGTCGCCCCGGGGGTGGCCGATGGTGGCGCGCAGCGGGCCGGGCGGGCCGTCGAGTTCGTGCAGGGCGCCGCCGTACCCGGCCACCCGGGCGAGGACGGCGGCCGCGTCGCGCAGGCGGACGGCGCGTCCGGAGCCGATGTTGATGACGCCCTGCGCCGCCGAGAGGGAGGCGGCGTGGACGGCACGGGCGACGTCGCGGACGTCGACGAAGTCGCGCTGGGCCCCGAGACCGGTGAGCTTCAGCTCGCCGTCGCCCGACTGCATGGCGCGCCGCATGGCCTCGGCGAGGCGGCCGAGCGGGGAGCCGGCCGGGGTGCCGGGGCCCGCGGGCGAGAAGACCCGCAGCACGACGGCGTCCAGACCGGACCCCAGGACGAGTTCGGTGGCGGCGAGCTTGCTGACGCCGTACGGGCCGCCGGGACGGGGCACGGCGTCCTCGGCCGTGGAGGAGCCGGGCTGGCTCGGGCCGTACTCGGCACCGCAGCCGATCTGCACGAGGCGGGCGCCGCAGCCGCTGCGCCGCAGGGCCTCGCAGACGGTGGCGACGGCGACGGTGTTGTGCCGGGTGAGTTCACGGGCGCCGCCGCGGGTGGCGCCGGCGCAGTTGATGACGACGCCGGGGTGGACCGCGTCGAGGAAGCGGGTGAGGGCTCCGGGGCTGCCGGACGCGAGGTCGAACCGGACGTCCGCGTCGTCGCCGCGGCCCAGCGCGGTGAGCTGGACGGCGGGGTCGGCGAGGAGACGGTCGGCGACGAAGCGGCCGAGATAGCCGTTGGCTCCGATCAGCAGGACTCTCATCGCGCGGCTCCCGGGGCCGAGGGGAGGTCGGGTCGGGAGGTGGTCATGGGAGGTCTCTCCTTCGTCGGGGTGCCTCCGGCGGTTCGGGCCGGGGGCTACGGGTGGTGGGAGAAGCGGGGGGTGGCTGCCGGGGCGAGGGCGTGGAAGCGCGTCCGCGCGGCCGGGACGAGGGGGCGGGGGTGCGGCTGTGCGCCCTGGGCGACACCTCCACCTGGTCGCCGCCTCACCACCGCTCCTCCCCCGCCGTGTGGGCCGACGCCCGGGTGAGGGTGCGGCTCGCGTGGAACAGCAGGGCCAGGGCGGCGGCGCCGCAGGCGAGGGCCGGGACGGCGGCGGGGCCCCAGGTGTCGGCGAGCGCCCGGGTGGGGGTCGCCAGCCACGCGCACCCCGGGAGGCGGGCCGCGAAGACGCAGGCGAGGGCGGTCGCCTCGGCCGCGGCGGTGGCGGTCAGGACGAGCGCCGGGGCGTGGGTGAAGCCGTGGACGGTGAGCAGGCGGGCCAGGAAGAGCAGGGCGCCCAGCGTGAGGGTCTGCGGGTAAGCGGCCGGCTCGTCCAGGGCCGCGGCGGTGGCGGCGGTGAGGGCCGCGAGGGCACCGACGTAGGCGGCGAACGCGGCGAGCAGCAGGGGGTGCACCGAGGTGGCGAAGTCGGCCAGGGCCCGGCTGGAGGACAGCGTGCGGCGGGCCCGTACGGCGAGGAGGTGCGCGCACCAGGCCGCGGGGGCGCAGGAGAGCGCGAGGGCCAGGAGGGGAGCGGTGGTCAGGGGCCAGGGGCCGTCGGTGCCGCCGCTGGGCAGGGCGTCGGGTCCCCCGGTCAGGGCCGCGCGCAGGAGGCCGTCGCCGAGGAGGGCGTAGCCGAGGAGCCAGCCCGTCCAGGTCGCCGTCGGGCGGGTGGGGCGCGTGGTCGACAACGGGCCCCTGGCCAGGGCCGCGCGCAGCGCGAGGAGCACGGTGAGCGCTCCCGCGGCGGCCGCGACGAGGCGGGTCTGGCCGTGGGTGAGACGCACCGCGGCCAGGGTGGCCGTGCCCAGCGCGCCGGGGAGGAGGGTGAGGAGCACCCAGTCGGCCCGTACGCGCGGCGGTGTGACGGGTGCGGGGTCGCCGGGCGCGTCGCCGTCGCGGGGCACGCGCGCGTACATCTCCTCGGCCAGCGAGAACACGTCCCGGTGCCGGAAGCGGGCGGCGGTGCGGTCGGTGATGCCGTGGACCTCGAGGCCGGCGGCGATCTCCAGGGGGTCCACCGCGTGGGCGCACAGGTCATGGTGACGGTGCATCAGGGCCTTCACCGGGTCCACGCCCGCGCGGGGCGGGCGGGGTCGGTCGAGAGGGCCGGCGAGGGCCTGGTCCTCCCGTCCGTCGGCGTCGGCCGTGAGCCACTCCTCGGCACGCTCGTCCCAGACCTCCGGGCTGCCGGGCGCGGTCATGGGGTGGTCGGTCCCTCCTGCGGCGGTCATCGCGCCTCCTCCGTCACCGGGGCCGGGCCAGCCGGCGTCCCGCCGATCCGCACGCCCCTCATCGCGCCCCCTCCGGCGTGGGAACCCCCGGAGGCCGGGCGGACGGCGTCGCGCCAGGCCCGGTGTGCAGGCGGTTGGTCCAGTGCCCGGGGACGTGGGCCTCGGCGGGCACGCCGAACGGCAGCGGGGCGCCCGCGTCGTCGAGGACCACGCGCCGGACCGGCGTACCGGCGACGACGTCGAGGTAAATGCCGTGAAATGCCGCGACGTTCTGCTCGGCGGTGAAGAGTTCGAGTGCTCGCGCGCGGGCAGCCGCGCCGAGGCGTTCACGGCGCTCGGGGTCGCGCAGCAGCGCCACGCACGCCTCCGCGAGCGCCCGCGGGTTGCGCGGCGGTACGACGAGACCGGTGCCGCCGATGACCTCGACCACCGCGCCGACGTCGGTGGACACCGTGGCGCGCCCGCAGAGCATGGCCTCGACCAGGCCGACGGGGAAGCCCTCGACGACGCTGGACAGGACGGTCACCGCGCCGGAGGCGTAGGCGTCGGCGAGGGACGGGAGCGGCGGCCCGCCGATCTCCTCGAAGGAGACCGGGTTGTCCCCGACGGTGTGCGGGCCGTCGGCCTCGTCGGGGAAGAGCTGCGCGGCCAGCGCCCTGCAGTGGCCGAGGTAGGTCTCCCCCTCGGGTCCCGCCGGGGTGCCGACGATCCGCAGGCGGGTCTTCGGCTCCTCCTTGCGGACCTCGGCGAAGGCGTGCAGCAGGGAGACGAGGTCCTTGGCGGGTTCGACCCGGCCGACCCAGACCAGCGTGTCGGGGTCCGCGCACGACGACGCCTCGCCGACCTCCGCGAAACGGGAGGCGTCCATGCCGGGGTAGACGGTGCGGAGCTTGGACCGGTCGGCGCCGCAGCGCTCCTGCCAGCGGCGGGCGTGGGCGTTGCCCGGGGTGATGACGGCAGCCCGGTGGTACGCCTCGGCGGCGAGGGCGCCGTGGAAGCCGGCGAGGAGGGCGCGTACGGCGGGCGGGGCGCCGCTGCCGGCGAGGTAGTGGGTGCGCAGCCGGACGCCGTACTCGGTCAGCAGCAGCGGTACGTCGCAGAAGTGCCGGGCGAGCAGGCCGGTCAGGGCCGCGGTGCCGCCGGAGGTGGCGTGGATCAGGTCGGCCGCGCCGAGCCCGTCGTCCTCGTACCAGTCGAGCGAGAGGGGGCGCAGGGCGCGTTCGAGGTGGGCGGCGACGGCGAGGAGGTCGGGGACGCGCGCCTCGCGCACCGTGCGCATCGCGTCCCGCGCGCGGCAGGCGCGCTCCAGGGTGCGGACGGCGATCTCGGACCGTAACGCCCCGGCCAGTCCCCCTTCGTCGCGGGCGAGTTCGGCGAGCCCGTACAGCGCGTTGCCGAAACGGTCCGCCTGGAGGGCGGACGGGGTCTCGGAGACGCCGTCGGCACCCCGGTCGCCGCCCGCGCAGAGCACGGCCGCCAATGCGCCGTAGTGCTCGGCGAAGCGCCGGCGGGCGCGGCGGCCGTGGACGACCCCGTCGTCCTCGGCGGTCCACAGCGACGCGGTGCGCACCCGGCTGACCTGCGGGGGCAGCGGGACCCAGCCCTCGTCCTCCTGGCGCTCGTTGCGGCTGAGCGCGTAGATGTCGAACTCGTGCTGCCCGAGCCCGCGCACGAGCCGGTCGCACCAGAGCCTGGCGTCACCGCTCACATACGGATAGCCACCCTCCGCAATCAGTCCGATGCGCACGAGTACACCCCCGATCTCCCTTGAGGGGAACCGCCGTCGGGCGGCGGCTCACAGCGGGAAGAACGTATGCGCACAAGGCGGTGGCGCGATGGACGGTTGTCCATCGCGCCACCAAAAGGGGTGAACGGTCGTAACTTTCCCGTGCGGGTCGCGTTCCGTCGCGCTAGGAGTTCAAGCGCACACGGATCGTCACGCCCGTATGCCGGGTCCGGTCAGATCGTGGCCAGCTCCCGTCGCGCCGACCGCCGGCGCGCCGCGACCGCCGGGTCGAGCGCCGGTACGGCGGCCAGCAACCGCTCGGTGTACGGGTCCTTCGGGTGCTCGTACACCTGGTCGGCGGGGCCCTGTTCGACGATCCGCCCGCGCCGCATCACGGCGACGCGGTCGCTCACCTGGCGGACGACGGCGAGGTCGTGCGCGATGAAGACCAGCGCGAGGCCGAGTTCGCGCTGCAGCTCGGCCAGCAGCGCCACCACCTGGGCCTGGGTGGTGACGTCGAGCGCGGAGACGGGCTCGTCGCAGACGATGACCCGCGGGTCCGCCGCGAGCGCCCGCGCGATGCCGACGCGCTGGCGCTGGCCCCCGCTGAACTCGTGCGGATAGCGGTCGTGGTGCGCCGCTTCCAGGCCGACGCGCTCCAGCAGTTCCCGCACCCGGGCCCGGATCCGCGCGTTGTCCCGCTCGCCCCGCGCACGCAGCGGGTCGGCGATCGACTCGCCCACGCTGCGGCGGGGGTTGAGGGAGGAGACGGGGTCCTGGAAGACCATCTGCACGGCCGGATCGACGCCCACGCGCGCGCGGCCGTCGTGGCGGACCTCTCCTGCCGTCGGCTCCAGGAGTCCGACGAGCATGCGGCCGAGGGTCGTCTTCCCGCTGCCGCTCTCCCCCACCACGCCGAGCGTCTCGCCCCGGCGGACGGCGAGCGACACCCCGTCCACGGCCGTGAACGCCTTCTTCCCGCGCCCGAACACCCGGTGCAGCCCGACGGCTTCCAGCACCGGCGCGCCGGGTCTGTCGCTCTCGGCGGCTTCGAGCACCGGCGCGCCGGGCGCGTCGCTCCCGACGGCGGACTCCGCACGGATCGCACGGACCGCCCGGGGCGCGTCCACGCGCGGGACGGCGCCGAGCAGTTCGCGGGTGTACGGCCGGCGGGGCGCTCCCAGGACCTCGGTGACGGGCCCCTGTTCCACCGCCCGCCCGTGCCGCATCACCAGCACCTCGTCGACGCTCTCGGCGGCCACGCCCACGTCGTGGGTGACCAGCAGCAGTCCCATCCCGGTCTCCTCGCGGAGGGTGTGCAGCAGGTCGAGGATCTGCGCCTGGACGGTGACGTCGAGGGCCGTCGTGGGCTCGTCGGCGATCAGCAGCTCGGGCTCGCAGGCCAGCGCCATGGCGATGAGCGCGCGCTGGCGCATGCCGCCGCTGAACTCGTGCGGACGCGACCGGGACCGCCGTACGGCGTCCGGGATGCCCACCCGGTCGAGCACCTCCACGGCACGCGCGCGTGCGGCCCGCCGCGAGGCACGCGTGTGCACCCGGTACACCTCGGCGATCTGGTCGCCGACGGCGTAGTACGGGTCGAGCGAGGACAGCGGGTCCTGGAAGACCATGGCGGCCGTCCCGCCCCGCAGCCGGCGCAGCGCGTCCTCCGGCGCCCGCCCCACGTCGACGCCCGCGACCTGGATCGCGCCGCCGACCTCCGCGCCCGTGCCGCGGTGCAGCCCGAGCAGGGCGGAGGCGACCGTGGACTTGCCGGAGCCGGACTCGCCGACGAGGGCGAGGGCGGCGCCCCGCTCCAGCCGGAACCCGAGCCCGTCGACGGCCCGCAGAGCGCCGAAGTCGACCGTCAGGCCGCTCACCTCGACGAGGCTCCCGATCGGGGCCTTCACGGCCTCGCTCATGTCAGCACCACCCGTCGGTCGGCCACCGCGTACAGGACGTCCGCGACGGCGTTGGCGAGGACCACGAAGAAGCCGGTCACCAGCACCATCCCGACGACCACCGGCAGGTCGACGACCTTGACCGCCTCGACCATCTCCCGGCCGATGCCGGGCAGCCCGAACAGGGTCTCGGTGAGCACGGCACCGCCGAACAGGACACCGATGTTGTTGGCGTTCACGGCGATGAGCGGGGCCAGCGCGCCGCGCAGGGCGTGCCGCCCGATGACGGCCCGCTCCCCGAGGCCGTAGGCGCGGAAGGTGCGCACATGGTCCTCGGCGAGCGTCTCCAGCATCGCGGCGCGGGTGATCCGGGCGTAGGTGGCGGACTCGACGAGCGCCAGCGACAGCCAGGGCAGCAGCAGGTTCCAGGCCCACTGCTCGGGGTCGTCGGTGAAGGGGACGTACTGCGGGAAGGGCAGCAGTTCGAGCTGCCCGCAGACGACGATCATCAGGACGAGCCCGATGACGAAGACGGGGGTGGACATGCCCGCGAGGGTGACGGTGGTCAGCAGCCGCTCGGTGGGCCGGCCGCGCCGCCACACCGACAGCACGCCGGTGCCGACGCCGATGATCAGCCACAGCACCATCGAGCCGAGCGCGAGCGAGGCGGTGACCGGGAGTTTCGCCAGGATCAGCGTCAGGACCTGCTGGTCGCTCTGGTAGGACAGGCCGAGGCAGGGCGCGGAGCAGTGCTGGACCGAGGTGCCGGTGGAGTAGTCCTGGCCGGCGACGAGCCCCTGCAGGAAGTGCCAGTACCGCGCGTACAGCGGGTCGTCCAGGTGCAGTTGTGCGGCGACCTGCTGCACCTGGGCCGGTGAGCAGCGCGGGCCGCAGGTGATCTGGGCGACGTCGCCGGGGGTGACGTAGAAGACCACGTAGATGATCACCGAGAGGGCGAGCAGGGTGACGACGGCACCGGCCGCCCGGCGCGCGGCGAATCCGCCGAAGCCGTTCACGACGCCCCCTCCTTCCGGCCGTCGCGGCCCTTGCGGCCCGTGCCGACGCGCAGCCGGGAGGCGGCGCGCGGGTCGAGGGCGGTGCGGACGCCGTGGCCGAGCACGGTGAGGGCGAGGACGGTGACGAACAGGGCGCCGGCGGGCAGCAGCAGGTACTGCGGGGCGGCCTGGTACCAGACGTTCGCGGAGGTGAGCATCTGCCCCCAGGACGGCGTCGGCGGCCGCACGCCCACGCCGAGGAACGACAGGGCCGCCTCGACGGAGATGTTCGTCGGGACGAGGATGGCCGCGAACGTGATGACGGGCGCGGCGAGGCCCGGCAGCAGTTCGCGCCGGGCGATCCGGGCCGTGCCCCACCCGCTGAGGCGGGCGGCGGCCACGTAGTCGGCCTCCTTGAGGGTGAGCGTCTGCGCGCGGACCATCTTGGCGAGGGTGGCCCAGCCGGAGACCAGCCCGACGACCAGCGCCACCAGGACGGGGCGCGGGAAGCCGGTGGGCACGACGGCGAGCAGGGCGAGCGCGACGATCATCAGGGGCATCGCGACGAAGATGTCGGCGACGCGGGTCAGGAGCTGGTCGACCCAGCGGTTCCCGAGCCCGGCGGCGACGCCGACGGCGACCCCGAGGACGAGCTGGACGACGGTCGCGGCGAGGGCGACGCCGAGGGACACGCGGGCGCCGTGCACGAGCCGTGCGAAGAGGTCGCGTCCGGTCTGCGGTTCGACGCCGAACCAGTGGTCGGCACTCATGCCGCCGAAGGATCCGACGGGGACGCCGCCGCGCGCGGAGTCCACGAGGGACGGGTGGTAGGTGGTGGGGTCCTGGCCCTCGAGCGCGGTGAGCAGGGGTGCGGTGAGCGCGACCAGGACGAGCAGGGCGACGACGGACGCCGCGACGAGAGCGGCGCGCCGCGTGCGCAGCCGCCGCCAGAACTGACGAGCCCCCGAGACCCCCGGAGCGTCCGCCCCGGGGGTCTCGACGGCGAGAACTGCCTCACTCACGGCGCTACTTCACCGCGACCTGGGAGATGTCGAGGACGCCGGTCCAGTCGCTGATCACGACGTTCTGGATGTCCTTGCCGTACAGCCGCTTGTAGACGGGGTGGAACAGCGGCACGGTGAGGGCCTTCTCGCCGATCCTGCTGTCGAGGGCTCCCCATCGCTCGGCGGCGGCGTCGAGGTCGGTCAGCTTGTTGATCGCGTCGATCTCGGCGTTGACCGACGCGTCGTCGAGCTGCCCGTTGTTGAAGTTGGCGCCGTCCTCGACGATCTGCCGGCCGTCGAAGATCGGGGCGAGGAAGGGACCGCCGGACGGCCAGTCGGCACCCCAGTGGGCGAGGAAGAACCCGGGCTCGGTCTTCACGTCGTGGATCTTGTCGGAGTAGTCGTTGTCCTCCAGGCCCTGGAGGCGGACGGTGACGCCTGCCTTCTTCAGGGCGTCCTGGATGGCGGTGGCGATCTCCGGGCTGGTCTCGAAGTCCTTGGCGTTGGAGTGGGTGAGCGTGACGGTCAGCCCGTCGCCGTGCCCGGCCTCCTTCAGCAGCTCCCGGGCCTTGGCCGGGTCGCCGCTCTCACCGGCCGGGAAGTGGTCGTACGGCGTGTGACCGAAGGACTTCTGGTCGGGCAGGAAGGTGGTGGCGGGCTCGGCCAGCGCGGAGCCGCCGGCGGCGTTGACGACGGAGGAGCGGTCGATCGCGTACGCGATCGCCTGGCGCACCTTGGGGTCGTCGAACGGCTTGATCTTCGGGTTGAACGCGATGTAGTTCGTGTAGCCGAAGTGGCCGGTGCCGACGCGGGCGGCCAGCTCCTTGTCGCCGGACACCTTGGCGAGCTCGGCGGGGCCGAGGTTGGTGTCGGTGGTGACGGCGGCGGCGTCCGCTCCCTGGGACGCGGACAGCCGCTGGTTGATCACGGAGGAGTCGAGCCCGGACCGTACGTCGATCTTGTCCGGGTACGCCTTGCGCTCGGCGTCCGTCGCGGCGGACCAGTGCGGGTTGCGCTCCAGGACGAGCCGCTCGCCGTCGTTCTCGTTCGTGACGACCTTGTACGGCCCGGAGGAGACCGGGTGCTGCTCGTACTTGGTGCCGGTGTCCTTGGCCTCGGGGACGGGCGTGAACTGGGTCTGCGTGGCCAGGTACGGGAACTCGCCCTCGGGCTTGTTCAGGTGGAAGACGATGGTCCGCTCGTCCGGCGTCTCGATCGCCGACAGGCCCTTCTTGTCCTTGTACGGGCCCTGGTAGCCGGCGGCACCGACCAGCCAGTCCCGCAGGTAGGGGGCGCCGCCGGAGAGCTCGGGGGCGAAGGAGCGCTCGATGCCGTACTTGACGTCGGCGGAGGTGATCCTGGTGCCGTCCTCGTACTTCAGGCCCTCCTTGAGGGTGAACGTCCAGACGGTGGCGTCCTTGTTCGGGCGCCCGGTGTCGGTGGCGAGGTCGGGGACGACCTGGGCACCGGCCTCGCCGTTCTCGCGGTTGCGGGTGGTGAGGGTGCGGAAGACGAGCGAGGGGACGTTGCCGCCGCCGGAGGTGTAGAGCCGGGCGGGGTCGAAGTCCTGCTGCGGGTTGGAGTTCAGAACGGTCAGCGTGCCGCCCTTGTGGGGCGTGGAGTCGTTGCCGGCTGCCTTGGCATCGTTGTCCTCAGGCCCGCAGGCGGCGGCGCCCGCTGCCACGACCAGGCTGACGGATGCCGCTGCCACGCGGCGCGCTATGACGGACGGTTGACGCATCGGAGACGACCTCTCGGTGGGGTGAGCGCGTGCCGGTCCCGCTTCGGATCTCGAAGCATGAGATGAAACGACACGGAGTGAGACGGGCTGGAACGGACGTCTGCTCCGGCGCCGGTCGTCGAGAGGCCGTGCCCGGTCAGGGACCGCAGCACGGAGAAAAGGAGGAATCGCGACGCGTACGCCGAAGGGCGGGCGTCAGCGACAGTGGATGTCGGCCACGCACAGAGCGGCCACGCCGATGAGCGCCAGCTCGATGGCGGCGCGGCAGGTGGCGGGACGGGACGACATGCGCAGAAATATGAACGATCTGGCTGCGCATGTCAATTCGATCTGTGGGTCACCTGTCAACTCTTGGGAAACGCCCAGGGGTTGGCCTTGCAGGTGATCCCGTCGTGGTCGAGGAACTTGGTCTGCTGCTGCATGACCGGGGCGAGCTCGCCGTCCTTGTCGCAGGTGACATGGCCGAAACCGAGCCGGTGGCCGACCTCGTGGTTGATCAGCATCTGCCGGTAGGCGTGGATGCGGTCGCCGTAGGTCTCGGACCCCTGCGCCCACCGGTAGGCGTTGATCATCACGCGCTCGGTGGCGGCCGAGTCGCACGAGACGTTGTCCTCGGTGGTGTCGAGGCCCGACTTGGCGCACCAGTCGGCGGTGGTGCCGGGGCTGGCGAGCGTGATCACGAAGTCGGGCTCGGCGCTGTCGACGCGCTCGAAGGTACGGGCGCCGCCGTGGGCCCAGCTCCGCTCGTCGTTCAGCGTCTCCTGTACGGCCTCGGCGAACAGCGCGCCGTCCAGCCCGAGGCCCCGCTCGACGTCCACCCGGTAGGTGAACTTCCGTCCGCCACCGGGGGCCTTGTCGGTCCCCGGTACCGCGTCGAACTTCCCGGAGCCGGTCGCGCTCGCGCTCAGCGCGTACCGCCGGCCCATCTTCTGGTCGTAGGTCAGCGCGACCGCGCCCGGTGCCACGGAGGGCGTCGGGCGGTCGTCGGTGCGGGAGGCCGCGTCACGTGAGTCCCGCGACCCGTCCCCGGCGGACCCCGCCCGCTCGCCGGTGTCGCCCCCGCCCTGGGCGACCTGCCCGGCGACCACGACGGCCAGCACGGTGACGACGGCGGCCGCCGCGACCCCGGTGAAGGCCCGGCCCTTGCCACCCTTGGCGGGCGCGGGCACGCCGGTCGGCGGCGCGTCGTCGGGACCGGCGCCGGCCACACCCGGTGTGCCGGGGCCGGTGCCCGGTCTGTACGCCCGCTCGGTGGTGCGGGGCGCGAAGACGTCGGCGTCCGCGTCGAAGGCGTCGACGAACTCCTGCCGGGGCCCCGCGGGACCGGGCGCCTGGCGGGGCCGCGGCACGGCGGCACCGGCCGCCGCGGTGCCGTGGGCGACCGAGGTACGTCCTCTCAGCTCGCCCCAGCCGCCGCCGGGTTCCCGCTGCTCGGGGTGGCCGCTGCGCGCCCTGGGGACCCCCTGGGCGGGCGTGCCGTCCGCGAATCGGGGGACGCCGTGCGCGGGCGTGCCGTCGGGGTGGCGCGGGACGCCCCGCGCGGGAGTCCCGTCGGACAGCCTCGGAACCCCCTGGGCCGGCGTCCCGTCGGACAGCCTCGGAACCCCCTTCGCCGGGGCCCCGTCG
>NZ_JBEYXR010000007.1:175373-379547 GCF_040645135.1 Streptomyces sp. NPDC046859
CGGCGAAACGCGGGACACCCCGTGCGGGAGTCCCGTCGGGGAACATCGGCACCCCGCGCGCGGGCGTGCCGTCGGCGTAGCGGGGCACACCGCGGACCGGAGTGCCCTCCGGCAGACGCGGGACACCCCCCGCGGGAGTCCCGTCGGACAGCCTCGGAACCCCCTTCGCCGGCGTCCCGTCGGCGAAACGCGGGACACCCCGTGCGGGAGTCCCGTCGGGGAACATCGGCACCCCGCGCGCGGGCGTGCCGTCGGCGTAGCGGGGCACACCGCGGGCCGGAGTGCCCTCCGGCAGACGCGGGACGCCCCGCGCGGGAGTCCCGTCGGACAGCCTCGGAACCCCCTTCGCCGGCGTCCCGTCGGCGAAACGCGGGACACCGCGCGCGGGTGTCCCGTCGGGGAACATCGGCACCCCGCGCGCGGGCGTGCCGTCGGGCAGCCGCGGGGGGCCCTGCGGCGGCGTGGCGCCGGCCGGACGGGGGTGTCCGCCGTACGCCGGGTGTCCCCCCTGGCGGCCGGGCGGGGGCGGCGGCGTTCCCGGGGCGGGGCCGGGACCCGGTACGGAGGGCCGGGGCTGTGGCGCGCCCGGCTCGGGGGGCGCCTGTCCGTCGTCCTGTCGTGCCGTCTGTGTGGCGTCGCGCTTGGCGAGGCCGCGCCGGCTGTGGCGTCCCACCCGCGCCTCAGCTCCCCGCGTTCTCGGTCGGGGCACCCGCGTCGGTGCCGGACGTGCGCGGCCCCGCGTCGGGCTCGCGGCCCTCGGCCTGCGCGAGAAGGTCGCGGAAGCCGCGGGCGACGACCTCCGGGTACTCCATCATCGCCACGTGTCCGGCCTCCGGGAGGGTCAGCAGCCGGGAGTCGCGGAAGGCGCGGGCCGCCCTGCTGGACATGCGGTGGCCGACGAGCTGGTCCTTGCCGCCGTAGACGAGCAGGGTCGGGGCCAGCACCCGCTCGGCCTGCCGCCACAGCGCGTGCTGGCCGCCCAGGGTGTAGGCGTTGACGAGCCCGCGCGCGGACCGCGTCATCGCGTCCCAGAAGTACGGCAGCTGGAGCCGCCGCTCCATCTCCTCGACGGCATGGCGAAAGCCTTCCGGCGTCACCCGTCCCGGTTCGCCGTAGCAGAGCTGCAGCACCCCGCGGACCCGCTGCTCCGCCGTCCACCTCCTGGTGAACCGCGTGAAGAGCGCCGTCACCCCCGGCACCGCCAGCAGCCCGGTGGGCACGGCGGTGCGCTGGACGCGGAGCTCCGGTAGCGCGGGCGACACGAGGGTGAGCGTACGGACGAGGTCCGGACGGACGGCGGCGACGCGCGTGGAGACCGCGCCGCCGAGCGAGTTGCCGAAGAGGTGTACGGGGCCGCGGCCGGACGCCTCCAGATAGCCGATCACCGCGCGTGCGTGCGCGGTGATGGAGTAGTCGCCGTCGTCCGGGGGCGGCGAGTCGCCGAAGCCGGGCAGGTCGACGGCCTCGGAGTCGACGACGCTGTCGAGCTGTTCCATGAGCGCCGACCAGTTGAGCGAGGAGCCGCCGAGCCCGTGGACGTACAGCGCGGGCGGCAGCCCTTCACGCGCGGGCGGGCGCGACCGCACGGTCAGCGTGACCCCGGGCAGCCCGACCGACCGCAGCCGCTCCCCCTCCGCGACCCGGACGGTCGCCACCTGGGGGAGCACATGGGCGGCCGACACGGACGGCGGCTCGGTCGAAGACATGCGGCAATGTTACGAGACGATCACGCGGTGATTCATGCGTTCGCCATTGTGTTCGCCGTCACAAGCCGACGCGTACATGGCAGCGCGAACGGCGGGAACCGGCCACGTGGACCGGCCTGTGCGCAGGGGGCCGGAAACCGCCCGGATCGCCCGCAGATGACCCGCGGATCGCATAGCGTCCGGATCGGGTGTCTCCTAGGCTCGTACGCAGGGCACCCGGACACGGACCCCAGTCTCGCCCGGGGACACCGCACCCCCCACGGGGACGTTCTAGGAAAGGGAGCCCACCATGGCCGTCGATCCCACCGACCCCGAGACCTTCGTGCACGACGACGCCGAGGAAGCCGACGAGTTCGACGTCGAGGCGCCGCCGGCCGACGCGGCCGAGCAGAAGGCGGACGTCGCCCCGGACCCCGACGACCCGCTGCCGGAGGTGGACCCGGACTGGGTCAACGAGGCGGATCTGATCGAGCAGGCGCGCGTCGTCACCCTCGACGAGGACGACTATCGCTGACCGGGCGACCCCGGGAGCGCCGGGACCGGCGAGGGCCTGTCCGGGCGCGGGAAGAGGGCCGCTGAGCAGGAAAGAGGCGAGCCGCATGCCCATTGCGACCCGGTTTCAAACCCTCTACGCGGCTTTCGCCGCCGTCCGGTCCGTGAAATTCTGCGCTCGCACCGCGCACACCCGGGTTACCGAAAAGTACGATGGCCACGCGGCGCACACCGCATGTGGACGATCTTGGGAGGCGGCGTGACAGCCATCGAGCAGACAGAGGCGGCACGCCCGCGGGGCACGCGCCTGCCGCGCCGTGCCCGACGGAACCAGCTGCTGGGCGCCGCCCAGGAAGTCTTCGTGGCGCAGGGCTACCACGCCGCCGCCATGGACGACATCGCCGAGCGCGCCGGCGTCAGCAAGCCGGTGCTCTACCAGCACTTCCCGGGCAAGCTCGACCTCTACCTCGCGCTCCTGGACCAGCACTGCGAGTCCCTGATCCAGTCGGTGCGCAGCGCGCTCGCGTCGACCACCGACAACAAGCAGCGCGTGCGCGCCACGATGGACGCCTACTTCGCGTACGTCGAGGACGACGGCGGCGCCTTCCGGCTGGTCTTCGAGTCCGACCTGACCAACGAGCCGGCCGTGCGCGAGCGCGTCGACAAGGTCACGAACGAATGCGCCGAGGCGATCTGCGACGTCATCGCCGAGGACACCGGGCTCTCGCGCGCGGAGTCGATGCTGCTGGCCTCCGGCCTCGGCGGTCTCGCGCAGGTGGTGGCCCGCTCCTGGCTGCACAGCGACCGCAGCGTCCCGCGCGACCAGGCCGTCCAGCTGCTGACGTCGCTGGCCTGGCGCGGCATCGCCGGCTTCCCGCTGCACGGCTCCGACGCGCACTGAGCAGCAGACGTCACGCACCCCGCGCGCGTAGGGGCGCCTTCGGCCCGCACGCGCGCGTGGTGCGCGTTTGTTCCCGTCCGCTGTTCGCTCCTGGCGTGGCCCGGCGGAGCGTGGACATCCCCTCACCGGGCTAATGTGTGCTGGGTACGGCGCGCAAGGTCGCGCACTTCACTGACCGTCGGAGGGACATAGCCGTGGAGGTCAAGATCGGCGTGCAGCACGCGCCCCGCGAGATCGTTCTGGAGAGCGGTCAGAGTGCCGAGGACGTCGAGCGGGCGGTGTCCGAGGCGCTGGCCGGCAAGTCTCAGCTGCTGAGCCTCGTCGACGAGCACGGCCGCAAGGTCCTCGTCCCGGCCGACCGTCTCGCGTACGTGGAGCTCGGTGAGCCGGCTCCGCGCAAGGTGGGCTTCGGCGCACTCTGAGGCAGCCGCCGCCAAGGCGTGCGGAGAGGGGCCCGGCGACCACCGTCGCCGGGCCCCTCTCCCGTTCCTCCGCCGCCCCGCGGCGCCTCCAGGTCCTCTCCACGGACGGAGCACAGGCCGTTCACAGAGGAGGATTGTATTCCGCAGGTCAGGGGTATGACGGGGTACGACCGTTTCGAGCAGGTCGGCCATGTGGGAGGGACCCCAGCATGCTCTTGGAAGCGCTCAGCTCCGCGATCCTCGGCCTGGCCCTGGCGTGGGCCGCGTACAGCCGCCTGCCGCACCGCATGCCCGCCCGCTCGCTGGTCCTGTCGACCGGTGCCGGCGGCGCCCTCTTCGGCGCCTTCGTCACGCACACCGCGCTCGACTTCGGCAACCTCGCCGTGATCCTGGCCGGCGCCGCGATCGTCGCCACCGCCTCGCTCTCCCTGCTGGTGCGCCCCGCGGGCAGACTGCGCCGCCACTCGGCGACCGCTTAGAGCGGGAGCGATCGCCGAGCGCGTGACGCGTACGCGGGCCCTGGCTAGGCCGCGAGGCCCAGCGCGGCCATCCGCTTGGTGTGCGCCTCGGTGATCCGCGAGAACATCTTGCCGACCTCCGCGAGGTCGAACCCGTCCGCGACCCCGCCCACGAGCATCGTCGACAGCGCGTCCCGGTCGGCGACCACCCGCTGCGACTGCGACAGCGCCTCGCCCATCAGCCGCCGTGCCCAGAGCGCGAGACGGCCGCCCACGCGCGGGTCGGCGTCGATCGCCGCGCGCACCTTCTCCACCGCGAACCCGGCGTGGCCGGTGTCGTCCAGCACGGCCAGCACCAGGCCGCGCGTGTCCGAGTCGAGCCGGGCGGCGACCTCCCGGTAGAAGTCGCTGGCGATCGAGTCGCCGACGTACGCCTTGACGAGGCCCTCCAGCCAGTCCGAGGGGGCCGTCTGCCGGTGGAAGCCGTCCAGCGCGGCCACGAACGGCTCCATGGCCTCGGTGGGCTCGACGCCGATCTCGGCGAGCCGGTCCCGCAGCTTCTCGTAGTGGTGGAACTCGGCCGACGCCATCTTCGCCAGCTCCGCCTTATCCGCGAGCGTCGGCGCCAGCTTCGCGTCCTCCGCCAGCCGCTCGAACGCCGCGAGCTCGCCGTAGGCCAGCGCGCCGAGCAGGTCGACGACGGCGGCCCGGTACTGGGGATCGGCGGAGGCCTTCGCCCAGTCCTGGGCGGCGACCCCGGTGCGTGCGACGGGGGTGTTTGCGGTGTCCGCGGCGTCAGAGGTGTTGTCAGGCGTCGTCATGAAGCGCACAATAGCCCGCTTGATGCGTGACGGAAGTCCCTGGTCAATCACTGTGACGACGACTACGTGACCAATTCGGCCATCGCATGTGCGCGATTCCGGGGTATGGTGGTAATGCGCCCGCTGAGTACCTTGAGGTACGCGACGGGCCGCGTGTTATGAGGATGCCCGGTCGGTGGCCCGATCGGCTCCGACCCGACAGCCCTCCCCGGCCGTGCGGCACCATGCGTACGACGACCGGAGGGACACCCTCAGCGGTACGAGCGCTAGAGCGTCGGCAGTGGTCCCGTGCCTTACGGTCCCGCCGTACGGCAGCCGACGTCCCCGGCACGGTCCGTCAAGACCCCCCGCGCTCGCCTCGCACCGCGTACACAGAAGAGGCAGCACCCTGACTACGACTTTCCGAGAGCTCGGAATCCTTCCCGAGACCGCCGAGGCCCTTGAGGCCGTCGGCATCGTCACCCCCTTCCCCATCCAGGAGATGACCCTTCCCGTCGCCCTCACCGGCACGGACGTCATCGGCCAGGCGAAGACCGGCACCGGCAAGACGCTGGGCTTCGGCCTCCCCCTCCTGGAGCGGGTCACCGTCCCCGCCGACGTCGAGGCGGGCCGCGCCCGTCCCGACGCCCTCACCGACGCCCCGCAGGCGCTCGTCGTCGTCCCCACGCGCGAGCTGTGCACGCAGGTCACCAACGACCTGCTGACCGCCGGCAAGGTCCGCAACGTCCGCGTCCTCGCCATCTACGGCGGCCGCGCCTACGAGCCCCAGGTCGAGGCCCTGAAGAAGGGCGTCGACGTCGTCGTCGGCACCCCGGGCCGGCTCCTGGACCTCGCGGGCCAGAAGAAGCTCGACCTCAAGCACGTCAAGGCGCTCGTCCTCGACGAGGCCGACGAGATGCTGGACCTGGGCTTCCTGCCCGACGTCGAGAAGATCATCAACCTCCTTCCGGCCCGGCGCCAGACCATGCTGTTCTCGGCGACCATGCCGGGTGCGGTCATCGGGCTCGCGCGCCGCTACATGTCGCAGCCGACCCACATCCGCGCGACCGCGCCGGACGACGAGGGCAAGACGGTCGCGAACACGGCGCAGTTCATCTACCGCGCGCACAACATGGACAAGCCCGAGATGGTCGCGCGCATCCTCCAGGCCGACGGCCGGGGACTGGTCATGGTCTTCTGCCGCACCAAGCGCACCGCGGCCGATCTCGCCGACCAGCTCCAGCAGCGCGGCTTCGCGGCCGGCGCGGTCCACGGCGACCTCGGCCAGGGAGCCCGTGAGCAGGCGCTGCGCGCGTTCCGCAACGGCAAGGTGGACGTCCTCGTCTGCACCGACGTCGCCGCGCGCGGCATCGACGTCGAGGGCGTCACGCACGTCATCAACTACCAGTCCCCCGAAGAGGAGAAGACGTACCTGCACCGCATCGGCCGCACCGGCCGCGCGGGCGCCAAGGGCATCGCGATCACCCTCGTCGACTGGGACGACATCCCGCGCTGGCAGCTGATCAACAAGGCGCTGGAACTCGACTTCAACAACCCGCCGGAGACGTACTCCACCTCTCCGCACCTCTTCGAGGACCTGAACATCCCCGCCGGCACCAAGGGTGTCCTGCCCCGCTCGGAGCGCACGCGCGCCGGGCTGGCGGCGGAGGAACTGGAGGACCTCGGCGAGACCGGTGGCCGCGGTGCCCGTGGCCGTGGTGGCCGGGGCGGCCGGGACGACTCCCGTACCGCGGAGCGCGAGCGCCCGGCGCGCACGCCCCGCCGCCGTCGCCGTACGCGCGGCGGGTCCGCGCTGGACGCCCCGGAGGCGCCCGCCGCCACCGGTGCGCCGGACGAGGCGGCCTCCGCGGAGTCCGCGACCGAGCCGCGCACGCCCCGCCGCCGTCGCCGCACCCGCGGCGGAGCGCCGGCGGAAGCGTCCCTGACGGTCGTCGCCGAGTCGGCTCCGCAGGACGCGGATGCCGCCGTCGCCACGGCCGAGGGCCCGGCTCTGACGACCACCGAGGAGACCGGGGCGAAGCCGCGCCGCCGCCGCACCCGCAAGTCGGTGGAGGCGCAGACGGCGCCGGTGGCCGAGGCCGCCGAGGAGGCCGTGCAGGCGTCCGAGCCGGTCGCCGCCGCACCGGCACCGGTGGCCGAGGAGGCTCCCGCGGCCGCCCCTCGCCGCCGCACCCGGAAGACCGCCGCGACCGCCGAGGCCCCCGCCGACGCGGCCGACGCGGCCGAGACGGCCGAGGCCAAGCCGCGCCGGACCCGCAAGGCCACCGCGACCGCCGAGGCGGCCCTCGACACCGCCGAGGCCACCGAGGCCAAGCCCAAGGCACGCCGCACCCGCAAGACCGCGGCGGCCGCCGAGGCCGCCGAGGCCGCCGAGATCCCGGCGCAGACGGCCCAGGAGCCCGAGGCCGCCGAGGAGGCCAAGCCGCGCCGGACCCGCAAGGCCGCCGCGACCGCCGAGGCGGCCGTCGACACGGCCGAGGGGGCGGAGGCCAAGCCCAAGGCACGCCGCACCCGCAAGACCGCCGAGACGGCGGAGACGGCCGAGGCCAAGCCGCGCCGGACGCGGAAGACCGCCGCGACCACCGAGGCAGCCGTCGACACGGCCGAGGGGACGGAGGCCAAGCCCAAGGCACGCCGCACCCGCAAGACCGCGGCGACCGCCGAGGCCGCCGAGATCCCGGCGCAGGCCACGCAGGAGCCGGCGGCGCCCCGCCGTCGTACGCGCAAGGCCGCGGCAGCCGAGGAGACCGTGGAGACGGCCGCCGAGGCGAAGCCGAAGGTGCGCCGCGCCCGCAAGGCCGCGGCAGCCGCCGAGGAGTCCGCGGAGAGCTGACCCGCATCACGCCGACGGCCCGGCCCCACCGAAAGGGGGGCCGGGCCGTCGGCGTTCCCGGGCGCCCGTGCGGCGGACGCCCGGAGGCGCACCGGCTACCCTCCCCCTCGTGAGCACCGAACCCGTCTACACCCCGCCTCCAGGCTCCCGCGCCTACCCGCTGCGCACCGGCCGCGGTGCCTTCGCCGTCGTCGACTGCCCCGTCGCGCCCGGGGTGCGGCCCCGCGGGGTCGCGCTGCTGCTGCCCGGCTTCACCGGCAGCAAGGAGGACTTCACCCTCATGCAGGGGCCGCTCGCGGAGCGCGGCTATCGCACGGTGGCCGTCGACGGGCGGGGCCAGCACGAGTCGGACGGGCCCGAGCACGACGAATCCGCCTACGAGCGGGGTGAGTTGGCGCGTGACGTGCTCGCCCAAGCGGCGGCCCTCGGCCCCCTGGACACCCCGCTGCACCTGTTCGGCCACTCGCTGGGCGGCCAGATCGCCCGCGCGGCCGTCCTCCTCGACCACACGCCCTTCCGGTCGCTGACCCTGATGGCCTCGGGGCCCGCCCAGATCTCGGACTCCCAGCAGCAGCGTGTGAAGCTGCTGCGGGACGCGCTCGGGGTGATGACCATGGCCGAGACCTGGGAGGCGATCCTCGCCATGGGACCGCCCGAGGAGGTCGGCGGTCCGGCCCGCGGCATCGGCGGCCCGGATCTGCTGCGCCGCCGCTGGCTGGGCACCAAGCCCGCGCAGCTCCTGGCGACGGGACGTCAGTTGTGCGCGGAGCCGGACCGCGTGGACGAACTCGCCGCGCTGCCGCTGCCGTTCCACGTCCTGTCGGGGGCCAGCGACGACACCTGGCCGGTCTCCGTCCTGGACGACATGGCCGCCCGGCTGCACGCGCACCGGACGGTGATCCCGGGCGCCGAGCACTCCCCCAACGCGGACCGGCCCCTGCCGACCGCCGAGGCCGCGGCCGACTTCTGGGACCGCGTCACCGGAGGCTAGTACTGCGTCTGGAGGTGCTCCCAGAAGCCGTCGCGCAGCGCGCGGCGCAGGTCGGCCTGGCCGCGCAGGGAGTACTGGAGCAGCCCCTCCGCCTCGACGAGCAGGTCCTGGTCGACGGAGCCCGGGAGGTACGGGTGGCCGGGCAGCAGCTCGACCAGTGACGCGCGTCCACGTGCCGCGAGCCACTTGGCCGCGATCTGGGCGCCGACGAACCGCACGTCCTCCCGGGTGGGCCGGGCGGCCGCGGCCTCGTGGGCGGCGGCGGTGCGCCGGGAGACGTACGGCTTGAAGAAGTCGAGGTCGAGGGTGCGCTGGCTGTCGACCTCCCAGAGCAGCGGCTCGGCCTGGTTGCGGCCCTCCGGCGCCTCGATGCCCCACAGGTGGACGCGCGCCCCGTACCCCTGGGCCGCCTCGACCGCCGACACGAGGTCCTCGTCGCCGCCGAGGAGGGCCGCGTCGCTGATGGCGCGGTGCCGGGCCAGGGACTCCAGGTCGCTCCTGATCAGGGAATCGACGCCCTTCTGCTGGTTGTTGGCGTTGAGGTTGCCCAGGCGCACCTTGACGTCGGGGAGTTCGGCGATCGACTGCTGTTCCGCGGTGTGGATGCGGCGCCGGGCGCCGTCGTACCAGTACACGCGCAGCAGCCTGCTGTCGGCGAAGATCGTGCGGGCGCGGTCGATGAGCGCCTCGATCAGGCCCTCGGCGTCCAGGTCGAAGGCCCTGCGGTCCTCCGTGCCGGCGACCAGGCGGCCGGCGGCGGCGTAGAGGTAGCCCGCGTCGACGAAGATCGCATGAGTGGAGGGCGTCTTCGCCACCTCGGCGAGCATGCGCAGCAGCAGCTCGTTCGTGTGGTCGATGCGGGCGGCCAGCGCCGCCAGGTCGTCGTTCATCGACTCCATTGTCCCGGCGGTCACGCTGCGAACACAACCGATACCGGTCGGTCTCTGCTTGATCGTTCTTCGATCCCTTACCGGTCAGTAGTTAGCTGTTCGAAAAATTTCTTTAGCGTAGGGAATGTTTGTAACACGCGGCCTGTTGCATACCTATGGAACCGGGAGCGCCATGGCTCGCGGGGCCCTCCACCAGATGTTCTCCTCAGGAGGATGACCAGACGAAGGGAGAAGCCATGCGCTTCGAGATCATGCGACTCGACGAGTTCGACGGCACGCCCGTGGACAGCACTGTCGTAGACGCCGCCTCCGTCAACCGGATCGTTCAGCAAGCTGCCGCCATAGGGCAGCGACTCTGGATCCGCCCGGCCGAGACCTCGGCCTCGTAACGCGGATCGTCGACGAAGCTTCTGGGCCCCGTACGGCACGACGCCGTACGGGGCCCTTTGGTCTGCCCAGGGGGCTCAGCTCCCCCGGATCACCTGCGTGACGCCGTTGATGATCTGCTGGACGGCGATCGCGGACAGCATCATGCCCGCGAGCCGCGTCACCAGGACCACTCCCCCGTCCTTGATGACCCGGATGATCAGCAGCGAGTACCGCATCACGAGCCACAGCACCACGTGGATGACGAGGATCGCCGTCCACACCGACACCTGGGTGCCGACGGTGTCGGCCTTCTGCACGGCGAGGATCACGGAGACGATCGCGCCCGGCCCGGCCAGCAGCGGCATGCCGAGCGGGACGAGGGCGACGTTCACGTCCTTCGTCTGCTGCGGCTCGTCCGTCTTGCCGGTGAGCAGGTCGAGCGCGATGAGCAGGAGCAGCAGGCCGCCCGCGATCATCAGCGCCGGCACGGAGACGTGCAGGTAGTCGAGGATCTGGTGACCTAGGAGCCCGAAGACCGCGATCACACCGCCCGCCACGCAGACGGCCTGGAAGGCCATCCGCCGTTGCACCTTGGCGGGCCGGCCGGCGGTGAGGGCGAGAAAGATCGGGGTGATCCCGGGGGGATCCATGATCACGAAGAGGGTGAGGAAGAGCGAGCCGAAGACGGCGACGTCGAACATGGGATGAGCTGTGCCTTGCGCAGGGGCGTGCCGCCGTGACCGGTCGCCCGCGGGGCGGACGGGTGGGCACGGCGGACGGCGCCGGGTGGATCGGACGGACGGGTGAGGGTTCTCAGACTCCGCCGGTACCGGGGACGGGGAACGCGCCGGTCGCCCGCCGCGTGATCTCGCCGTACACCTCGGGGTCGGTGGTGAACTCGCCGAGGACGCAGGTCTTGCGGCTGCCGTGGTAGTCGCTCGAACCGGTCGTCAGCAGGCCGAGCTCCTGGGCGAGCCCGCGCAGCCGCACGCGGGTGCCGGGGTCGTGGTCCATGTGGTCGACCTCGATCCCGTCGAGGCCGGCCGCGGCCAGCTCGGCGATCGTGGACTCCGGGACCGTACGGCCGCGCTTGCTCGCGGCGGGGTGGGCGAAGACGGTGACGCCCCCGGCGGCCTTGACCAGCCGGACGGCCTCGAAGGGGTCCGTCTCGTGCTTCTGCACATGGGCCCGGCCGCCGTCGGCCAGCCAGTCCTGGGTGAAGGCGTCGTCCACGCTCGCCACGACGCCGAGCTCGACGAGCGCGGAGGCGACGTGCGGGCGGCCGACCGAGCCGCCGCCGGCGATCCGGCTCACCTGCTCCCAGGTGACGGGGACGCCCAGCGCGTTCAGCTTGGCGACCATGCTCTTGGCGCGGGGCACCCGGTCGTCGCGCACCAGCTCGCGCTCGGCGAGCAGGGCGGGCTCCTCGGGGTCGAAGAGGTAGGCCAGCAGATGCATGCTGATGCCGTCGACACGGCAGGACAGCTCGGCGCCGGTGACGAGCGTGAGCCCCTCCGGCAGCGCGGTGATCGCCTCGGCGTACCCACGGGTCGTGTCGTGGTCGGTGAGCGCCACGACGTCCAGCCCGGCCTCGGCGGCGTGACGCACCAGCTCGGCGGGCGTGTCCGTGCCGTCGGACGCGGTGGAGTGGGTGTGCAGGTCGATACGCACGACGCGGACTCCAGTCAGGACGGCACGGAAGGGACCGCACAAGGATAGCCGTATTTCCTGACCCGCCTGTCACACCCGTACAGCCCCGGCGCCCCCTACACGGGGCACGGCCGCTACGGCTCGAGCAGGCGCGGGGACAGCGCCCCGCAGGGCACCAGTTCCACCTCGGCCCCGGCGTCCCGCAGATCGGTCAGCACCAGTTCGTCGTACATCAGCAGCCCGGACTGCTCGGGCCACATGATCGCCCACAGCCACACCCCGAGGGCCTCGCCGGCGAAGACGGCACGGTCGTCGGGGGTGCCGGAGACATGCCACAGCGGGGTCGGGCGGCCGGTGGCGAGGACCTTGGCCTGCGGCGGCTTCTCGACGTCGATGTACGGCCCAGGGTCGGGTCCGTCGATCCCGGCGTAACGGGCGCCGAGTCCGACGCCGAGCTCCTCGGCGACCAGGATCAGCTCGCCGGGGCCGCCGAGCGGTCCGGGTCCGGAACAGGCCACGGCGCTCGCGCGTCCGCCGCTGCGGTCGTCGCCCGCGCCGGCGACGCCGGTGAACAGCCACCCGATCGGCAGCGGCCACGGCATCCACACGGGCACCCGCGTGCGGTGCACGACCACGCCGAGCGCCTCGACGCTGGGCGGGATCACGGGCTGCACCGGATACACGGTGCCGTGCACGTCGCACTGCCAGGTGTCGGCGAAGAGTCCGGGAGCCCTGACCCGGCCACCACACTTCGGGCAACTGGGTTCGCCCCTCATAGGGCCCCACGGTCCTACCCCTTCCGCGTCACGTCAAGGACGATCACCCGTCCGGACGGGACGCGTGGACCAGGAGATATAGATGTAGCTTGCATTAATTAGACTAGCTAATCTAATCTATTCAGGCACCAACCACCTTCGACGACTGTCTCGGTCGTCCCGGTCCTGATGGGAGAACGGCATGGACCCCCTCGATGCGGGATCCGGCGGCATCCTCCGCCAGCCCAAGGCCGTCTGGGCGACCACCGGCGCGTCCGTCGTCGCCTTCATGGGCATCGGGCTCGTCGACCCGATCCTGCCGTCCATCGCGAGCGGCCTGGACGCCACGGCCGGCCAAATCTCCCTCCTCTTCACCTCGTACTTCCTGATCACCGCCGTGGCGATGCTGCTCACCGGCTTCGTCTCCAGCCGCATCGGCGGCCGCAAGACGCTGCTGCTCGGCCTCGCGCTGGTCGTCGTCTTCGCCGCACTCGCCGGCACGTCCGGCTCGGTCGGCGAACTGGTCGGGTTCCGCGCGGGCTGGGGCCTGGGCAACGCCCTCTTCGTCTCCACCGCCCTCGCGGTGATCGTCGGAGCGGCCGCCGGCGGCAGCGCCGCGGCGATCCTGCTGTACGAGTCCGCCCTCGGGCTCGGCATGGCGTGCGGACCGCTGCTGGGGGCGCTGCTCGGCGACGCCAGCTGGCGCTACCCGTTCTTCGGCACCGCGTTCCTCATGGCCGTCGGCTTCCTGTGCATCTGGGCGTTCCTCAAGGAGCAGCCCAAGCCGGCCCGCAAGACCTCGGTGCTCGACCCGATCCGCGCGCTCGGCCACGGCGGCCTGGCGTCGGCGGCGGCCTCGGCGTTCTTCTACAACTACACGTTCTTCACCGTGCTGGCCTTCACCCCGTTCGTGCTGGACATGAGCCCGTACCGGTCGGGCGCGGTGTTCTTCGCGTGGGGTGTGCTGCTCGCCGCGTTCTCGGTGATCGTGGCCCCGCGCCTGCAGGAGCGGTTCGCCTCGCTGCGGGTGCTCGGCGGCTCGCTCGTCCTGCTCGCGGTGGACGTGCTCGTCCTCGGGTACGGCGACCACACGACCGCCGTGGTCTGCACGATCCTTTCGGGTGCGTTCATCGGGGTGAACAACACCGTCTACACCGAACTGGCGCTCGGCGTGTCGGACGCGCCGCGCCCCGTGGCCAGCGCCGGCTACAACTTCGTCCGCTGGTTCGCGGCGGCCGCGGCGCCGTTCTTCGCCCCCCGGATCGAGGAGTGGACCGGTAGTCTCCGGGTGCCGTTCGTGGTGGCGGCCGTCACCGCCGTGCTGGGCGCGCTCGTCGTCCTCGTCCGCCGCGGGGCGCTCACGCTGGAGGCCGAGGAGCACGCCACCCGGCACGCGACCCAGGACAGCGTCACCGTGTTCGCCAACTGACGCTTTTCCACTGGCCGGTTGGTGAGATCGCTCACGTATGCGCTCACGTCAGCGGGACGGACGTGCGGGTGGGATCCCGCAGGTCCGTCCCGTGCGTCAGCCAGCGCTCCTGGAGGGCCTGGGCGCCGTGCACGCGCTTCCAGGCGGCCTCGTTCGGCGTCATCGGCAGCAGCGGCAGGAAGCTCACCGGGTCGAGGGGGGCGTCGAGGTCCAGGTCCTCGACCAGGCCGCCCGGCTCGGCGACCAGGACCGAGGTGAACGGGGCGCCGGGCCACAGCGGTTCGCCGACGTCGAGGGAGGCGCCGGGCGCCACGACGACGCCCTCCACCTGCGGGGACGCGGCGAGCACAGCGAGCGGGCGGAGCACCTTGTCGGTGTCGGCGAGACCGGCGCGGACGGACAGGACCAGCTCGGCCCGCGGGCCCTTGACGGGGTCGGCGACCACGGCCGTCGGGTCCGACATGGGGTGCGCGGACATGCCGAGGGTGGCGTAGCGGACGACGTCGCCCTCCTGGAAGCGCAGCACCTCGACGCGGTCGGTGCCGAGGAAGGTGACCGCGGCGCGTGCGCCCGGTTCGCCGAGGGCGGTGCGCAGCCGGGCCTCGACCAGGGGAAGAACATCAGCCATGTCGCGAGCATAGAACTCGTCAGGACGCGGCAAAGCAGCGCCTTGACACTTCAGTCGGCTGATACTCTTGCCCGGTGTTCGGGCAGCGTGCCATGGCATCGCGAACGAGTCCCGACGCCTGAATACTCCCGTACGGGGAACCCCTTAGGGGTATGGAACGTCCCTCACGAGGGACCGGCCGGAGGAGGTGGGGCTGTCATGGATCGAAGTCGACCGTGCAGTACCACTCGCTCTTCCCGCCGTTGATGTAGCTGGTTCGGCTGTTCCGGCTCCGGCTGACCGCCGCCTTTCACGCTGGTGATCCTGACGCGGAAGAGCACTTCGTTTCGCTTTGCCTGATCGGTCTGATCTGTTTCAGCAACGAAGCCCATCACCGCAACGGTGCGGTGCTCCCCGCTTTGTGGACGTACCAAACATCCTGAGGTCAGGACGTCCTCATTCCGGGCAGTTCCACCCGTGTGGCGGTACGCACGCGCTTCGTTGCCCGTCGCGAAGGAGCCTGCTCATGTCGATGATCCGCGACCTGCGTGCCGTGGTCCGTCCGTCCCGCATCTCGCTGCGCAAGGACGGCGGCCCCTACGAGACCACCCGTGATCCCGCGACGCCCTCCGCCGTCGTCGACTGCGCCGTCTACCGCGACGGCACCCGCCTGGCGACCGCGACGCCGCTGACGCCGCACGAGGCGATGCGCCAGGTGCGCCGCGACGGAGGCTTCGTCTGGATCGGGCTGCACGAGCCCACCGAGGCCGAATTCGCCGGTATCGCCAGCGAGTTCGGGCTGCACCCGCTGGCCGTCGAGGACGCCGTGCAGGCGCATCAGCGGCCCAAGCTGGAGCGCTACGACGACACCCTGTTCACCGTCTTCAAGACGGTCCACTACGTCGAGCACGACCGCCTCACCGCCAACAGCGAGGTCGTCGAGACAGGTGAGGTGATGTGCTTCACCGGCCGGGACTTCTTCATCACCGTCCGGCACGGCGGCCAGGGCTCGCTGCGGGCGCTGCGGCACCGCCTCCAGGACGACCCCGAGCTGCTCGCGAAGGGCCCGTCCGCGGTGCTGCACGCCATCGCCGACCACGTGGTGGACGGCTACATCGCCGTCGCCGACGCCGTGCAGGACGACATCGACGAGGTGGAGACCGAGGTCTTCTCGCCGGGCCGCAAGGGTGCGCCGCGCGGTACGGACGCCGGCCGGATCTACCAACTCAAGCGCGAGGTGCTGGAGTTCAAGCGGGCGGTGTCGCCGCTGCTGCGCCCGATGCAGCTGCTGAGCGAGCGGCCGATGCGGCTGATCGACCCCGACATCCAGAAATACTTCCGGGACGTCGCCGACCACGTCGCGCGCGTGCACGAGCAGGTCATCGGCTTCGACGAGCTGCTGAACTCGATCCTCCAGGCCAACCTCGCGCAGGCGTCCGTCGCGCAGAACGAGGACATGCGCAAGATCACCTCCTGGGCGGCGATCATCGCCGTCCCGACGATGGTCTGCGGGGTGTACGGCATGAACTTCGACTACATGCCGGAGACCCACTGGAAGTACGGCTACCCGGTGATCATGAGCGTGACGGTGGCCATCTGTCTGGGCATCCACCGCACGCTCAAGCGCAACGGCTGGCTCTGATCCGGCCGGGCCCCGCTGGATAGGCTTGGGCCATGACAAGCGAGCTGCTCGACCAGGCCCTCGTCGAGGAGGCCACGAAGAAGTCCGGCCTCGTCTGGGTCGCGGCGCCGGGTGTCCCGGCCCGCGCGCTGTGGCACGTGTGGCACGAGGGTGCCGCGTGTGTCGTGGGCGACGGCCCGGGTGAGCAGCCGCTGCCCGGCCTGGCCGACGGGGCGGTCGTCGAGGTCACCGTGCGCAGCAAGGACAAGGGCGGCCGGCTGGTGTCCTGGCCGGCGCGGGTCGTCGAGCTGGCGGCGCGGACCGAGGCGTGGGAGGCCGCGGTCGCCGACCTCAAGGGCAAGCGCCTGAACGCCCCGGACGGCGAGGCGATGCCCGAGCGCTGGGCGCGCGAGTGCCGGGTGCTGCGCCTGGAGCCGGCGGGAGCGGTGGCCCCGCTGCCCGACGGCTCCCTCGCCGAGGTCCCCGTGCCGACACCGGCGACGACCCGCCGCCCGATCCCCGCGGGACTGCCGCGGCTGCTCGCGAAGCGCCGCAAGCGCGGGTAGGCGCCGGGTCAGGACGACGGCAGCTGCTTGCCGTAGTCCACCGTGTCGTCCTTGTTCGGCTTCTCCAGCGGGAAGTCCTTGCCCCACGCCGAGAAGGTGAGGGTGCCGGCGCCGCCCGCACGGGTCAGGAGCAGCGGGTAGGGCTTGCCCTCCAGGGAGACGTCGAGGGTGCCGCCGTCGCCGCCGCCACCGGAGAGCCGGATGGTGCGCAGGCCCGCCTGCTCGTGGTGCCCGTCCGTCGTCACCTCGCCGTGCAGCACCAGCAGCCCGTCGAGCAGCACGTCCTTCTCGGTGAACCCGCTGAACTTCTTGTACGAGGGGTCGCCCTGCGGCACCTTCACGTACTTGCCGTCCAGCTTGTCGACTGCCGCCGCGTCCGCCTTGCCGTCGGTGCCCGCGTCGCTCCAGAAGCCGGCGTCGGCCTTCAGGAAGAGCTGCTCGCCGATGCGCAGCAGATGGAACGTGGACCCGCGCGCGGTGACCGATCCGGTCGCGCCGTCGGCGTTCAGCCGCATGTCGAGTCGGTAGGTGCGTCCGCTGGTGACCACGTTCCCCGAGAGGTGCACCGCCTGGGCGGAGTCGGCGGCGGCCCGGGTCTTGCGCTGGATCTCGGCCGGGGACAGTTTGCCGACCCCGTTGGTCCCCGCGTCGGGGTCCTCGCTGCTGCATCCCGTCAGCCCCGTCGCCGACACGACCAGGGCGCACACGGCGGACACCAGCGCGGCCTTGCGGGGGCGGCCGTGCGGAATCGCAGTCACAGGTGGGGCTGCCTTTCTGTCGTGGTACCCGAGCGGCGTACGGCAGCGTACCGGGGCGTCGGGCCCTGGGCGGAGCCAGTCCGTCCGGACCGCTCACCAGGGCGGACCGGATGCGGACGGGCTAGCCTGAAGCCCACCCGAGCGGGCAATTCGGAAAGGGCGCCCCCGGCGCGGCACCCCGCCCCAGCAGCACCAGGATTTCGGTCGACCCCGCACTCAGAGGAGCCTCAGCCATGGCAGCCGGCGCGCCCCGGATCTTCGTCTCGCACCTCGCCGGTGTCGCCGCGTTCGACCCGAACGGCGACCAGGTGGGCCGGGTGCGGGACCTGGTCGTCATGCTGCGCGTCGGCCGGCGCCCGCCGCGGCTGCTCGGCCTGGTGGTGGAACTGTCCACCCGGCGCCTCATCTTCCTGCCGATGACGCGGGTGACCAGCATCGAGTCCGGCCAGGTCATCACCACCGGGGTGCTGAACGTCCGCCGGTTCGAGCAGCGGCCCACCGAGCGGCTGGTCTTCGGCGAGTTGCTCGACCGGCGCGTCACCCTCGTCGAGACCGGCGAGGAGGTCACCGTGCTGGACCTGTCGGTGCGGCAGCTGCCCGCCCGCCGTGACTGGGAGATCGACAAGGTGTTCGTCCGCAAGGGCGGCCGGGGCGGCGCCTTCCGGCGGGCCAAGGGCGAGTCGCTGACGGTCGAGTGGTCCGCCGTCACCGGGTTCTCGCTGGAGGAGCAGGGGCAGGGCGCGGAGAGCCTGCTGGCCACGTTCGAACAGCTGCGTCCCGCCGACCTCGCCAACGTGCTGCACCACCTCTCCCCCAAGCGCCGTGCCGAGGTCGCCGCGGCCCTGGACGACGACCGCCTCGCCGACGTGCTGGAGGAGCTGCCGGAGGACGACCAGATCGAGATCCTCGGCAAGCTGAAGCAGGAGCGCGCCGCCGACGTCCTGGAGGCCATGGACCCCGACGACGCGGCCGACCTGCTCGGGGAGCTGCCCACGGACGAGCAGGAGCGGCTGCTGAACCTGATGCAGCCCTCGGACGCGGCCGACATGCGCCGTCTGATGTCGTACGAGGAGCACACGGCGGGCGGTCTGATGACGACCGAGCCGATCATCCTGCGGCCCGACGCCACCGTCGCCGACGCCCTGGCCCGCATCCGGCACCCCGACCTGTCCCCGGCCCTGGCCGCCCAGGTCTACGTCTGCCGGCCGCCCGACGAGACCCCCACCGGCAAGTACCTCGGCACGGTCCACTTCCAGCGCCTGCTGCGCGACCCGCCGTACACCCTGGTCAGCTCCATGGTGGACGAGGCGCTGGAGGCCCTGTCGCCGGACGCGGCGCTGCCGGTCGTCGCCGGGTTCTTCGCGACGTACGACATGGTCGCGGCGCCCGTCGTCGACGACTCGGGGTCGCTGCTGGGTGCGGTCACCGTGGACGACGTCCTGGACCACATGCTGCCCGACGACTGGCGGGAGACCGAGTTCCACCTGGACGAGGACCCCGGCGAGGGGGTGGGCGCGGATGGCTCCTGACCGCGAGGGCGGCGGACGCGACCGCGCCACGGCGGGCGCGACCGCCGCCGGACGGGGACCGCGGGCCCGGCTGGACCAGCCGCGCCCACCGCGCCGCCGCATCCTGCCCGAGTGGGACCCGGACGCCTTCGGACGGCTGTCGGAGCGGATCGCCCGGTTCATCGGCACCGGACGGTTCCTGGTCTGGATGACGATCGTGATCATCCTGTGGGTGCTGTGGAACATCGCGGCGCCCAGCGAACTGCGCTTCGACGAGTACCCGTTCATCTTCTTGACCCTGGCGCTGTCCCTGCAGGCGTCGTACGCCGCCCCGCTGATCCTGCTCGCGCAGAACCGGCAGGACGACCGGGACCGGGTCAACCTCGAACAGGACCGCAAGCAGAACGAGCGGTCGATCGCCGACACCGAGTACCTGACCCGCGAGATCGCGGCGCTGCGGGTCGGCCTGGGTGAGGTCGCCACCCGCGACTGGATGCGCTCGGAGCTGCAGGACCTGATGAAGGAACTGGAGGAGCGGCAGAACGGGCATCGCGACGGCGGGGTATTCCCGGCGGGACGGTCACCGGGACGTGACGTAGACGACCGCTGACGGCCTTACCGGGGCATGGCTACCGGGCCGTACCATCGTCCTTATGGCTACGGAAGACGCGGTGCGCGAGGCACTGGCGACGGTGAACGACCCCGAGATCAACCGCCCCATCACCGAGCTGGGGATGGTCAAGTCGGTGGAGATCGGTGCGGACGGTGCGGTCGCGGTCGCCGTGTACCTGACGGTCTCCGGCTGCCCGATGCGCGACACCATCACGCAGCGCGTGACGGACGCGGTCTCCCGCGTCGACGGCGTGACCCGGGTCGACGTCACGCTCGACGTGATGAGCGACGAGCAGCGCAAGGAGCTGGCGAACGCCCTGCGCGGCGGTCAGGCCGAGCGTGAGGTCCCCTTCGCCAAGCCGGGCAGCCTGACCCGTGTGTACGCGGTCGCCTCCGGCAAGGGCGGCGTCGGCAAGTCCTCGGTCACGGTGAACCTGGCGGCGGCCATGGCGGCCGACGGTCTGAAGGTGGGCGTCGTCGACGCCGACATCTACGGGCACAGCGTGCCGCGCATGCTGGGCGCCGACGGACGCCCGACCCAGGTCGAGAACATGATCATGCCGCCGTCGGCGAACGGCGTGAAGGTCATCTCCATCGGCATGTTCACCCCGGGCAACGCGCCCGTGGTGTGGCGCGGCCCGATGCTGCACCGCGCGCTCCAGCAGTTCCTCGCGGACGTCTACTGGGGCGACCTCGACGTCCTGCTCCTGGACCTGCCGCCCGGCACCGGCGACATCGCGATCTCGGTCGCCCAGCTCGTCCCGAACGCCGAGATCCTGGTCGTGACGACCCCGCAGCAGGCCGCGGCCGAGGTGGCCGAGCGGGCCGGCTCCATCGCCGTCCAGACGCACCAGAAGATCGTCGGGGTGGTCGAGAACATGTCGGGCCTGCCCTGCCCGCACTGCGGCGAGATGGTCGACGTGTTCGGCACCGGCGGCGGCCAGACGGTTGCCGACGGGCTGACCCGCACCACCGGCACCAGCGTCCCGGTCCTCGGCAGCATCCCGATCGACGTCCGCCTCCGCGAGGGCGGCGACGAGGGCAAGCCGGTCGTGCTGACCGACCCGGACTCCCCTGCGGGCGCCGCCCTGCGCTCGATCGCGGGCAAGCTGGGCGGCCGCCAGCGCGGCCTGTCGGGCCTGTCGCTGGGGATCACCCCGAAGAACAAGTTCTGACCCGCCCTCAGGGGCGTACGTACGCCGAAGGGGCGCCGCGGGGTTCGCGGCGCCCCTTCGGCGTGCGGGGAACGTGGTGTCACGCGTAGGACGCGATGTCCTTGATCATGGCGAAGGCCAGGCCGTACGCGCTCATGCCGCGGCCGTACGCGCCCACGTGGACGCCCTCCTGGGTGGAGCCCGCGAGGACCCAGCCGAACTCGGACTCCCGGTAGTGGAACGGGGTGGGCACCCCGTCCACCGGCAGGGACAGCGTCGACCAGTCCGGTCCGTCGAGGTCGTCGGCCAGGGCCCACGCCGTCTCGGTCTGCTGGTCGAGCCAGTCGTCGCGCAGCGAGTAGTCCATCTGGGCCGGCCAGGTGAAGGACAGCAGTCCCACGCCGGCCAGCCAGGCCGCCGAGGACACCGTGGTGGCCTCCAGCAGCCCCGTGCCGTCGGCGCTGCGGCGGGACGGGTTGGCGGCGACGGTCACCACCACCGCGAACTTCTCGCGGCCCTCCGCCGCCTCGTTGAGCACGGACGGCTCGTCACCGTGCCCGATCGAACCGTGTTCCACGGCCCCGTCGGCCGCAGTGCCGACCTGCATCAGCCAGCGCGGCCCGGTGAACGCCTCGTCGAGGCCGTACCAGGGGAAGGGCGCCAGCAGATAGCCGTCGACCGTACGCCGGGCGGGGGCGACCTGCCGGCCGCTCTCCTCGGTCGATGCCTGCGCGACCGCCCGACTCGTCGTCTGACTCGTCGTCTCCATGTGCCCGGACGCCTCCTCGATCTCGCCGGACCAGCCCGGCCCGCCCCCCTTCGGGCGTACTCGTCCGGTCCGCACAACAACTCGGCAGCATAGCCACACCGCTGCTGACAGCCGGGAAGCCGCCCGGCGCGCGGGGCGCGTGGGCGGCGCGTTCAGGCCGTGCGGGGGCCCTGCCGGAGTATGAGAAGCGTCACGTCCGGACGGGGTACCGGGCTGCTCAGGTGGCGTCGGCGTCGTACGGCGGGTGCTCGACGCGCGGGGTCTCCGGCTTCTTCGTCATGTCGACACGGCCACCGGCCGACCCGGCGGACGGCATGGCCGGCGGCTCGGTCTCCCGGCTGTGGACGGCGTCGGTGACCTCGGCCATCTCCTTCTTCAGGTCGAAGCCGTTGCGGATCTCCTTCAGCCCCAGGTCCTCGTTGTCCAGCTGCTTGCGGATGAAGGTCTTGGGGTTGAGGTCCTCGAACTCGAAGTCCTTGAACTCCGGGCCGAGTTCCTTGCGGATGTCCTGCTTGGCGCTCTCCGAGAACTCGCGGATCTTTCGGATCGTCCGCGTGACGTCCTGGATGACCTTGGGGAGCTTGTCCGGACCGAAGACGAGCACGGCGAGGACGATCAGCGTCGCCAGCTCGAGCGGTCCTATGTCATTGAACACCTGAAGCTCCTTGCGATGTCCTCGGTCCTCGGCCCTCGGTGGTCGCTTGCGGGTCTTTCCGTGGTCCGGGCCGCCCCCACGTTACCCGGCCATCCACCACGACCGGTACTGTGCCGGGCGGTGTGAGACCGGTGTGAGTGTCACCGCCCGCTCGACGAGCCCAGCGTCAACCTCAGCATGATCTCCCTGCCGTCCCGCTTCAGGGTCAGTTCCAGGCGGTCGCCCGGGCGATGGGCGCGGGTCTTGATGATCAGTTCCTCGCCGGAGTGCACGCGTGCCCCGTCGATCTCGGTGATGACGTCGCCTGGTTCGATGCCGGCCTTGGCGCCTGGTCCGCCCCTGGTGACGGCGGGACCCCCGTCGCTGTCCTTCGTGCCGACCCGGGCGCCGTCGCCGGAGTACTCCATGTCCAGGGTGACGCCGATCACCGGGTGGGTGGCCCTGCCGGTGTTGATCAGTTCCTCGGCGACGCGCGTGGCCTGGTTGACCGGGATGGCGAAGCCGAGGCCGATGGAGCCGGCCTGGCCGCCGTCGGGCTCGGCGCCGCTGCCCGCGGAACGGATGGCGGAGTTGATGCCGACGACCCGTCCGGCGCCGTCGAGCAGCGGGCCGCCGGAGTTGCCGGGGTTGATGGGCGCGTCGGTCTGCAGGGCGTCGACGTACGACACGTCGCTGCCGTCCCCGCTCTCGCCGCCGGCGGTGATGGGGCGCTGCTTGGCGCTGATGATGCCGGAGGTGACGGTGCCTTCGAGGTCGAAGGGGGCGCCGATGGCGACGACGGGGTCGCCGACCTGGACGTTCTCGGAGTTGCCGAGCGGCAGGGGCCGCAGTCCGCTGACGCCGGTGACCTTCACGACCGCGAGGTCGTAGCCGCTGTCCCGGCCGACCACGGTGGCCTTGGCGGTGTCGCCGCTGTGGAAGGTCACCGATATCTCGCCGTCGTCCCCGGCGGGTTCGACGACGTGGTTGTTGGTGAGGATGTGACCGCGGTCGTCGAGCACGAACCCGGTGCCGGTCCCCTGCTCCGAACGGCCGCTCACATGCAGGGTCACGACGCTGGGCAGGGCCCGGGCGGCGATCCCGGCGACACTGTCCGCGGCCCGGCCGGGCGCCTCGACGCCGGCCTGCGGCAGCTTCACTGTGTCCAGGCCGCCGTTGCGTTCGAGATAGGTCCCGAGGGCGCCGCCGACACCGCCGGAGACGAGGGCGATCACCAGGGCGCCGACGAGGAGCGCCCCCTTCGCGCGCCCGCGCCGCCGCACCCCGGCGCCCGCACCGCTCTCCTGCAGGGGCGCGGCCGCCCGTTCCGCCGCGCGCGCCCAGGGGTCGTAGTTCCGCCAGGGGTCGACGGGGGCGCCGGCGGCCGTGGGCACGGCGGGCGGCGGCGCGTCCGCGAAGGCGGGGTCGGGCACGGCGTGGGCGGGGGTGCCGGGGGTCGCCGGGTGGTGGGGTGCGGGCGGGCCGGGCACGGCGGCTGCCACCGGGGTGCCGTGGGCAGGGGTGGCCGCCGGGTGCTGGACCGGCGGGGCGGGAGCCCAGGGGCCGGGCTCACCGTAGGGCGGCGTGCTGTAGGGGTCGGGGTCGTGCAGGGGCCGCGGGCTCGTGTCCTGGGGCGGGGCGGGGGTGACGGGAGCCTCGGTCGCGGTGGCGGGAGCCGGCGCGGCTTCCGTGCCCGTCCCGGCCGTTTCCGCCGGGGTGCCGGGGTCCGAGGCGGGAGCGGCCGGTGTCTCTGCCGCCGTGCCCGTTCCGGCGTTTCCCTGACCGCCGCGCGGCTGGGGTACCGACGGCCGTCGCGGGCCGGCGAGTTCGAAGTCGCCGGCCGCGGTGGCCCGGGCCTCGGAGGCGGGCGGAAGGGTGTAGTCGCCGTCCGTGCCCGGTGTCTCCTCGGGCCTCGCGGGGCGGGCCAGTTCGAAGTCGCCGTCGGCGGAACCGCCGGAAGGGGCCGGGACGGTGTCCTCCGCCGCCGGGGAACCCTCGTGCGGCCGGGGGCGGTTCCACCACTTCGCCCGCGTGGGCTTCCCCTCGTCCATGCTCTGCTTCCTACTCACATCGGCCACCCGTCCGGCGGGCACGCGGACGCGCGGCCCACCCCGGATTCAACCAGGTTCGTGGGCCGCCGCGCAGAGGGCCGGGTCAGGGTCCGGTGGCCGGGGAGACGGAGGGTGAGGAGGTCGCGCCGGGGACGGGTGCGGCGAGCAGGCCCGGGGTGGCGGTGGTCCCGGAGTCCTTGGACCAGGAGGTGAGGCTGAGCGGCGGGGTGGCGCTCAGCGGACGTATCAGCGGGGACATGGCGGCGGCGCCGGCCACCACGGGGGCCGTCAGGGACCGCATGTCCTGGGCCACCGACGAGGCCGGCGTCCCAGGCAGCAGGGGAGCGGGCGTCCTGGTCGGGGCGACCGGGGTCCGCGCCGCTCCCGACGCCTGCCCCTGCACGAGCAGCGGGCCGGCGCCCCTGCGGCGCTGGGTGTCCGGGACCGTGCCGGCGCCGGTGCCGGTGCCCTGGGAGCGGGCCGGGGTCACATTGCTGCCGCCGGAGCCGCCGCGCGCCTCCGTGTCGGTGGGCACGCTGCCGGTGACCCCGCCGAGCGCGAGGGCGGCCAGCGACACGGCCCCGGCCGCGACGAAGGCGAACCGCATCCGGGAGGACGCGGAGCGGTCGGTGTCCTGACGTCCGTTCACCGGGTGGGTGCGGAAGCCCCGGTCGGCTGCGGTGAACGCGACGTGCCCGCCCGAGGGGACGTACCCGAACTCGAACGCGTCGTCCCGGCTCACTCCGAAGACGCCCGCGGTGCCCGGCCGTCCGGCCGGCCCGAACCCGCCCCCGCCGAGCGGCGAGCCGCCGCCGTCCAGGTCACCTCCCCCGGGGAGGCCCTGAAGGCGGGCCAGGAAGCTCTCGGAGGGCGGCGGGGGTGCCGCCTCCGCGAAGACGTTCTTCAGCCGGCGCTGTGCGTCGACCTCGGCCTTGCACCGGGCGCAGGTCGCCAGGTGGGCCAGGACGCGCTCACGCGTCTCATGACCGAGCTCTCCGTCCACGAGGGCGGAGAGTCGGTCGCCAAGGTGCTGCTCGGCGAGGAGCCGTTCGGTGGGGTCGGGTCGAAGGCCGCTCACGCGCTCGTGCCCCCTCCCCCCAGAGCGGCCACGCGCGGCACGAAGGAGCGGCGCTCGGCGCGCGCCTCCGGCGAGCGGTGGGCGAGGGCCTTGCGCAGCTGCGAGCGGCCGCGGTGGATCCGCGAGCGGACGGTGCCGAGCTTGACGCCGAGGGTCGCGGCGATCTCCTCGTACGACAGGCCCTCGATGTCGCACAGGACGACCGCGGCACGGAACTCCGGCGCCAGGGTGTCGAGGGCCTGCTGGACGTCCGCGTCGAAGTGGGCGTCGTTGAAGACCTGTTGGGGCGTGGGCTCCTTGCTGGGGAGCCGCTCGGCGGCGTCCTCGCCCAGCGCGTCGAAGCGGATGCGCTGCTTGCGGCGCACCATGTCCAGGAACAGGTTGGTGGTGATGCGGTGCAGCCAGCCCTCGAAGGTGCCCGGCGTGTAGGTCGACAGGGAGCGGAAGACACGGACGAAGACCTCCTGGGTGAGGTCCTCGGCATCGTGCTGATTGCCCGTGAGCCGGTAGGCGAGCCGGTAGACGCGGCCGCTGTGCGTGCTGACGATCTCCTCCCAGGTGGGCGGAGTCCACGCCTGCCCGTCCGCGTCGGTGGAGAAGGTCGCGGTCTGGGCGAAGTCGCCGGCGTGGCTGTGGTCAGCGGTGTCGTTCACGGATTTCGGCCTGCCCGCCGATCCGAGGAAGCGCCGCAGCACCCCTCCCCGATCCCCAGGCGCGGCCGCACCTCCCCTATCGGCTCTGGTGGTGTCCAGTGGAGCCCCTACCATAGCCACCTCGCCCGTTAGCTCCGGATAAGCGGTTTTACGAGTGTTTGAACTGGGCTGACACGGCTGGTGCGCCTGCGTCAGCACTTGCTCGCGACCCTGCTCGCCATCGTGATCCAACCGTGTCCCCCCGCTCGTCCTCACACCCTTCCAAACGCGCGGTCCCATCTGCGGGTTCCCGGGCGCAACGGATACAGTCACGCCGAGGCAACCACGGGGACAGGAGAGGGTCATTACCGGCAACCGGCAGACGAGCTGGGCGTTCGCCGACGCCTACGTCGCCGAGGACGACGTCCTGCGCTGGGCCCGCGACCGGGCCCGGGAGGCGGGGCTGCGCTCGGTGTCGCCCGGCACGGGCGCCGCGCTGGGGTTGCTCGCCGCGACCGTGGACGCCAAGGCGGTCGCGGAGATCGGCACCGGCACCGGCGTGTCCGGCATCCACCTGCTGCACGGGATGCGCCCGGACGGGGTCCTGACCACCGTGGACTCGGAGCCCGAGCACCAGCAGTTCGCCCGCCAGGCCTTCCGCGCCGCGGGGTTCGCCAGCAACCGCGCCCGTTTCATCCCGGGCCGCGCCCTGGACGTCCTGCCCCGCCTCGCGGACGCCGGTTACGACCTCGTCTTCTGCGACGGCGACCGGCTGGAGTTCCTCGACTATCTCGCCGAATCGTTGCGTCTGCTGCGCCCCGGGGGTCTGGTGGCCTTCGAGGGCGTCTTCGCCAACGGCCGTACCGTCGACTCCGGACCGCAGCCCACCGAGGTGATACGCGTCCGGGAGCTGCTGCGGGCGGTGCGGGAGAGCCAGGAGCTGGTCCCGTCGCTGCTTCCGGTGGGCGACGGGCTGCTGTGCGCGGTCAGGCGCTGAGGGGCGTCGCGGGGGCCGTGGGCCCGGAAACCAGCGGCCCCGGCATCCGTGGAATGCCGGGGCCACCGAAAGGGTAGGGTCGCTTCCGCGTCAGCCGACGACCTTCTTGAGGGCGTCGCCGAGCGCGTCGGCCTCGTCAGGGGTCAGCTCGACGACGAGCCGACCGCCGCCTTCGAGCGGAACGCGCATGACGATGCCCCGCCCCTCCTTGGTCACCTCGAGCGGGCCATCGCCCGTCCGCGGCTTCATGGCCGCCATGCTCGTTCCCCTTCCTGAAACCAGCTCATCGTCAAAGCCGACGGCCCCATGGAGGGCACGTGTCTCGCGAGTGAGACACGCGACACCGGCATCGAACACATTGCTTCCCAGCCATTATCCCGCATCTCAGGACCCGATGACCAACATCGGTCGGCATCGCTTGAGCAACGCGCGCGAGCAAAACCACTCAATTCGGCGATGTGGCTGCGATACTGCGCCACCGCGCACACTTCGGCCGTACACGCCCGGGCGTGCATTCTTTGACGCAGGTCACACGTCCCGTGCCCGTGGCGGCCCGTGATCTCCGCCATGCTGTCCCCAGACATGGGCGTACCGACGAGTACGAGTACGCCCGGAGCCGCCGCACCGGAGGGGATACGCCATGGCCGACACCGTGCTCTACGAGGTGAGCGACGGGCTGGCGACGATCACGCTGAACCGCCCAGACGCGATGAACGCGCTGAACATCGCCGCGAAGGTCGCCCTGCGGGACGCGGTCGAGGCCGCCGCGGGCGACGACGCCGTCCGGGCCGTGCTGCTCACGGCGGCCGGGGAGCGGGCGTTCTGCGTGGGTCAGGACCTGAAGGAGCACATCGGGCTGCTGGCGTCCGACCGGGAGACCGGGACGAAGCTGACCATGACCACGGTCAAGGAGCACTACAACCCGATCACCCTGGCACTGGCCGGGATGCGGAAGCCGGTCGTGGCCGGGGTGAACGGCGTCGCCGCCGGGGCGGGCCTCGGCTTCGCGCTGGCCGCGGACTACCGGGTGGTGGCGGAGACGGCCGCCTTCAACACGTCGTTCGCCGGCGTCGCGCTGACCGCGGACTCCGGGATCTCCTGGACGCTGCCGCGGGTCGTGGGCCCGAGCCGCGCCACCGACCTGCTGCTCTTCCCGCGCAACATCGGCGCGCAGGAGGCGTACGACCTCGGGATCGCGAACCGGCTCGTGCCGGCGGCGGAGCTGCGCGCCGAGGCCGAGCGGGTGGCCCGGGGACTCGCCGCGGGCCCGACGGTGGCGTACGCGGCGATCAAGGAGGCGGTGGCGTTCGGGTTGTCGCACTCCCTGGAGGAGACCCTCGAGAAGGAGGACGAGCTGCAGACGCGCGCGGGCACCTCCGAGGACCACGCGATCGCGGTGCAGGCGTTCGTCAAGAAGGAGAAGCCGACGTACCTGGGCCGCTGAGCGGAGGGCGCCGCCCGCGTCAGGCGGCGCCCCGCGCCACGCATCCCGCCAGATGGTCGTCGACCAGGCCGCACGCCTGCATCAGGGCGTACGCCGTCGTCGGGCCGACGAACCTGAGGCCGCGCTTCTTCAGCGCCTTCGACAGGGCCGTCGACTCGGGGGTGATCGCGGGGACGTCCGCCAGGCTCTTCGGGACCGGGCGGGCGGCCGGGTCCGGGGCGTGGGACCAGATCAGGGCGTCGAGCTCGCCCGGGGCCCAGTCGGCCAGCACCTTCGCGTTGGCCACGGTCGCCTCGATCTTCAGCCGGTTACGGATGATCCCGGCGTCGGCGAGGAGGCGTTCCTTGTCGGCTTCCGTGAAGGTGGCGACCCGGGCGATCTCGAACCCGGCGAAGGCCGCCCGGAAGCCCTCGCGGCGGCGCAGGATCGTGATCCAGGACAGGCCCGACTGGAAGGCCTCCAGGCTGAGCCGTTCGTACAGGGCGTCGTCGCCGTGGACGGGGCGGCCCCACTCCTCGTCGTGGTAGGCCACGTAGTCCGGGGTGGACAGGGCCCAGGGGCAGCGCAGGGTGCCGTCCGGGCCCGCGAGGGCCGTGCCGTCGCTCACCGCTGGTCCTCCTGGTCGGGCTTCTCCATGGAGAGCCGGCCCCGCGGCGCCCGCGCGCCGGCGAGCGCGGACTCCAGGTCGGCGATGCGGGCGTCGCGCTCGGCGAGCTCGGCGCCGAGGCGGCTGAGGGCGTCGTCGACGTCGGCCATGCGGTAGCCGCGGGCGGCGAGCGGGAAGCGCAGGCCCTCGACGTCGGCGCGGCCGACCGGGCGGTCCGGCGGCAGCGGGGCGTCCAGCCGCTCGGGCGCGGCCTCCGGGAGCGGTCCGTCGCCTTCGCCGCCGCCCACCACGGCGAGCGTCACCGCGCCGACCACGACGGCCAGCGCGACGACCAGGAACAAGAACATGAGCATCGCTGTGGCCCCCACGGTCCGTGATGCGAGCGGTCGGGTGTGTCAGGGTCCGATCGTGCCATGCGACGCTGACGGTTAGGGTCGCAGGCGGCCACAAGGCCGTACGCAGCGGGAACGTCGAGGGAAGGTCACAGGGGATGCTCAGGCTGGGCGGTCGTGAGTTCGGCGCGCACGAACCGGTGGTCATGGCGATCGTGAACCGGACCCCGGACTCCTTCTACGACCAGGGGGCGACGTTCCACGACGAGCCGGCTCTCGCGCGCGTGGAGCAGGCCGTGGCCGAGGGCGCGGCCATCATCGACATCGGCGGGGTCAAGGCGGGGCCCGGCGAGGAGGTGACCGCGCGGGAGGAGGCGAGGCGGACGGTCGGGTTCGTGGCGGAGGTGCGCCGGCGCTTCCCGGACGTCGTGATCAGCGTGGACACCTGGCGCGCCGAGGTCGGTGCCGCGGTGTGCGAGGCGGGTGCCGATCTGCTGAACGACGCCTGGGGCGGTGTGGACCCCGCTCTGGCGGAGGTCGCGGCCCGCTACGGGGTGGGCCTGGTCTGCACGCACGCCGGGGGTGCCCGGCCCCGCACCCGGCCGCACCGGGTGACGTACGACGATGTCGTGGCGGACATCCTGCGGGTGACCGTGGGCCTGGCGGAGCGGGCGCTCGCGCTGGGCGTGCCCCGCGAGTCGATCCTGATCGACCCGGGTCACGACTTCGGGAAGAACACCCGGCACAGCCTGGAGGCGACCCGGCGGCTCGGGGAGATGGTGGAGACGGGCTGGCCGGTGCTGGTCTCCCTCTCCAACAAGGACTTCGTCGGGGAGACCCTGGACCGGCCGGTCAAGGAGCGGGTGGTCGGGACGCTCGCGACCACCGCGGTGTCCGCCTGGCTGGGCGCCCAGGTGTACCGGGTGCACGAGGTGGCGGAGACCCGGCAGGTGCTGGACATGGTGGCGTCGATCGCCGGGCACCGGCCGCCGGCCGTGGCGCGGCGGGGGCTGGCCTGAGCCCCCGGCCACGCCCGTCACCCGCCCGGGGTCAGCGGCCCGCCTCCTTGGAGACCAGGGTCACCGCCTCGTCCACGTCGTCGGTGACGTGGAACAGCAGCAGGTCCTTCTCGGACGCCTTGCCCTGGGCCACCAGGGTGTCGGTCAGCCAGTCCACCAGGCCGCCCCAGTACTCGGTGCCGAACAGCACGATCGGGAAGCGGGTGACCTTCTGGGTCTGGACGAGGGTGAGGGCCTCGAAGAGTTCGTCGAGGGTGCCGAGGCCGCCCGGGAGCACCACGAACCCCTGGGCGTACTTGACGAACATCATCTTGCGGACGAAGAAGTACCGGAAGTTCAGGCCGATGTCGACGTAGGGGTTGAGGCCCTGTTCGAAGGGCAGCTCGATGCCCAGGCCGACGGAGGTCCCGTTCGCTTCGAGGGCGCCCTTGTTGGCCGCCTCCATGGCGCCGGGGCCGCCCCCGGTGATCACGGCGAAGCCGGCCTCTACCAGGCCCCGGCCCAGCCGCACCCCGGCCTCGTACTCCGGGGAGTCCACCGGGGTGCGCGCGGAGCCGAAGACGCTGATCGCGGGCGGCAGTTCCGCGAGCGTGCCGAAGCCCTCGATGAACTCGGACTGGATGCGCAGGACCCGCCAGGGGTCGGTGTGGACCCAGTCCGTGGGGGCGCGCTCGTCCAGCAGGCGCTGGTCCGTGGTGCCGGCCTGCACCTGGTGGCGCCGGCGCAGCACCGGCCCCAGCCGCTGCTCGTCGGGTGGCTGCTTCTTCCCCTCGGGGTTACCGGTAGCCATGTGCGCTCCCTCCGTGTGGCAGGACGTTCCACCTCAGCGTAGATCTACGCGGGTTACCTGCGGGGGACGTCAGCATGTCCGCGCCGCGACGTCCCAAACCCCCGGCGCGCCGATCGGCTCACGCCGTGAGCCACGCCCGCAGCCGCTCCTCCCCCGCGAGGATCTTCGCGGTCTCGACGCGTTCGTCCCGCTTGTGCGCCAGGTGCGGGTTGCCGGGGCCGTAGTTGACGGCGGGGACGCCGAGGGAGGAGAAACGGGAGACGTCCGTCCAGCCGTACTTGGGCCGCGGGGTGCCTCCGACGGCCTCCATGAAGGCCGCGGCGGCCGGGTGGGACAGTCCGGGCAGGGCGCCGCCGCTGTGGTCGTCCACGACGAACTCCTCGACGCCGCAGTCGGCGAACACCTCGCGGACGTGCGCGACGGCCTCCTCCTCGGTGCGGTCCGGGGCGTAGCGGAAGTTCACGGTGACGACGCACTCGTCGGGGATGACGTTGCCCGCGACGCCGCCGGAGATGCCGACCGCGTTGAGGCCCTCCCGGTACTCCAGGCCGTCGATCACCGGGTACCGCGGCTCGTACGAGGCGAGGCGGGCCAGGATCGGGGAGGCCGCGTGGATGGCGTTCGAGCCCATCCAGGAGCGGGCGGAGTGGGACCGCTCCCCCGTGGTCCTCAGCAGCACGCGCAGGGTGCCCTGGCAGCCGCCCTCGACCTCGCCGTCCGAGGGCTCCAGGAGCACCGCGAAGTCGCCCTCGAGCCACTGCGGGCGGTTCTCCGCGATGTGCTTGAGGCCGTTGAGGTCGGCGGTGACCTCCTCGTTGTCGTAGAAGACGAAGGTGAGGTCGCGGTTGGGGGCCGGGACGGTGGCCGCGATGCGGAGCTGGACGGCGACGCCGGACTTCATGTCGCAGGTGCCGCAGCCCCACAGGACGCCGTCGTCGTCCAGCCGCGAGGGCACGTTGTCCGCGATCGGCACGGTGTCGATGTGCCCGGCGAGGATGACCCGCTCCGGCCGGCCGAGGTCGGTGCGCGCCAGGACGTTGTTGCCGTACCGCTCGACCGTCAGGTGCGGCAGGGCGCGCAGGGCGCCCTCGATGGCGTCCGCGAGGGGCTTCTCCGAGCCGCTGACGGAGGGGAAGTCGACCAGCCGGGCGGTGAGCCGGGCGGCGTCGAGGCTGAGGTCAAGGGAGGTGTCGGCCATGGGGCCGACCCTAACCCCCGGTCCTGGCCTGCGGCCCGGTCCCTCTTTTCCCACCGTCCGCCTACCACTCAGTAGCCTCGGCTACCTTGTAGGCGTGCCGAAGACGTCGCCTTCCTCACGCCGTGGCCGCATCCTCCGCCGGGGGGCGGCCCTGCTGGTCCTGCTCGCCGTCGCCGGGTATCTCGCCGTGCAGTACGTCACCGGCGGCGCGCACGCGCCGGGCTGCGCGGTCGTCTCCGCCACGGGGGACGGCGCACGGTACGAGTTCACGCCGGAGCAGGCGGTGAACGCGGCGACGATCGCCGCGGTCGGCACCGGGCGGGGGCTGCCGGAGCGGGCGGTGACGATCGCGCTCGCGACCGCGCTGCAGGAGTCGGCGCTGCGCAACATCGAGCACGGCGACCGTGACTCGCTGGGCCTGTTCCAGCAGCGGCCGTCGCAGGGCTGGGGCACCCAGAAGCAGATCATGGACCCGACCTACGCGGCCGGCGCCTTCTACGAGCACCTGGCCAAGGTCCCGGACTACACCCGGCTGCCGCTGACGGAGGCAGCGCAGCGCGTGCAGCGCAGCGGCTTCCCGGAGGCGTACGCCAAGCACGAGCCGGACGCGAGGCTGCTGGCCGCCGCCCTCACCGGCCGCGCGGCCGCCACCCTGACCTGCGACGGCCGTCCGGACGCCACGCCCACCGCGGGGACGGACCGGGTGCGGGCGGCGCTGGTGCGGGACTTCGGGCACGACGCGCTGCAGGCGGCCGCCGCCGAGGTGGGTGCCGGCACGGCGTCGCCCACGCCGTCCGGCGCGCGGGGCGCGAGCGGGGACGGGCGGACCGTGGTGCTGCCCGTGACCGCGGACGGGAGGGCCGGAGAGAAGCGCGCGGCCGGTGAGCGCGGCTGGCAGCTGGCGCACTGGGCCGTGGCCAACGCGTCCCGGCTGGACATCGAGCGGGTGGCCTACGCGGGGCGGGAGTGGACCGCCGGGCACACCGACAGCCGGTGGCGGACGAGCGGGGCGCGGGGCGCCACGGAGAGCGGGAGCGCCGCGGACGCGGTCCGGATCACGACGACCCGGTAGTACGCGCACGCGTTCAGGGACTCACTCGTCGGGGTCACCGCGGGTGTCGCCGGGCGCCGGGGCGGGCAGGCTTCCCGCCGCTCGGCCGCACGCGGCCAAACCCCTTGTGAGCAAAGGGATGTAAGGGTTCCGCATACTTTTCGACGCTGTGCGCTATGCCCCTGTTTGTCCGCAGGCGATTATGCGACGCATTGCCAACTCTTTACATTGACGCGCCGCAACCTTCCCGGCCTTCGAGCGGTAGTCACTGCGCCGAGCCCGGAGATCAACAGCCTGTCGGTCAACTGCCGGGCCTGGTCGGACACTTCATCGTTCTCACCCGACTTACCCGTCGAAGGAGCATCATGACCCTCCCCCTGACCCGCCGGATCGCCCGTGCCGCGCTGATCGTCGCTGCGGGAGCGGCTGCCGGGGTCGGTGCGGCCGGCTCCGCCAGCGCGGCCCCCGAACTGCCCGACGCGTCCAAGCTCGGCGGGCTCTCCACCCTGGACGGCGCGAGCGTCGTCGACGGCGCCGCCCAGAACGCCGCCGGGATCGCGAGCGGTGCCGTCGACAGCGCGGTCGACCAGGCGCTGCCGACGGCCACGAAGACCGGCCACAAGGTCACCAAGAAGGGCACGAAGGCCGCCAAGAAGGCCGGCGGCAAGGTGACGAAGACCGGCGGCAAGGTCGCGAAGAAGGCCGCCCCGGCCACCCAGCGGACCGCGGGCGGCGTGGCCGGCTCCGTCGGCACCGTCCTCGGCGACACCGCGGGGGCCGCCACCCAGGGCGGGCTGCCCACCACCGGCTCGCTGCCGGTGCAGGGCCTTCCGATCGGCTGACGCAGCCGGCGGCGGACGACAGCGGCGGGGTCCGGGACGCTTCCCGGACCCCGCCGCTCCGCGTGTCTCAGGCCAGCCGCTCGACCGCGGCCCGCACCCGCTCGTCGGTGGCCGTGAACGCCACCCTCACATGCCGGGCGCCGGCCTCGCCGTAGAAGTCGCCGGGCGCCACCAGGACGCCGCGCTCGGCGAGGTGCGCCACCGTCGACCAGCAGGACTCGTCCCGCGTGGCCCACAGGTACAGGCTCGCCTCGCTGTGCTCGATCCGGAAGCCGTGGCCCTCCAGGGCCGTGCGCAGGGCGGCGCGGCGGGCCGCGTAGCGCTCGCGCTGGACGCGGACGTGCTCGTCGTCGCCCAGGGCCGCCACCACGGCCGCCTGGGTCGGCGCGGACGTCATCATGCCGCCGTGCTTGCGGATCTCCAGCAGCGGGGCCAGCACGCCCGGGTCGCCCGCCAGGAAGGCGGCGCGGTATCCGGCGAGGTTCGAGCGCTTGGACAGCGAGTGCACGGCGACCAGGCCGTCGTACGAACCGCCGTTGACGTCCGGGTGCAGGACGGAGACCGGCTCGGCCTCCCAGCCCAGCTCCAGGTAGCACTCGTCGGAGAACACCAGGACGCCGTGCTCCCGGGCCCAGGCGACGATCCGGGTCAGCTCCTGCTTCGAGAGGACCTCGCCGGTGGGGTTGGACGGCGAGTTCAGCCAGAGCAGCTTCAGCCCGCGCGGGTCCAGCTCGGTCGGGTCGTCGTACACCTCGTACCCGGCGCGTGCCAGCCGCGCGCCCACCTCGTACGTCGGGTAGGCCAGCCGGGGGTAGGCCACCCGGTCGCCGGGGCCGAGGCCCAGCTGCGTGGGGAGCCAGGCGACCAGTTCCTTCGAGCCGACGACCGGCAGGACGTGCCGGCGGGTGACCTCGCGGGCGCCGAGCCGGCGCTCCACCCAGCCGGTGATCGCGTCCCGCAGCGCCGGGGTGCCCCACACGGTGGGATAGCCCGGGGAGTCCGCCGCGTCGACCAGCGCCTTCTGGATCAGCTCGGGGACCGGGTCGACCGGTGTGCCGACCGAGAGGTCGACGATGCCGTCCGGGTGCGCTGCGGCCGTCTTCTTGTACGGCTCCAGCTTGTCCCAGGGGAAGGCCGGGAGGCGGTCGGAGACTGCGGACACGGGATGTCGCTCACTTTCTGGTACGGCCGGACACGGCAACGCCCCGGTCCCGTACGGCGGTCGAGGCCGTACGGGACCGAGGCGGCACGCTGTGCGGGTCGCCGATGGGGATTACCCGTTCTGCGGCGGCAGCGCGGCGATGAAGGGGTGGTCCCGCTCGATCAGACCGAGCTTGCTGGCGCCGCCGGGGGAGCCGAGCTCGTCGAAGAACTCGACGTTCGCCTTGTAGTAGTCCTTCCACTCCTCCGGAGTGTCGTCCTCGTAGAAGATCGCCTCGACCGGGCAGACCGGCTCACAGGCACCGCAGTCGACGCATTCGTCCGGGTGGATGTACAAGGACCGCTGGCCCTCGTAGATGCAGTCGACCGGGCACTCCTCGATGCACGCCTTGTCCTTGACGTCGACACAAGGCTGCGCGATGACGTAGGTCACGCTGTCGTTCCTCCTCGATTGGGCGCTGGCGGGCCTCCTCAGGCTCCGCCGCCTGGCGCGCGGGAGCGCGGCGTCGTCGATGCCCGCCCCTAGTATCTCCGTTCTTGGGCATGATCCGAACAGGAGGGGTGAACAGACCTGTGGAAATCTCTGCGACGGGGCGCCTTGAGGTCCGTATCACCGCTGCTGACGTGGGCAAACGGGTCTCCGTACGCTGCCTGGCCGATGCCGCTGGTTCGGGTGAGAAGTTCACCGACACGGTGGGCGTGCTCGCATCGTGGGACGACGGTGTGCTGCTGATCACACGGAAGAGTGGTGAAACCGTCCACATCCCGGAAGCCTCGCTGGTCGCCGGGAAGGTGGTGCCGGCCGCTCCGGCCCGCCGCCGCGGTCCCGCCGCGACCTACGAGGAGCTCGCGCGTGTCGCCGCGCGCGCGTGGCGGCCCGTGGAGAGCGATCGGCTCGGCGCCTGGGAGCTGCGCGCCGCCGCCGGTTTCACCCGCCGCGCCAACTCCGTGCTGCCGCTGGGCGACCCCGGGCTGCCGCTGGACGCCGCGCTCGACGCCGTGCGCCACTGGTACGCCGCCCGGGGCCTGCCCGCGTACGTGCAGACCGCGACGGGCGCCGAGGGCACCCAGGAGCGGCTGTGCGCGGAGCTGGAGCGGCGCGGCTGGGAGCGCGAGGTGACCGCCGAGCTGTGGGTCGGGGCGCTGGCGCCGGTCGCCGACCGGCACGAGGGCTCCGGAGTGGTGCTGGGCCGGGAAGCGGACGAGGCTTGGCTTGCGCGGTATCAGCGCAAGGGAGTGAGCGACGTGGCCCTGAAGGTGCTGGGCAGCGGTCCCTCGGTGTGGTTCGCGTCCGTCCCCGCCGGGGACGGCGAGGCGCCCGCCGCGATCGGGCGCTGCGTGGTGGACGGCCGGTGGGCCGGGTTCTCCGCGGTCGAGGTCGATCCGGCGCTGCGGCGGCGGGGGCTGGCCCGCCGGGTGATGGCCGCGCTGTCGGCGCGGGCCCTGGACGAGGGGGCGTCGGCGGCCTGGCTCCAGGTCGAGACGGACAACGCGGGCGCGCGCGGGCTGTACGCCGGGATGGGCTTCGCCGCGCACCACGCGTACCACCACTACCGATCCGCCTGAGCGGCGGTAGCGATCACCGTGGAAGGGCACGAGCCGGCTATGCGTCCCTTGTATCCCCCGTCCCCCGAGCGCTCCGCCGAGCTGCGGCGGCGGTTCGCCGAGGAGGCGCGGTCCGAGCGGCCCGACCTGTCCGCGCTCTGCCTGCTCATCGGGGCCGAGGCGGACGGGGAGCTGGACGAGCCGGGCATGGACGCCGCGCAGATGGAGCTGGACGACCTGGCGGGCCGGCTGCCGTACCGGCCGGGCGGGCCGCGCGCGTGGGCGGTGGCGCTGCGGGAGCTGCTCGGCGAGCGGTACGGGTTCCGCGGCTGCGCGGCGGACTACGAGCGGCTGGAGTCGTCGCTGCTGCACCAGGTGCTGCTGCGACGCAGGGGGCTGCCGATCCTGCTGTCGGTCGTGTGGATGGAGGTGGCCCGGCGGGCCGGGGCCCCGGTGTACGGGGTCGCGCTGCCCGGGCACTTCGTGGTGGGGTTCGGCCCCGCCGAGGAGCAGGTGCTCGCCGACCCGTTCGACGGAGGGCGGGTGCTGACCGGATCCGACGCGGAGTTGCTGGTGGCCGGGGCCACGGGGGCGCCGCTGGAGCCGTCGATGCTGACGCCGGCCGATCCGCTGGAGGTGGTGATGCGGATCCTCAACAACGTGCGGGCGTGGGCCGCGGCCCGGCCCGAGCGGACGGACGTGGCGCTGTGGGCGGTGGAGCTGTCGCTGCTGCTTCCGGCGCACCCGGCCCGGCTGCGGTTCGAGCGGGGCACGCTGCTGGTCCGGCGCGGTGACTTCGTGCGGGGGGCCGCGGAGCTGGAGGAGTACGCGGAGCTGATCGACGTGGTGGACGAGGGCGCCGCGGAGCGGGTGCGCGCGGAGGCCCGCGCCGCCCGGGCCCTGCTGAACTGACCTACAGCCAGCCCTTCTCCCTCGCTGTGCGCACCGCCTCCGCGCGGTTGCGGGCCGCCAGTTTCTGGATCGCCGTCGACAGGTAGTTGCGGACCGTGCCCTGGGACAGGTGCAGGGCCGCCGCGAGTTCGGCGTTGGTGGACCCGTCCTCCGCCGCGCGCAGCACCTCCCGCTCGCGGTCGGTGAGCGGGTTGGCGCCCTCGGCGAGGGCCGCCGCGGCGAGGGTCGGGTCGATGACCCGCTCCCCCGCCAGCACCTTCCTGATCGCCTCGGCCAGTTGGGCCGCCGGGGCGTCCTTGACGAGGAACGCGTCGGCGCCGGACTCCATCGCGCTGCGGAGGTAGCCGGGGCGGCCGAACGTGGTGAGGACGACCAGCTTCACGGCGGGCAGCTCGGCGTGCAGGAGGGCGGCCGCCTCGATGCCGGTCGCGCCCGGCATCTCGATGTCGAGCAGGGCCACGTCCACGTCGTGCGCGCGGGCCGCCGCCAGCACCTCGTCGCCGCGGGCCGCCTGGGCGACCACCTCGATGTCGTCCTCCAGGCCGAGCAGGGCGGCCAGGGCCTCGCGCACCATGGACTGGTCCTCGGCGAGGAGGACCTTGATCGTCGGGCTCATGCGCCGGATCCTACGTCCGCCGGGACACCCGTGGCCGGGGCGCGGGCGATCAGGCGGAAACCGTGCCGGGTCCCGCCCGCCTCCAGGGTGCCGCCGGCCTGGGTCAGGCGTTCCGTCAGGCCGGTCAGGCCGTTCCCCGGGCCGCCGCCGGCGCCGCCGGGGCCGTCGTCCTCCACGGCGAGTTCCACGAGCGGGCCGTCCAGCGTCCGGCGGCGCAGGAGCTCCACCGTGCAGCGCCGGGCGCCGCTGTGGCGCACGACGTTGGTGACGGCCTCGCGCAGCGCCCAGGCCAGGGCCGTCTCGCTGTCCTCCGGGACACCCGTGAGGTCCGGTTCGGCGGGGAGCTCGGCGGTGATGCCGGCCGCCGTCAACGCGACCTGGGCGCCCGCCAGTTCCTCCAGGAGCCGGGGTCTGCGGTAGCCCGCGACGGCGGCCCGGACGTCGACGAGCGCCTGCCGGCTGACCTGTTCGATGTCGGCGACCTGCTGGGCCGCCTTGTCCGGGTGGCCCGGGAGCATCCGGCCCGCCAGCTCGCTCTTCAGCGTGATCAGGGACAGCGAGTGACCGAGCAGGTCGTGCAGGTCGCGGGCGAGCCGCAGCCGTTCCTCGTTGGCGGCGAGCCGGGCGACCGTGGCGCGGGCCTCCCGCAGCTCCGTCGTCGTGCGGATGAGCTCCCGCACGCCGGTCATGGAGAAGCCGCCGAGCAGGGCCGGGAAGAGCAGTCCGGTCAGGAAGGACGTACCGCCCGGCACCACCAGGGCGGCGCCGGTGAGCAGGGCGGACACGGCCGGGATCGTCCAGCGGGCCAGGCGGAACGGCAGCGCGGCACCCGACGCGATGGCCACGTACACGTACAGCACGAGCCATTGCCGGCCCAGGGTCAGGCTGAGCACGGTCGACTGGGCGGCCAGCACCGCCAAGGAGCCGAGGACGACGGCGTTGTGCTCGCCGCGTCCGGCGCGGGAGACCAGGGCGAAGTACCAGGCGACGAAGGCGGCCAGGCCGATCCAGCCGAGGACCACGACGCCGTCGCCGTGGCCTCCGTGCAGCAGGTCGTCGACCGGCGCGCCCAGGTAGGCCAGCCAGATGCCGATCCAGAGGAACTTCACGACGCGCTGTCTGCGGTTCCGCGGGCGCTGCCCCATGCCGACGCTGCTCACGCCTTCAGCGTGTCCTTTCGGTACGGCCCGGCCGCGCCGCCGCCGGCCGGCACGAAGAGCACGGCGAGGAGGGCGACGTCCCCGGCGTCCGGGGCCTGACTCTGTTCGATGGCCTGACCCGGTGCAGCGTACGCGCGGGTGGCCGGCACGGCTGTCGTCGTCATGGGTCCAGCCTCGCCGCCGGGCGGGGGCCCCGGCAGTGCCGCCCGTCCTGTGTGCCGGATGACGGATGTCATACGACGGCAGGGGGCACCCGGCGTGTGCCGTGTGCCCCCTGGCCTGCCGAACCGTCGCTAGCTGGGGTTGGTGTCGATGGTGACCGTGCGCTCCGCCGGGGTCTTGCCGCGCAGTGCCTTGCGCAGGGCGGACGCGACGTCCTCCGGGAGGACGTCCCGCTTGCCGCTGGCGCCGTTGATCTGCACCCCCGCGAAGGTGGTGCCGTAGGCCGTCTTGAGGGCCGTCAGGTCGTAGGTGTCGACGAGCTTGCCGTCGACGGCCTTCGCTCCGAGGATCTTCGGCAGGGACAGCGAGCCGAACTGGATGCTGTGGGCGGCGTCCGTCTGGATGGTGACCTTCTGGGCCATCGCCGGTTCGGCGAACTCCTTCATGAACCGGTCGACCTCCGCCTTGGCGACGGTCGGCTGCCGGGTGGTCGTCGCCACCTGGACCGCCGGGGACCGGCCCGTCTCCACCTGGGTGCGGTACGCCGCCTCGACGGCGGACGTCGAGCGGGCGACGTCGATGCCGGCGCCGGGCTTGCCGTACACGGCGACCGCCTTGCCGGTCTTGAACGAGACCGTGCCCTCGGTCACCGACCCGCTGCCGCCGGAGGCGGCCTGGAGGGCGGCGTGCAGCTTCTCCTCGTCGGTGGGCATGACCGGCTCGACGACCCGCTGGTTGCCGAACAGGGAGCCGATGACGGAGACCGGGTTGTAGTCGCTGCTGGCGGCGTCGCTCACCGTCTGCTGCATGTCGAACTGGAGCCCGGCCTTGTCCGGGTCCAGCGGGACGGTGCGCCCGCCCACCGACAGCTTCAGCGGCTTGCCGACCCGGTCCTCGAAGGCGTCGTCGAGTTTCTTCACGGCGTCGTCGCGGGTGCCGCCGCCGATGTCGACGCCGAGCACGGTGGTGCCCTTGGGCACGTCGGTGTGGTTCATCAGCAGACCGGCGCCGTACAGGCCGCCCGCGAGGACGACCAGGCCGCCGCCGAGCAGCGCCAGCTTGCTGCGGCCCTTCTTCTTGGGCGCGCGGGCCGCCGGGGTGCTCGGCGCGGCCGGTTCGGGCGCGGCGGCGCCCGGCCCCCGGGAACCGCCCTGCGGGCCACCGGACACGACCGGGATGCCGCTGGTGACGGTGTGCCCGGAGACGTTGTCAGCGACGCCGTGGTGCGGGTGACCGGGCCCGGGAGCGTGCTTCTGCGGGGTGAGGATCGCGGTGTCGTCGCTCAGGCCGCCGCCGGGGACGTGGCCCGGGGCGTGCGGGGCGGCGCCGGGACGGCCCGGGCCCGCGTGGACGCCGGGCGCGCCCGGACCGGCCGGGCCGGGGCGCATGGGCCCGCGGGGCCTGCCGGAGCCGCCGCCCGCGAGGGGCGGGCCGTCGCCGGTGACGGGGCCGGTCGTCGGGCCGGCGGGACCCTGCGGACCGCCGCCGGGGCCGCCGCGGCCGAAGTCGTTCGGGCCGTTGAAGTCGTCGATGCCGCCGGGGTCGCCGGGGCCGTCCGGGGCGTTGAAGTCGGCGGCCGGGTCGATGTTGCCGGGACCGCTGTAGCCGCCCTGGGGGGCGTGGCCGTTCGGGCCGCCGGAGCCGTTCCCGGAGAAGTACGGCAGGTCGTCGCGGCGCGCGTCACCGGCGGGCGGACGCGCGCCGGTGCCGCCGGACGCGCCGGTGCCGCCGCGCGGTCCGGCCGCGAGCGCCTCGGTGACGTCGAAGGAGCCGGTGCCGCCGCCGTGTCCGGGGGCCACCGGGCCGCCGGTCGCGCCGGGCAGCCCCGTGCCGGTGCCGCCGGACGTGCGGGCGCCGGGCACGCTCACCGAGCCGACGACGCCGCCGGGCCGTCCGGAACCGGCGCCGGGGCCCTTGGGGCCGGTGGCGGCCGGTCCCGAACCAGCGGGCGCACCTGATCCGTTGCCCGAGGGGCCGCTCTGAGGTCCCTTGGCGGAAGGGGACTTGCGCGGCGCGAACCACTCGCTGGCCCTCTCCTCCGCCGGTGCCCCGGGTTCGGCCGCCGGTCCGGCGGGGGCCGGGCCCGCGGAGGGGACGGCGGGCGCCTGGGTCTCCTGGGTGTCCGCGGCGGCGCCGGGCTTCCCGCTGTCGGAGACGGGCTTGCGCACGACGACCGGCGGGATCGGCCGTGATCCGGGGATGTTGATCCGGATGCGGGTCGTCAGCGTGGTCTCGGTCTTGCGTTCCTCCGGCGCGCCCGAACGGGCCGCGTCCGCACCGCTCTCGGAAGCCACGGGGGTCCCGTACGGCGGCGTCCCCGAAGGGTATGCGGCTCCGCCGCGCCCGTCGGGCCCGGAGGACGGAGTGTCAGTTTCACGACTCAAGGCAGGTTCTCCCGGTTGGCTCCGCCGCCCGTACCTCACTGCGTCGGGCGGCTCGGCGGCGCGCACCACCATACTGGCCACTTCTGACGCGTATCCCATGACCGCCTGGGAAACCCACACGGGACTCGCACGTGCACGGTATGAAGAAGTGGTACGTCACTTGCGAAGTCGGACCCCGTCACCACCCGGTTGCCGTAGCGGGGCAAGGGTGGCGCAGATCACAGCCACAGCCATGCCGCCGAGCAGGAAGAGGTAGGCGGAGGCTCCTGTGCCGAAGACGAAGTCGCCCTCGGGGCGGCTGGCGGTGAGCAGGATGACGGTGACCGCCCAGCCCGCGGCGGCGGCGACGGCTCCGCCCCGGCTGCCCGTGGCGCGGGCGGCACCGAGCATCAGCCCGGCCTCCCCCACGAGCGCGAGCAGCAGGCCGCCCGGGAACCAGGCGGGCTGCACCAGCGCCCCGGCGATCCCGACCAGGGCGCCGAGCACGAGGAGCCCCAGGTAGGCGAGGGCCCGGGGGACGGAGGGCCCCTTCAGCGGCCGGACGAGCATCGAACTCATGACGTCTCCTCGATCCCCGCGAACAGGTCGGTCTCGGGGGCGCCGGCGGGCTCCCCCTGCACCAGCTCGTAGTACTCGGTGGTCAGCAGGGGCTGGGCGAGCTCGTTGGACAGCGCGAAGTACCGGCCGGACACCTCGATCTGCGTGGCGTGCGCCCGCATCGCGGCGGCCTTGGCGCCGGCGTGCGCGGTGCCGTCGACGACGGTGGTGATCCGCTCGTCCTCGACGACGCCGGGGACGTCGGCCGCCGTGGCGGACTTGGTGAACGGCAGGCCGGGCAGATCCGCCTGGAGCCGGACGAACGCCTCGTCCACGGCGGTGCGCGGGACGCGGTTCCAGTAGATCTTGGGGATGCGCCAGCCGGCCTCGGCGGCCAGCTCGGCGCCGCGCATGGCGACGCGGTGGGCCTGGATGTGGTCGGGGTGCCCGTACCCGCCGTTCGGGTCATAGGTGACGAGGACCTGGGGGCGCACCTCGAGGATGACGTCCACGAGCGCGCGGGCCGCCTCGTCGAGGTCCGCCTGCCACAGGCACGCGGCGTCGTCGTTGTCGGCGGTGCCCATCATCCCGGAGTCCTCGTAGCGGCCCGGGCCGCCGAGCTGACGGAAGTCCTCGACGCCCAGCTCGCGCATGGCGGCGGTGAGCTCGCCGAGGCGGTACTCGCCCAGCGCGGCACCGGTCAGATGGCGCAGCCCGGCGGGGATGACCTCGCCGTGCTCACCGAGGGTGCAGGTGACCAGCGTGACCCGCGCCCCCTCGGCCGCGTACTTGGCCATGGTGACGCCGTTGTTGATCGACTCGTCGTCCGGGTGCGCGTGCACCAGGAGGAGACGCCGGGCAGGCAGTTCCGTCATGGGGCCACCCTACGAGGCGCCTGCTGCCCCCACCCGGCGGCCTGGCACCGTGCGGCGCCGCCGTCCCCGCGGCCGGACCGGGCCGCGAACGGCGGCGGGGCATGTCCACGGCGGGCACCTGTCGTTCTCCGTGAGGAGGTCGTCGCGCTCGGTGACTTGTCCGGCGCTTGTCCGGTGGTGTCCGGGCTTGTCGGTACCGGTCGGGCGGGTACGGAGCGGGTCGGTACGGCCGTACGACGGAGGGGCGCGACATGTCTGTGGACGGGGAGATCCGGCGGCTCAAGAGCGAGGCCGACGAACCGGGTTGGGAGGTGGACCCGGACGACGACTGGGGTGTCGCGGTCGTCGCGACCGTGGGGCGGCAGCTGAAGCTCCGCCGGGAGGCGGTGGGGATGCGCGCCGCCGCGTTCGGGGAGGCCGTGGGGTACGGCGAGGACATGGTCTACAAGATCGAGGCGGGCAAGCGGATCCCCCGGCCCGAGTACCTGGACCTGGCGGACGAGGTACTGGGCGCCGGCGGGCTGCTCTCCGCGATGAAGGAGGACGTGAAGAAGGTCCGGTATCCCAAGAAGGTGCGGGATCTGGCGCAGTTGGAGGCGCGGGCCGTGGAGATCGGGGTGTACGAGTGCAGCAATATCGCCGGGCTGCTGCAGACCGCCGGACACACGCGGGCCCTGCTGGAATCGTGGCAGCCCGCCTACTCGCCCGAGGACCTGGAGCGGCGCGTCGCCGCGCGTATCGCCAGGCGCTCCGTCTTCGACCGCTCGCCGGCCCCTTCTCTCAGCTTCGTCCTGGAAGAGTCGACGCTCCGCCGCAGGGTCGGAGGCACAATGGTGCGGCGACAGCAGTTCGAACGCCTGCTGGAAGTCGGGCGGTTCAGCAACGTCGCCCTCCAGGTGATGCCGATGGACAGCGCGGCCCATCCCGGCATGAGCGGGAGGATCGAAGTGCTGAAGTTCGAGGACGGAACAGCCGTGGGACGTTCGGACGGTGCGTTCAACGGCCGGCCGACGTCCGATCCGAGGCAGCTCCGCGTTCTCGACCTGCGCTATGGCACCATCCGGGCGCTGGCGCTCCCGCCGCGGGAGTCACTGGCACTCATCGAGCGACTGCTGGGAGAGACATGATCCGCGAGACCGCCGGGGACGCCTACGAGTTGGCCTGGCGCAAGAGCAGTTACAGCAGCGGCCCCGACGGCGACTCCTGTGTAGAGGTCGCCCGTACCCCGCGTGCCGTCCACGTCCGCGACTCCAAGGACGCCGCCGGGCCGCGGCTGGCGGTCACGCCCGCGGTCTGGGCCGGGTTCGTGGCGTACGCCGCCGGGCGGTGAGTGGGGCGGGCTCCGGACCGTGGGGTGCGGAGCCCGAGGGTGGCGCGCGGCTCAGAACTTGATGCTGCCGATCATGCCCGCGATGTTCGTCGTCAGCTCACTGATCGTGGGCGCGACGGTCGAGGACGCCAGGTAGAAGCCGAGCAGCATGCAGACGATCGCATGGCCCGCCTTCAGCCCTGACTTCTTGATCAACAGGAAGACGATGATCGCCAGCAGCACCACCGCCGAAATCGAGAGTGCCACGGCGGCTCACCTCCAAGAATCCCAAGCGGGGGTCGGTCTATGGGGGCAGATAAATCCATGCAGCAAGCCAGCAGGTTCATACCCACTATGCGACAGTGATCATAACTATCCGTACGTGCGCACTGGTCGGCGCACAGCCGCACAAGGGGGCGCACTGGCCAATATGGTCGGGGCATGACGACCGAGCCAGTCTCCTTCCCCCGGCGGCACGCCCGCACCCAGAGGTTCACCTTGGGAGCGCCCCGCGCGTTCACGGTGGCGCCGGACGGTTCCCGTGCCGTGTTCCTGCGCTCCTCCTCCGGTACCGACCCGGCGAACTCGCTGTGGGTGCTCGACACGGCGGACGGCCAGGAGCGCGTGACGGCGGACCCGCGCGCCCTGCTGGGCGGGGCGTCGGAGGACCTCCCGCCCGAGGAGCGCGCGCGACGCGAACGCAGCCGCGAGGGGGGCGCCGGCATCGTCTCCTACGGCACCGACGCGACCGTCGAGCTGGCCTCGTTCGCCCTGTCGGGGCGGCTGTTCACGGCGGAGCTGCGGGCCGGCACGGCCCGTGAACTGCCCGTGCGCGGACCGGTGATCGACCCGCGCCCCTCCCCCGACGGACGGCACGTCGCGTACGTGGCACGGGGCGCCCTGCGGGTGGTCGGCGCGGAGGGCGAGGACGACCGGGCGCTCGCCGAGCCGGAGTCCGACGGGGTCACGTACGGGCTGGCCGAGTTCATCGCGGCCGAGGAGATGGGCCGTCACCGGGGGTACTGGTGGAGCCCCGAGTCGGACCGGCTGCTGGTGGCTCGGGCGGACGACACGCCGGTGCAGCGGTGGTGGATCTCCGACCCGGCCCATCCCGACCGGGCGCCGCGGCAGGTGCCGTACCCGGCGGCGGGGACGCCCAACGCGGAGGTCCGGCTCTTCGTGGTCGGCCTGGACGGGGCCCGCACCGAGGTCTCCTGGGACCGGGCGCGCTATCCGTATCTGGCGCGAGTGCACTGGTCAGCGGCGGGTGCGCCACTGCTGCTCGTACAGGCGCGCGACCAGCGCAGCCAGCTTTTCCTGGCCGTGGACCCGGCTACGGGGAGGACCCGGATGGTGCACGCCGACGAAGATCCACAATGGCTGGAACTTTTCCCTGGTGTGCCGTGCTGGAGCCCCTCCGGGCACCTGGTGCGCATCGCCGACGAGGGCGGCGCGCGGGTGCTGGCGGTGGGTGAGCGCCCGCTGACGGGGCCGCAGTTGCATGTGCGCGCGGTGCTCGACGTGTCCGCCGACGACGTGCTGGTCTCGGCGTCGGCCGGGGCCTCGGCGACCGATCCCGAGATCGGCGAGGTCCATGTGTACCGGGTGAACGAGCTCGGCGTGGAACGCGTCTCGCAGGAGCCCGGCGTGCACTCGGCGGTGCGCGCGGGAGGCGTCACGGTGCTCGTCTCCCACACGCCGGATCGGCCCGGGGCCCGGGTCCAGGTGCTGCGCGACGGCAAGCGGATTGGCTTGGTCCGGTCGCATGCCGAAGATCCTGGGGTGCCCCTTCGGCTCACTCTCACCGAGGGGGGCGCACGGCGCATCCCGTGCGCCGTGCTTATGCCTCGGGACTACGCCGGTGACACCCCCCTCCCGGTCCTGCTCGACCCCTATGGAGGGCCGCACGGCCAGCGGGTGGTGGCCGCCCACAACGCGCATCTGACCTCCCAGTGGTTCGCCGACCAGGGCTTCGCCGTGATCGTCGCCGACGGCCGGGGCACCCCGGGCCGCTCACCTGCCTGGGAGAAGGCCGTCAAGGACGACATCGCGGCGGTCGTGGTCGAGGACCAGGTCGACGCCCTGCACGACCTCGCCGGCCGCTTCCCGCTCGACCTCGGCCGGGTGGCCATCCGCGGCTGGTCCTTCGGCGGCTATCTCGCGGGCCTCGCGGCGCTGCGCCGCCCCGACGTCGTCCACGCGGCCGTCGTCGGCGCCCCCGTCACCGACCTGCGCCTGTACGACACCCACTACCAGGAGCGCTACCTCGGGCACCCCGACGAACAGCCGGAGGTCTACCGGCGCAACTCCCTGATCGACGACGCCGGTCTGGTGGACGCGGCCGAGCCGCACCGCCCGATGATGATCGTGCACGGCCTGGTGGACGACAACGTGGTCGTCGCCCACTCGCTGCGGCTGTCCTCGGCCCTGCTCGCCGCCGGCCGGCCGCACGAGGTGCTGCCGCTGTCCGGGGTGACGCACATGACCCCGCAGGAGGAGGTCGCCGAGAACCTGCTGCTGCTCCAGCTCGACTTCCTGAGGCGATCGCTCGGGCTCATGTAGACGGCGACGGACCGGGGCGCCCGTGGGCTCCCCGGTCCGTCTACGGCACCCGCACGGCCGTACGCTGTTCAGCGTGACGCGTCCGTATATCGGAACCGGGTCGGTCAAGTTGCCCGCGTGTTAACGCGGTTCGTGGGTCTTTGCGGCGTTACGGGCGGGCCTCCGCGGCCACCACCTGCTTCTCCTCCGCGAAGTGGCACGCCGACGGGTGGGCCGCCGGGCCCCCCGCCGCGCGCAGCGGCTCCGGCACCGCGAGCACCGGCGCCTCCTCGGCACAGCGCTCGCGCGCCTTGAAGCAGCGGGTGCGGAAACGGCAGCCGGACGGCACCTGGGTCGGGGACGGGACGTCGCCGGTGAGGATGATCCGCTCACGGCGGGTGCGGGCCCGCGGGTCGGGGACCGGGACGGCGGAGAGCAGCGCCTGGGTGTAGGGGTGCGTCGGATGGTCGTAGATCTCGGCGTCCCCGCCGGTCTCCACGATCCGCCCGAGGTACATCACGCCGACCCGGTCCGAGATGTGCCGGACGATCGACAGGTCGTGGGCGATGAAGACGTACGAGAGGCCGAACTCCCGCTGCAGGCGCGCCATCAGGTTGATCACCTGGGCCTGCACGGAGACGTCGAGCGCGGAGACCGGCTCGTCGGCGACGATGATCTCCGGGCGCAGCGCCAGGCCGCGCGCGATGCCGATGCGCTGGCGCTGCCCGCCGGAGAACTGGTGCGGGTAGCGGTTGATGTGCTCGGGGTTGAGCCCGACCACGTCGAGCAGTTCGCGCACCCGGCGGCGCCGGTCGCCCTTCGGGGCCACCTCGGGATGGATGTCGTACGGCTCCCCGACGATGTCGCCCACCGTCATCCGGGGGTTGAGCGAGGTGTACGGGTCCTGGAAGACCATCTGGATGTTGCGGCGCACGGCCTTCAGGGCCCGGCCCGACAGCCTCGTGATGTCCTCGCCCTTGTACCGGATGGTCCCGGCCGTCGGGCGTTCCAGGTTGACCAGCATCCGCGCGACCGTCGACTTGCCGCAGCCGGACTCCCCCACGACGCCGAGGGTCTCGCCGCGGTGGAGGGTGAGGTCGACGCCGTCGACCGCCCGCACGGAGCCGATCTGCTTGCGCAGCAGGACGCCCCGGGTGAGCGGGTAGTGCTTCACCAGTCCCTCGACCTCGAGGATCGCCTCAGGCATGCAGGCACTCCGTCCGGAAGTGGCAGGCGCTGCCGCGCACCTCGGAGACCGCGTACAGCGGGGGCTCGTCGGAGCGGCAGACGTCCCGGGCCATCGGGCAGCGGGGGTGGAAGGCGCACCCGGGCGGGATGCGCGTGAGGTTGGGAGGCAGCCCCCTGATCGCGGTCAGCTCCCGGCCCTTGAGGTCGAGCCGGGGGACGGACTCGAGCAGACCCCGGGTGTACGGGTGGGCGGGCGCCTTGTAGAGGTCGTGGACCGGCGCCGACTCCACGAGCCGGCCCGCGTACATCACGGCGATCCGATCGGCGACGTCGGCGACCACCCCGAGGTCGTGGGTGATCAGGACGAGCCCCATCCGGTACTCGCGCCGCAGCTCGGCGAGCAGGTCCATCACCTGTGCCTGCACGGTGACGTCGAGAGCGGTGGTCGGCTCGTCGGCGATGACGAGCGCCGGTTCGAGCGCGATCGCCATGGCGATCATGATGCGCTGGCGCATCCCGCCGGAGAACTGGTGCGGGTACTGCTTCACGCGCTCGCGGGCGCCCGGGATACGCACCCGGTCCATCAGCTCGACGGCCTTGGCGCGGGCGTCCTTGCGGGACATGCCCCGGTGCACGACGAACATCTCGCCGAGCTGGTCGCCGACGGTCAGCACCGGGTTCAGGGACGACAGGGCGTCCTGGAAGATCATCGCCATCTCGGCGCCACGGACCCGCCGCCGCTCCTCCTCGCCGAGCTTCAGCAGGTCGCGGCCCCGGAACAGCACCTCGCCGCCGGTGATCCGCCCCGGCGGCGAGTCCAGGATGCCCATGACCGCCTGCGCGGTCACCGACTTGCCGGAGCCGGACTCGCCGAGCACCGCGAGCGTCTCCCCCGCGTCCACGCCGAAGCTGACGCCGTTGACGGCACGGGCGATCCCGTCCCGGGTGCGGAACTCCACCTTCAGGTCGCGTACGTCGAGCAGCATCGCGTCCCTCACCTCAGCTTCGGGTCGAGGGCGTCGCGCACCGCGTCGCCCAGCATGATGAAGGCCAGGACGGTGACCGCCAGCGCCCCCGAGGGCCACAGCAGCGCGTGCGGGGCGGTGCGGATGTACGGGGAGGCGGCCGAGATGTCGATGCCCCAGGACACGCTCGGCGGCTTCAGGCCCACACCGAGGTAGGACAGGGTGGCCTCCAGGGCGATGTACGTCCCGAGCGCGATCGTGGCCACCACGATCACCGGGGCGACCGCGTTGGGCGCGATGTGCCGCAGCAGCAGACGGGCCGGGGAGGCGCCGAGGGCACGGGCGGCCTGCACGTAGTCGTTCTGCTGGACGGTGATGACCGCGCCCCGGGCGATCCGGGAGATCTGCGGCCAGCCGAGCAGCACGATGAACCCGACCACCGGCCAGACCGAGTCGGCGGTCACCACCGACAGCAGGACAAGGCCGCCGAGGACGACCGGGATGGCGAAGAAGACGTCGGTGATCCGCGACAGCACGGCGTCCCACCAGCCGCCGAAGAACCCGGCGAGCGCGCCCAGCACCGAGCCGAGGACGGCCACCCCGAGCGTGGCGCAGACGCCGACGACGACGGACGTACGGGCGCCGTACACGGTGCGGGTGAAGACGTCGCAGCCCTGGCCGTCGAAGCCGAAGGGGTGGCCGGGCGCGGAGCCCTGCTGGGCCCGGGCGAGGTCGCACTTCAGGGGGCTGCCGGAGGTGATCAGGGAGGGCCACACGGAGATGACGGCCAGGAAGAGGATGACCAGGGCCGAGACCAGGAAGACGGGGTTGCGGCGCAGGTCGCGCCAGGCGTCGGACCACAGGCTGCGGGGCCGGTCGGCGGCCTGGGCCGGGTCGGCCGCGGGCGGGACGGGCTCGCCCGCTCCGCCGGGGGCGGCCGGCGGGCGCCGTACCGCCCCCGCCTCGGTCGCGCTCAGGTCCATCGCGCCGCCCCCGGCCATCACCCCCTTGGGTGGGAACGGCTGTTCAGGCATAGCGGATCCTCGGGTCGAGTACGGCGTACAGCAGGTCGACGACCAGGTTGCAGAGCAGGAAGACGAGGACGAGGACCGTCACGAAGCCGACGACCGTCTGGGTGTTCTGGCGCAGGATGCCCTGGTAGAGCTGGTAGCCGACGCCGTGGATGTTGAAGATCCGCTCGGTGACGATGGCGCCGCCCATCAGGAAGCCGATGTCGGCGCCGACGAACGTGACGACGGGGATGAGGGAGTTGCGCAGCAGGTGCCGGGTGACGACCCGGCGCCGGGGCAGGCCCTTGGCGACGGCCGTGCGGACGTAGTCGGAGCGCAGGTTCTCCGCGATGGACGTGCGGGTCAGCCGGGTGACGTAGGCCAGGGACACCGACGCGAGGACGAGGCCGGGCAGGAGCAGTTCCCCGAAGGGGGCCGCCGGGGACACCGACGGCCTGATCCAGCCCCACTCGACGCCGAGCAGCAGCTGGAGCAGCAGGCCGGTGACGAACGTGGGGACGGAGATGACCACGAGGGTGAGCAGCAGCACCCCGGTGTCGACGGGACGCCCGCGGCGCAGACCGGTGAGGACGCCGAGGGTGACCCCGATGAGGATCTCGAAGCAGATCGCCACGATCGTCAGCCGCAGGGTGACCGGGAAGGCCGTGGACATCAGCTCGGTGACCTCCTGGCCGTTGAACGCGGTCCCGAAGTCCCCGGTGAACACGTTCCCCAGGTAGGTCAGGTACTGCCGCCACACGGGCTGGTCGAGGCCGAACTCCTGCCGGAGCCGCGCGGCCGTCGCCGGGTCGCACTGGCGGTCGCCGCACAGGCCCGCGACGGGGTCGCCCATCACGTTCACCATGAGGAAGATCAGCAGGGTGGAGCCGATGAACACCGGGATCATCTGCACCAGGCGCCGGACGACGTACCGTCCCATGGCGGGCTCAGCCGACCTTGATCTGTTCGTAGACGGGGACGCTGAACGGGTTGAGCGTCACGTCCGACAGGCGCGCGGACCAGCCGGCGCTGCCGTTCTGGTACCAGAGCGGGATGGCCGCCATCTCGTCGCGGACGACCTCCTCTGCCTGCTGGAACAGCTTCACGGCCTTCGTGGGGTCCGTCTCGGCGTTCGCCCGGTCGACGAGCCGGTCGAACTCGGGGCTGGACCACTTGCCGTCGTTGGAGGAGGCGTTGGTGTAGTAGAGCGGCTGGAGGAAGTTCTGGGTGAGCGGGTAGTCCATCTGCCAGCCCGCCCGGAACGGCCCGGCCAGCTTCTGGGTGGTGGACTTGCTGCGGAAGTCGGCGAAGGTGCCCATCGGGTTGCCGACGCAGGCCCGGTCCTTGCCCAGCGCGTTGTTGATGGAGTTGCAGACGGCGTCCACCCACAGCTTGTGGGAACCGGTGTCCGCGTTGTACGTGATCTTGACCTGGCCGCCGGGCAGCCCGCCGCCCTCCTCGATCAGCTTCCGGGCCGCGGCGGCGTCGTACGTGCACCACTGCCCGCACAGCCCCGCCTTGTAGCCGCCCTCGGGGCCGAGCACGGGTGACGTCCAGTCGGTGGCCGGGGTCCGGGTGCCGTGGAAGATGGTCCGGGTGATCTGCTCGCGGTCGATGGCCCGGGACAGGCCCTTGCGGACCTTGTCCGCGCCCGAACCGGTCCAGCGCTTGTCGTAGTGCGGGAAGGACAGGGTCTGGATGATGCCGGCCGGGGTGTTGAGGTAGCGGCCGTCGAGGTCGGCGCGGACGTTCTTCAGCTGCTGGGCGGGGACGTCGTCGACGAGGTCGAGGTTGCCGGCCATCAGGTCGGTGTAGGCGGTGTTGTTGTCGGTGTAGACCTTCAGGGTGACGCCGTCGTTGCGGGCCGCGTCGGGCCCGGTGTAGGCGTCCCACCGCACCAGCCGCATCTCGGAGCCCCTGGTGTACGACTGCACGGTGTACGGCCCGTTGCCGACGGGCTTGGCGAGCCAGCCGGCGTGGTCCTCGTAGAACGCGCGCGGCAGCGGGACGAACGCGTTGTAGCCGAGGGTGTCCGGGAAGCCGGAGAACTTCTGGCTGAGCGTGACGGTGAAGGTCCGCTCGTCGACGACCTTCAGGCCGGACATGGTCCGCGCGCGCTGCTCGCCCTGCTCGGGGTGGACCTGGTCGTAGCCCTGGATGTAGCTGAAGAAGTAGGCGTTCTTCTGGTTGTTCTCCAGGCTCGCCCCGTAGTTCCAGGCGTCCACGAACGACTTCGCGGTGACCTTCTCGCCGTCGCTGAACGTCCAGCCGTCCTTCAGGGTGACGGTGAAGCGCTGTGAGTCGGACGTCGCGATGCGCTTGGCGACCATGTTCTTCGCCTCGCCGGTCTTCGGGTCGTACTGCTTCAGACCCCGGAAGATCATGGACAGCACCTTGCCGCCCTGCACCTCGTTGGTGTTGGCCGGCTCCAGCGGGTTCTGCGGGTCCGTCCAGGACGAGCTGAGCACCGCGCCGCCCTCCCCGGCGCCGGCGCCGCCCCCGCAGGCGGTCGTCGCGAGCGCAACGGCCATCGCGCCCGCGGCCCATCTGGCGTAGCTGGCTGCGCGCATCGGATGCCTCCTCGTGACCGCGGCGCCCGGGTCGACGCCATGCCCTGGCAGCCACTATCGGCAGCCGCGCGGGGGGCGCGCATGCGCACGGAGGCCATCCGGGGGCGGGGATGGCCCGTTCGGCCGCACGGTCCCCGCCCGGGCGTCAGGCCGCCACCAGGGACTCTTCAGCGGTATGGACCACTGGCTGTCTCAATCTCATCACTTCGTTGTTTCCGCAGGCCACATGGGGTTTCATGCGCCGTTGACGTGCGCATGAACGCGCTGACAGTCCAACAGGCCGTCCCTCTGCAAGCGATGACGCGAGGTCACCACATGAGTAGTTCCGAGCAGCACGGCAGAGCACGGCGGCGCCTGGCCGCCGCCACCGGAGCCGCCGCCCTGACCCTGGCGGCCGGGCTGGTACCGCAGCAGGCGGCCGCCGCGGACGGCGACAAGGTCCTCACCGTCGCAGTCGCACAGAGCGTCGACTCACTGAGCCCGTTCCTCGCCCAGCGGCTCCTGAGCACCAGCATCCACCGGCTGACGTACGAGTACCTCACCAACTACGACCCCGAGGACGCACGGGCCGTCCCCGCTCTGGCCACCAAGTGGACGTCGTCGCCCGACAAGCTGACCTGGACCTACACGATCCGCTCCGACTCCAAATGGTCGGACGGGAAGCGGACCACGGCCGAGGACGCGGCGTGGACGTTCAACACGATGATGACCGACCCGGACGCGGCGACCGCCAACGGCAGTTTCGTCGCCAACTTCCGCGAGGTGACCGCCCCCAGCCCCACCAAGCTCGTCATCGAGCTGAAGAAACCGCAGGCCACGATGACGGCGCTGGACGTGCCGATCGTGCCGAAGCACGTCTGGGAGAAGGTCGACGACTACTCCGAGTTCAACAACGACAAGAACTTCCCCATCGTCGGAAACGGGCCATTCATCCTCACCGACTACAAGCCCGACAGCTATGTGCGGCTGAAGGCCAACAAGGACTTCTGGCGCGGGGCGCCCAAGTTCGACGAGCTGGTCTTCCGCTACTACAAGGACCAGGACGCGGCGGTCGCCGCCCTGCGCAAGGGCGAGGTCTCCTTCGTCTCCGGGTCGCCGTCCCTGACGCCCGCCCAGGCGTCCTCGCTCAAGGGCGAGAAGAACATCAAGGTGAACGACGCCCCCGGACGGCGCTTCTACGCGCTGGCCGTCAACCCCGGCGCCCGGGCGAAGAACGGCGAGACGTTCGGCGACGGCGACCCGTCCCTGAAGGACGACCGGGTGCGGCACGCCCTGTTCACGGCCGTCGACCGCGAGACCGTCATCGACAAGGTCTTCCAGGGCTACGCCGTGCACGGCGAGGGATACATACCGCCGCGCTTCGGCTCCTACTTCTGGAAGCCGTCGGACGGCCAGGAACTCGCCTACGACCCCGCGAAGGCGGCCCGGCTCCTCGACGAGGCCGGGTACAGGAAGAACGGCGACGGCAAGCGCGTCGGCAAGGACGGCAAGCCGCTCGACTACCGGGTGCTGTGCCACGCCACCGACCCCAACGACAAGGCGATCGGCCAGTACCTCAAGGAGTGGTGGGGCGAGCTCGGCATCGGCGTCACCCTGAACTGCGTGGACAACGTCACCGACCCCTGGCTGGCGGGCACCTACGACCTCGCCTTCGACGGCTGGTCCGTCAACCCCGACCCCGACTTCGTGCTGTCGATCCACACCTGCGGGGCGCTGCCGGCCACCCCGAAGGACACGGGCGCCACCGACAACTTCATCTGCGACAAGCGGTACGACGAGCTGTACGCCAAGCAGCTCGCCGAGTACGACCCGGCCAAGCGGGCCGACCTGGTCAAGCAGATGCAGTCCCGGCTGTACGACCTCGGCTACATGAACGTCATGGCCTACCCGAACGCCGTCGAGGCCTACCGCACCGACCAGATCGCCTCGATCACCACGATGCCGAAGAAGGCGGGCAACATCTACGGGCAGGACGGCTACTGGAGCTGGTGGTCGGCCACCCCGGCTGACCCGGGCGACTCCGGCGGCTCGGGCTCGACGGGTGTCGTCGTCGGCATCGTCGCCGGTGTCGTCGTCCTCGTCGGCCTCGGCGCCTTCCTCGCGCTGCGCCGCCGGTCCACCGCAGAGGACCGCGAGTAGCCCATGACCGCCGAAGCACCCCTCACCGCGGCCGTCGAGGCCGCCGCGCCCGCGGTCCCCGGACCGCGGGCGCGCAGCACCACGCGCTATCTGCGCTATGGCGCGGGCAAGGTGGCCGGCGCCGCCGTCTCCCTGTTCGCGGTACTCGTCACCGGGTTCTTCCTGTTCCGGCTGATCCCCGGCGACCCGGTCAAGACCATGACCGGCGGGCGGCCGGTGTCGGCCGAGCAACTGCAGGCCTACCGACGTGAGTTCGGGCTCGACCTGCCGCTGTGGCAGCAGTTCACCGAGTACTGCGGCAAGGCGCTCACCGGAGACCTCGGGACGTCGTACCAGTTCCACACGCCCGTCGTCGACAAGATCGCCGAGGCGCTGCCCAACACGCTGATCCTCACCGGCACCGCGTTCGTCCTCTACACCCTGCTCGGCATCGTGCTGGGCACCCGCTCGGCCTGGCGGCACGGCGGGCTCGGCGACCGGCTGAACACCGGGCTGGCGCTGACCCTGTACTCCGTGCCGTCGTTCTGGCTGGGCCTGCTGCTGATCATCGTGTTCTCCGTCGGGATCGGCCCGATCCCCGGCCTGTTCCCGACCGGCGGCATGGAGTCCGGCGGCGAGGAGGGCTTCGCCCACGTCCTCGACGTCGCCCACCACCTGGTCCTGCCCGTGGTCACGCTCGTCGCGGTGGAGTACGGCCAGACCCTGCTGGTGGCGCGTTCCGCGCTGCTGGACGAGATGGGCGGCGACTATCTGACGACGGCCCGCGCCAAGGGGCTCCGGGACGACCAGGTGCGCCGCCGGCACGCCGTGCCCAACGCGCTGCTGCCGACCGTGACCCTCGTCTTCGTCAACCTGGGCCGGACGGTCGCCGGCGTCATCCTGGTCGAGACGGTGTTCTCCTGGCCGGGGCTCGGCGGGCTGTTCTACCAGGGGCTGAGCGTCCCCGACCTGCCGCTGGTGCAGGGCCTGTTCCTCTTCTTCGCCGGGACGGTGATCGTCATGAACACCCTGGCCGACCTCGTGTACCCGCTGCTCGACCCCCGGGTGGGCCGATGACGGCCGGGACCGGGGAGCCCGTGCGGGAGGGCGGCGGCCTCCAGGCGCCCGGTCCCCGGACGCTCGCCCGCCGCCGGCGCCGCGCGTCCGCCGCACGCTTCTGGCGGGAGTACCGCACCCACCGGGCCGGAGTGGTGGGGCTGGCCGCGCTCGCCCTGTTCGCGCTGGTCGCCCTGACCGCCCCGCTCACCGTCGGCTCCGACGTGTCCAGCGTGACCGGGGCGCCCGGACAGCCGCTGGAGACCCCCAGCGGGGAGTTCTGGCTGGGCACCGACCGGTTCGGGCGGGACCTGCTCGGCCTGGTGGTGTGGGGGTCACGGGTGTCGCTGCTGGTGGGGCTGCTGGCGGCCACGCTGTCGGTGGCGATCGGCACCCTGGCCGGGATCACCGCGGGCCACTTCAAGGGGGCCTACGCCACCGTGGTCATGCGGATCACCGACTGGTTCCTGGTGATGCCGACGCTGGTCCTCGCCATCGCGCTGGCCACCGTGATGTCCCGTTCGCTGGGCACGGTCGTGCTGGCGATCGGCGTGACCTCCTGGCCGACCACGGCCCGGCTGGTGCGGGCGCAGACGCTCGCCGTGGAGGCCCGGCCGTACATCGAGCGGGCCCGGGCGCTGGGCGGCGGGCACCGGCACATCATGGTGCGGCACGTCCTGCCCAACGTGATGCCGCTGGTGCTCGCCCAGACGACCCTGATGATCTCCTCCTCCATCCTCGCCGAGGCGACGCTCGCCTTCCTCGGGCTGGGCGACCCGACCGTCGTGTCCTGGGGCGGGCTGCTCCAGGACGCCCGGGAGGCGGGCTCGGTCAGCTCCGGGAACTGGTCGTACCTGGTGCCGCCCGGCCTCGCCATCGCGGGAGTCGCGCTGGCGTTCACGCTGTGCGGACGCGCCGTGGAGTCCGTCCTCAACCCCAGGCTGGGGGTGGCCCGTTGACGCTCCTCGAGGTCCGGAACCTGGAGGTGACCTACCCGGGCGGCGCGGCCGCCGTACGGGGGGTCGACCTGAGTCTGGAGGCCGGGCAGAAGCTCGGCATCGCCGGGGAGTCGGGGTGCGGCAAGTCCACGCTCGCGCTGGCCCTGCTGCGGCTGCTGCCCGCCGGCACCCGGGTCGGCGGCGAGGTCCTGCTGGACGGGGAGGACGTCCTCACCATGCGGTGGGGCCGGGTGCGGGCGGTGCGCTGGGCCGGGGCGTCGATCGTCTTCCAGGGCGCCATGCACTCGCTGAACGCCGTGCACCGGGTCGGCGACCAGATCGCCGAGCCGATCCTGCTGCACCGCAGGGCGACCCCGGCCGCCGCCCGGCGGCGCACCGGAGAGCTGCTGGAGCAGGTCGGGCTCCCCGCGGCGCGGGCCTCGGCGTACCCGCACGAACTGTCCGGCGGGCAGCGCCAGCGCGTCATGATCGCCATGGCGCTGGCCTGCGACCCCCGCCTGGTCGTCGCCGACGAACCGACGACCGCGCTGGACGTGATGATCCAGGCGCAGATCCTGCGGCTCATCGAACGGCTCGTCGCCGAGCAGGAGCTCGGGCTCGTCGCGATCAGCCACGACCTGGCCGTCCTCGCCGAGACCTGCGACCGGATGGCGGTGATGTACGCGGGCCGGGTGGTCGAGGAGGGACCGGCGCGCGCGGTGTACGAGGACGCCGGGCACCCCTACGCCCGGGCGCTGTCGGAGGCGTTCCCGAGGATCGGCGACCCCTCCTCCCGGTTCGCCCCGCGCGGCCTGCCGGGCGACCCGCCGGACCCGTCGGCGCTGCCCGCCGGGTGCGCCTTCCACCCCCGGTGCCCGGTCGCGCTGGACTCCTGCGCGGTGGACGACCCGGCGCTGCGCGCGTCGGGCGCGGGGCGGCGGGCGGCGTGTGTGCACGTGGGCGCGGCCCAGGACGCGAGGAGCGGATCATGACCCTGCTGAGCGCGCGGGACCTGCACGTCACCTTCCCCGGCCGGCACGGCGGCCCGCCCGCCCGCGCGGTGGACGGCGTCGAACTGGACATCGGGGCCGGGGAGATCGTCGCCCTGGTCGGCGAGTCCGGCTGCGGCAAGACGACGTTGGCCCGCGCCCTGCTCGGGCTCGTCCGCCCGACGCGGGGGCGGGTCGTCTTCGACGGGAAGGAGGTACGGCCCGACGCGCGCGCCCTGAAGGCCTACCGGCGCCGTGTCCAGCTGGTCCTCCAGGACCCGACGGGCTCCCTGAACCCCCGGCACACCGTGTACGAGGCGGTGGCGGAAGGCCTGCGCATCCACAAGCACACCGGCGACGAGCGCACGGCGGTGGCCGAGGCGCTGTCCCGGGCCGGGCTGCGGCCGCCCGAGCGGTTCTTCCTGCGCTACCCGCACGAGCTGTCCGGCGGGCAGCGCCAGCGCGTGGTCATCGCCGGCGCCCTGGTCCTCGCCCCCGAACTCCTCGTCGCCGACGAGCCGGTGGCCTCCCTGGACGCCTCCGTGCGGGGCGAGATCCTGGCGCTGCTGCTGCGGCTGCGCACCGACCTCGGGCTGTCCGCGCTGGTCGTGACGCACGACCTGGGGCTGGCGTGGAACATCGCGGACCGGGTCGCGGTGATGTACCTGGGCCGGATCGTGGAGACCGGGGACGTCGAGCAGGTCCTGACAGCACCACGGCACCCGTACACGCGGGCGCTGCTGTCGGTCCTGCCGGAGGCGCCGGGCACACCGGTCGTCCTCGGCGGTGAACCGCCGGACCCCTCACGGGTGCCGGCCGGCTGCCGCTTCCACGCGCGCTGCCCGGTGCTGGCGAGCGGGGAGGCCGACCGGGCCGGGGTGGCCGACGCCTGCCGCACCGAGGACCCGGAGATCCTCGACGGCGGCGCGCACGCCCAGGTGGCCTGCCACTGGGCACGGGCGGCCACGAGGGCCTGACACGCACGAGGACCGGGGTGCGAGCGCCTGCTGCGGCTCTCGCACCCCGGTCCTCGTGCGGACGACGTGGGGCGGTGTCAGCTCTTGGAGACCGGCCCGTCCGTGTCGGAGACGCCCTCCAGGGCCTGCAGGCCGGCGTCCAGGACGACATCCTCGCCCCGGTCCGCGATGGTGGGCTCCTCCGGGTAGTGGCACGCGGTCAGGTGACCGGCCTTGCTGCCCTCGATGCGCAGCAGCGGCGGCTCCTCCGTGGCGCACTTCTCCGTCGCCTTCCAGCACCGGGTGCGGAACCGGCAGCCGGACGGCGGCATGATCGGCGAGGGCACGTCGCCGGCGAGGCGGATGCGCTCCCGCTTCGCCGCGTCGATGTCCGCGTCCGGGACCGCCGACAGCAGCGCGTGCGTGTACGGGTGCCGCGGGCCGTTGTAGATCGAGTCACGGTCGGCGATCTCGACGATCTTGCCGAGGTACATGACCGCGACGCGCTCCGAGAAGTGCCGGACGATCGCCAGGTCGTGGGCGATGAAGACGAACGCGATGCCCATCTCCCGCTGCACTTCCTGCAGCAGGTTCACCACCTGGGCCTGGATCGACACGTCGAGGGCCGAGACCGGCTCGTCGGCGACGATCAGCTTCGGCTCCAGGGCGATGGCGCGCGCGACGCCGATGCGCTGGCGCTGACCGCCGGAGAACTCGTGCGGGAAGCGGTTGTAGTGCTCCGGGTTGAGACCGACGATCTCCAGGAGCTCACGGACGCGCTTCTCACGGCCGCCGGGAGGGTTGATCCCGTTGATCTCCATCGGGCCGGAGATGATCGTGCCCACCGTCTGCCGCGGGTTCAGCGACGCGTACGGGTCCTGGAAGATCATCTGGATCTCGGACCGGACCGGCGCCAGCTTGCGGCGGTCGGCCCGGCTGATGTCCTGGCCCTTGTACTCGATGGTGCCCGCGGTCGGCTCGTAGAGCCGGGTCAGCAGCCGGCCGGTGGTCGACTTGCCGCAGCCGGACTCGCCGACGAGGCCGAGGCTCTCGCCCGGGTAGACCTCGAAGTCCACGCCGTCGACGGCCTTGACGTGGCCGACGGTGCGCCGGATCGGGAAGCCGCCCTTGATCGGGAAGTGCTTGGTCAGTCCGCTGACCTTCATCAGCGGCGCCTCGTCGCTGCCCCGCTGCTGCGGGACGGCGTCGACGACCGCCGTGTTCGTGTTTTCGTTGTCGCTCATGGTGATGCCCCAGTCGCCGGTTTCAGCTCAGCCCAGCCGGGGCTGAATCATGTCGATGAAGACCTGCTGCCGCTGCTCCCCCGTCAGGTGGCAGGCGGCGGCACGCCCCGGGGCGAGCGTCGGACGCTCCCCCGAGCACAGCCCGCCCTGCACCTTGTCGGTGTGCGCGCACCGCGGGTGGAACGGGCAGCCCGACGGCGGGTTCAGCAGGGACGGCGGCGAGCCGGGGATCGGCATCAGCGGCTCGTCGACGCTGGAGGACAGCCGCGGCATCGAGCCGAGCAGGCCCCAGGTGTACGGGTGCTGAGGCGTCTTCAGCACCTCGCGCACCGTGCCCCGCTCCACGGCCCGGCCGGCGTACATCACGAGGATGTCGTCCGCCATGTTGGCGACCACGCCGAGGTCGTGGGTGATCATGATGATCGCGGAGCCGAACTCCTGCTGCAGGTCCTTGAGCAGGTCGAGGATCTGCGCCTGCACGGTCACGTCGAGCGCGGTGGTCGGCTCGTCGGCGATCAGCAGGTCCGGGTCGCAGGCCAGCGCCATGGCGATCATGGCGCGCTGCCGCATACCGCCGGAGAACTGGTGCGGGTAGTCGTCCACGCGCTGCTGCGGGTGCGGGATGCCGACCTTCTCGAGCAGGTCGATGGCGCGCACCCGGGCGTCCCGCTTGGAGGCGCCGGTGTGCTTCATGAACGGCTCACCGATCTGCCGGCCCACCGTGTAGTAGGGCGACAGGGCGGTCAGCGCGTCCTGGAAGATCATCGCCATCTTCTTGCCGCGCAGCGACTCCAGCTTCTTCTCGCTGGCGTCGGTCAGCTCCTGGCCGTCCAGCGTGATGGAGCCGTCGATGGTCGTCGTCTTGCGGTTGTGCAGGCCGAGGACGGCCAGGTTGGTCACGGACTTGCCGGAACCGGACTCGCCCACGATCCCGAGGGTCTTGCCGCGCTCCAGGTCGAAGGAGAGCCCGTCCACCGCCTTGACGATGCCGTCCTCGGTGGAGAAGTGGACCTTGAGGTCGCGCACCGAGAGGAAGGCGTCCCCCGAGGCGGGAGCAGCGGCCTCTTCGGGCTTGGTCTGAGTGGTCACGGTGGTTCTCCTAGGACAGGCGCACGCGCGGGTCGATGACGGCGTACAGGGCGTCCACGATCAGGTTGAAGACGATGATGAGCGCGGCGCTGACCAGCATGACGCCCATCAGCATGGGCAGGTCCTTGTTGGTCACGGACTCGAGCGCGAGCCGGCCGAGTCCCGCGAGGCCGAAGGTCAGCTCGGTCACCATGCCGCCCGAGAGCAGCGAGGACAGGTCGATGCCGAGGATGGTGACGATCGGGATGAGGGAGCCGCGCCAGGCGTACCGGAAGAACGTGTAGTTGCCCGACATGCCCTTGGCACGCGCGGCTCTCACATGTTCTTCCTGGAGCTGCTCGATCATCGAGGAGCGGCTCATACGCGTGTAGTTGGCGGTGAAGATGGTCGCCATGACCACCCAGGGGATCAGCAGACCCATGAACCATCCGCCGAGATCCTCGGAGAAGGGCACGTACTTCGGCTTCTCGAGCCAGCCGGTGGTGTAGACGAGCGCGAGCAGGACCAGCGGGCCGAGGAAGTAGATCTGCAGCGAGCTGACCACCAGCGAGCCGGAGCTGAACAGCTTGTCGATCCAGGTGCCGCGGTTCTTCGCGGCCAGCAGACCGGCGCCGAGGCCGAGGACCAGGAAGACCAGGAGGCTTCCGACGGTCAGCGAGAGCGTCAGCGGGAAGCGGTCGACGATCGTGTCCCAGACGTTCTGGTTGTTGGCGAAGGAGACGCCGAAGCAGGGGGCGGCACAGTGGCCGACGGCGAAGTCACGGCCGGCGAAGATGCCGACGAGGAACGTCCAGTACTGGACGGTGACCGGCTTGTCGAGGCCGAGGTTCTTGTGAATGATCGCCAGCGCGTCCGGAGTGCAGTTCTTTCCACAGGCCAGAGTGGCCGGGTCCTGCGGGATCGCGAAGAACATGAAGAACGTGAACGCACTGATCAACAGCAGAATCAGCGCCGCGCCGAATGTCCGGCGGATGAGGAATTGAAGCATGGCAGGCAGCTGCTCTCAGGACGGCGGCAATCGGAGGGGGGTCTGGCAGGGGGGTGGGGGACGGGTGGTGGGCGCTCCGCCGCGCGCCCACCACCGTCGTCCCGACCTAGCGGGTTACTTCTTCAGGAAGACGCGGGTGACGTCCACGTAGCTCGAGTCCGAGCTGTAGCGGATGCCGCCGATGTTCGAACCGAAGATCTGGAAGACCTTGGTGTAGTAGATCGGCGCGGCCGGGTTGACTTCCTTGGAGATGTACTCGTTCAGCTCGGCCCACGCCTTGGTGGCCTCGGCCGTGTCGGTGATCTTCGCGATGCGCTTGATCTCCGAGTTGACCTTCGGGTCGTTGATGTGCGAGTAGTTCGACGCACCGTCCTGGATCTGGGTGCCGTCGTACAGCGGCGGGAAGACCGTGGACGCGGACGGCCAGTCCTGGCCCCAACCGGTCATGTAGAGGTCGTAGCCGTTCTTGACCTTGCCGACCTGCTCGTACCAGGTGGCGGAGTCGATCTCCTTCTTCTGGATGTCGAGACCGATCTTCTCCAGGGCGGTGGCGATCAGCACGGCCTGCTGCTGGCGGACCGGGGTGTTGCCGTAGGCGTAGACGAGCTTCTTGCCCTCGAAGCCGCCCTCCTTGATGAGCTTCTTCGCGGCCTCGATGTCACCGTTCGGCTTGCCCTTGCGGTTGAACGGGTCGAACGCCTCGTCGTAGCCCGGGGTGGTGGGCGACATCAGCGAGTTGGCGACCTCACCGCCGTAGGCGCCACCGTCGGCCTTGAAGACCGAGGCGGAGGGCAGCGCGAGGGTGATGGCGTCGCGCAGCTTCTTGTCCTTGACGCGGTCAAGGTTGAAGTTGAGCTGCCACACGTACGGCGCGTAGCCCTGGATGGTGCGCTTCATCGCGGCCTTGTTGCCCACGACCTGCTGCAGCTGCGTGGTGGCGACCTGGCCGGTGAACATCATGGCGTTCTTGGCCGAGCCCTGGTCGGCGAGGAGCGTCTTGGTCTGGTCCTCGTCATCGTGGTTCATCTCGATGTCGAAGCCGTCGACGTACTGGTGACGAACCGAGTCGGACTTGGGGTCCCACTTGTCGTTCTTGACCAGCTTCATGGACTTGCCGGGCTTGAAGTCGGCGATCTTGTACGGACCCAGGGCGACCGGGTCGTTGTCGTACTTCTCCTTGGTGTCCGTCTCCTCGGGCACGACGCTGTAACCGGGCATGGTCAGCATCTGCGGGAGGTCGACCTGAGCGTCCTTGAAGTGGAAGACGATCGTCTTGTCGTCCGGGGTGTCCAGGACGGCCTTGGGCAGGTGCTTGCCCTTGTCCGGACCCGCGTACGCCTTGCGGTAGGTGGTGCCGGCACCCGAGAGCGCCTGCTGCAGGTAGGTCGGACCGTCCGTGATGTAGGACGCGTACAGGCGCTCGACCGTGTGGCGGATGTCCGCCGAGTTGATCGGGTTGCCGTTCTCGTCCTTCAGGTTGTCCTTGAGGGTGTAGGTCCAGGTCTTGCCGCCGTCCGAGACCTTGCCCGCGTCGGTGGCGAGGTCGCCCACGACGGTCAGGTTGCCCTGGTCGTCCTCGTCGTACTGGGTCAGGCCGCGGAAGATCAGGCGGCTGAGCAGCTTGCCGTCGGAGACGTAGATCTGGCCCGGGTCCAGGTGGGAGAAGTCGGCCTCCTGGTACACGGTCGCGACGCCGCCGGGCTTGGCACCGGGGACCGCGGGAGCCGGACCGGTCGACGCCTTCGCGTCACCGATCTGCACCGGCTTGGACTGCGCCTTGGCATCGTCCTTGGTCTTGCTGTTGTCCTTGCTGGAGCTACCGCTGCCCCCGCCGCAGGCGGTGAGGGTCAGGGCGCCCGCGGCGACCGCGACTATGGCGGCCGAAGCGGCGCGGTTACGGAAGATGCTCATGGAGACGATCCACCTGCCTGTGAGTAGTGTGCACTGCTGGTACTGGGCCGGACGGTGCCGTGCGGCACCAGGGCCGGCCGAGCGGGAGTGTGGGGGGAGGGTGGGAGATGGCCCGGGGAGGGTCAGCGTCCCGTCTTGGGGTCGAAGGCGTCCCGTACCGAGTCGCCCAGGAGGTTGAACGCCACGACGAAGATCACCATGGCGAAGCCGGGGAAGAGCATGTAGTACGGGTCCTGCTCGACGATGTTGGCGCCGATGGCGAACATCCGGCCCCAGTCCGGGGTGGGTTCGACGTATCCGACGCCCACGAAGGACAGGAACGCGATGCTGAGGATGGTGCTGGGCAGTGTCAGGGTCGCCTGCACCAGTGTGGGGGTGACGATGTTGGGCAGTAGCTCCTTGCGGATGATCCGCCAGGGCGAGGCACCGGAGATCCGGGCCGCCTCGATGAACTCCCGGTCGCGCAGCGACAGCGTGGCACCGCGGACGATACGCGCCATGCTCATCCAGCCCAGGAAGGACAGGACGATGATGATCGCGCAGGTCCGCACGTAGGTGGGCGTCTCCTCGTCGGGGGCGACGAACACCGTGGTGATGACCGGCATCGCCGCGACGAAGAACAGCTGGCTGGGCAGCGCCATGAAGAAGTCGGTCATCCGGCCGAGCCAGTAGTCGATACGGCCGCCGAAGTAGCCGCCGGCGAGTCCGATCAGCACACCCAGGACCGTCATGATGAGCGTCGCGGCGAGGGCGGTGGCCAGCGAGGTCCGGATGCCGTAGAGCAGCTGCGTGAAGACGTCACGGCCGAGGCCCGGCTCGACGCCGAACCAGAACTCGCCGTCGATGCCGCCGACGGGCTTCGCGGGCATGGTGAACATGTCCAGAAGCTCGGGCCTGTCCTGGCCGTACAGCGTGTACGGGTCCTTGCCGTAGACCTTCGCGATCAGCGGCGCGGCGGCGGCGATCAAGAAGAAGAACAGGACGACGAAAGCGGACACCACGCCGGTCCGGTCGCGCTTGAACCGCGCCCACATCAACTGGCTGGGGCTGCGCCCCGCGAGCTTCTTCGGCTCCTCGGCCTTGCCCGGTGACGCGCTCTCTTTGTCCAAGGCGGAGGAGGTGTCAACACCCTCAAGCTCGATTGGACTCGTCATGATTCGTCCATTTCACAGGTTGGAGGTCACCGGGGAGGAACACTGACCCGGCGGCCTTCGCACGGCGTACGTATCCGCAGCGCGCGAGGGGGAACAACGACGGAGGGGCGTCGGCCGCCCCTGGGGGAACCCTGGCTCGCGACCGGCTGGAGGCCGGCCAACGGAACGAGTCGTCAAGGAAGCTCGCGACGCCGCGTCGCGAACGCAACCACCGTGACGGCACTGAGCGCACCCGCGGGGCCTACACCTGCCATCGGGGACGACGCGACCCATATGGCGCTTGTGGCACCTCGCATGGGTTCCTCCTCATGAATCCGCTGGTTCACCGCAAAGAGAGGCACATGACACCTTCCGGTCCCATTCCGGCGCCGAAAGTCGTCAGGTGCCCCCCGCGCTCGCGAGTCGGCGCAGTCAGCGCGTGACCCGTTCAGACGAGCTCTACGCGCCTAACTATCTGCCATCGGCCACGCGACGAACCACAGTCTCGAGGTCTCGGTTCGATCACAGATAGGGGCCAGGCCTTCCAAAATCCGGACAAAGGGTTTGGCGAGAGATCACTACGAAACGGACTTGTTACACATCTATCGGGGTCAGCCGTCCGTATAGCGGACGGCCGTCTCGAAAATGGGTTGCCGCTCACCCGCCGAAAAGGGAGGGTGTCCGCGGGGCGCTGTGTCACCCGCCACACGCCGGCCGGGACGGCCCGCACCGCGTGTCACCGGACCCGCGGTTACCGGCAGTCGCACCGCCTCTGCTTGCGGGGAGGATAGTGCGACCTGTCCCGTTCTCCGACTTCTCACCACGGATTCAAGGGTTTTCCCTATGCCGTTCTCGTAGACCCCTCACCGGCCCCGGACGCACGACGGCACCGGACACCCCCGGGCGGGGGCTGTCCGGTGCCGTCAGCGCGTTGGTCAGCCGTGCTTGGCGCGGCTCGCGGCGCGGGCGCGCTCGCGGGCGTCCAGGTTCACCTTGCGGATGCGGACGGCCTCAGGGGTCACCTCGACGCACTCGTCGTCGCGGCAGAACTCCAGGGACTGCTCCAGCGACAGCTTGCGCGGCGGGACGATCGACTCGGCCACGTCGGCCGTGGACGACCGCATGTTGGTGAGCTTCTTCTCCTTGGTGATGTTGACGTCCATGTCGTCGGCGCGGGAGTTCTCGCCGACGATCATGCCCTCGTACACCTCGGTGCCGGGCTCGACGAACAGCACGCCGCGCTCCTGGAGGTTCGTCATCGCGAACGCGGTGACGGCACCGGAGCGGTCGGCGACCAGGGAGCCGTTGTTGCGGGTGGTCAGCGTCCCGAACCAGGGCTCGTGGCCCTCGTGGATCGAGTGCGCGATGCCGGTGCCGCGGGTCTGGGTCAGGAACTCGGTGCGGAAGCCGATCAGACCGCGGGAGGGCACGACGAACTCCAGGCGCACCCAGCCGGAGCCGTGGTTGGACATGTTGTCCATACGGCCCTTGCGGACGCCCATGAGCTGGGTGACGGCGCCCATGTGCTCCTCGGGCACGTCGATGGTCATGCGCTCGACCGGCTCGTAGGTCTTGCCCTCGACCTCCTTGGTGACCACCTGCGGCTTGCCGATGGTCAGCTCGAAGCCCTCACGGCGCATCTGCTCGACCAGGATGGCCAGCGCCAGCTCGCCGCGGCCCTGCACCTCCCAGGCGTCGGGGCGCTCGGTGTCCAGGACGCGGAGGCTGACGTTGCCGATCAGCTCGCGGTCGAGGCGGTCCTTGACCTGGCGGGCGGTGACCTTGCGGTCCTTGACCGCCGCCTTCGCGTCGGCGCCCTTGCCGGTGCCGCCGCGGCCGACCAGCGGCGAGGTGTTGGTGCCGATGACCATGGAGATCGCGGGCTCGTCGACCGTGATGAGCGGCAGCGGCACCGGGTTCTCCGGGTCGGCCAGCGTCTCGCCGATCATGATCTCCGGGATGCCGGCGACCGCACAGATGTCACCCGGGCCCGCCTTCTCGGCCGGCTTGCGGGTCAGCGCCTCGGTCATCATCAGCTCGGAGATGCGCACGTTGGTGACGGAGCCGTCGCGCTTCATCCACGCGACGGTCTGCCCCTTCTTCAGCTCGCCCTGGTGGACGCGCAGCAGCGCGATACGGCCGAGGAAGTTGTCGGCGTCCAGGTTGGTGACGTGCGCCTGGAGCGTGGCGTCCTCGTCGTAGGTCGGCGCCGGGATGTGCTCGAGGATCGTCGAGAAGAACGGCTCCAGGCTGGTGGAGTCCTCCGGGACGGTGCCGTCGGCCGGCTTGGTCAGCGAGGCGATGCCGTCGCGGCCGCAGGCGTAGACGATCGGGAACTCGATCTGCTCCTCGTCCGCGTCCAGGTCGAGGAAGAGGTCGTAGGTCTCGTTGACGACCTCGTCGATCCGGGCGTCCGGACGGTCCGTCTTGTTGATGCAGAGGATGATCGGCAGGCGGGCCTGGAGGGCCTTGCGCAGCACGAAGCGGGTCTGCGGGAGCGGGCCCTCGGAGGCGTCGACGAGCAGCACCACGCCGTCGACCATCGACAGACCGCGCTCGACCTCGCCACCGAAGTCGGCGTGGCCGGGGGTGTCGATGATGTTGATCGTGATCGGGTCCCCGCCGTCCTTGGGGTGGTACTTCACCGCCGTGTTCTTGGCGAGGATCGTGATGCCCTTCTCACGCTCCAGGTCGTTCGAGTCCATCATGCGGTCGTCGACCGAGTCGAGCTGGTGGGCGGCGAAGGCACCGGCCTGCTTCAGCATGCCGTCGACGATGGTGGTCTTACCGTGGTCGACGTGGGCGACGATGGCGACGTTGCGGATGTCGTGGCGCGTGGCCATATTGCGGCGTACTCCCGGAGTGTGAGGACGGCCCTGCTGCGTACGTCTGTGTTACGCGGGCCCTGCCGGGCGGAACATGCCACGGCCTCACCCCATGGTACGGGGCTTGCGGGGCGGGGGCTTGGCGGGATGTGACGCCGCAGGTCAGCCCCCTTTTCGAGCACGCGGCGGGCGCCGCAGGGGCCGATCGGCCTCCGCGGCGCCCGTGAGCGGCCTCCGGCTACGACGCCGAGGGGGCCGGCTGGCCCTTCGCGCCCTTCTCCAGGAAGCCCATGTCCTCGAAGACCGGGGCGCCGAACCCGAAGGCGCCCGCGTTGGCGAGGTCCGTGCGCGCGGCCGTCAGCTGGGGACGCTGGTAGAGGGGGATCGAGCCGGCCGCGGCCCAGATGCGGGAGTCGGCCTTGCGGATCAGGGACCGTGACTCGGACTCGTCGAGCGTGCTGACGGCCTGCTCGAAGAGCTGGTCGACCTGGTCGGTGCCGACCCGCGTGTAGTTCTGCTCGACGTTCAGCGAGCCGTCGGCGGCCGGGACCGGCTTGGCGTAGATCGGCCGGGCGTCGGTCGCGGGGAAGGCGGAGCCGGGCCAGGAGTAGAGGGCGAGGTCGTACTGGCCGGACGCGATGTGGTCCTTGAAGTAGCTCTCGTCCGAGACCTTGGTCACCTCGGTGCGGATGCCGACCCGCTTCAGCATGAGGCCGATCCGGTCCGCCACGGTGCGCAGGGTCTGCGACCCCTCGCCGTCCGGCACGACGAAGCGCAGCGTCAGCGCCTTGCCGTCCTTGGCGAGCTGGCGGCTCGCGGCGCCCGCGGGAGCGGCCGTGCCCTGCGGGGCGTACGCCCCGGGCGGGCCGCCGGACAGCTGCCTGCCGCCGTACTGCTTGCCGTCCCGGGCGAGGTGGCGGGCGTCCTGGCCGTCAGCGCCCTTGTCGTCCTCGCCGACGATGTAGGTGCCGTCGTCATCGGCGTCGGACTTCTTGCCCGCCTCGGACTCGCCGTCCTTCTTCTCCCCCGAGTCCTTCTCCTTCCTGTCCCCCGGGTCCTTCGCCTTCCCGCCGGTCTTGTCGGCCTCGCCGCCGGCGGCCTTCTCGCCCTTCTTCTTCTCCTTCACGGGTCCGCCCGGCACCCAGCCGGCGTCCGTGAGGAGCGCCTGCGCCTCCGCGGTGTCCTGACCGCCGATCGCCCCGCTGTTGTCGGCGTAGGCGGCCTGCCCGGCCAGCGCCAGGTGGCTGCCGACCGGCTCGGCGGGCAGTCCGAGCGGCCGCAGGACCGTCTCGGCCAGCTTCTCCCGGTCCAGGGCGCGGGCCACGGCCCGACGCACCCGCTCGTCGGCGAGCGGGCCGTCACCGCCGCCGTTGAGGGCGAGCTGGGTGTAGGAGGGCTCGAACGACTTGCGGACCTCGAAGCCGTGGAACCGCTCCTTGTCCTTGCGCTGCCCGGGGGTCAGCTTCTTCAGGTCCGGGCCCATCAGCGGGGTGCGGGAGGCGCTGGCCGACGGGCCCTGCGGGCGGGGCGCGGCGATCGCGATGCGGCGTGCGGCGGAGGGGTCGACGTCGGCCAGGTCGAGGCGTCCGGCGGCGAGTTCGGCGGCCCGCTCGTCGCGGGGGACGGCGCGCAGCACGATCTCGGAGAGCTTGGCCGGCTTCCCCCACCAGCGGGGGTTGCGGGTGAGGCGGATCTCGTCGCCCTTGCGGTCGATCTTCCGCACGGTGAACGGGCCGGCGCTGACCTTGAGCTTGCGCCGCGCCCCGTCGTTGAAGGAGTCCGGCGTGCCCATGACCTCCTTCGGGTACAGCGGCGAGAACAGCGACCGCCAGTCGCCGTAGGGGCGGGCGAAGGTGACCCGCACCTCCAGGTCGTTGTCGCCGCGCTCGATCTTCTGGATGCGGTCGTAGCCGGCGTTGCGGGCGGTCCAGTAGGCGCTGTCCTTGCCGGACAGGGCCCGCCACTGGGCGGCGAAGTCGGCGGCGCCGATCTCCCGGCCGTCGCTCCAGACGGCCTGCTGGTTCAGCTTGTACAGCACGACCTGCTTGGGCTCGGTCTCCACGACCTCGGCGGACTCCAGGTACGCCTCGTTGCGCTCGGGGCGGCCGCTCTCGTCGAGCCGGTACATCGAGGGCAGCGTGGCCTGGGCGATCCGGGAGGTGGTGGCGTCGGCGTCCGACTGGAAGGTGTTCAGCGTCTCCGGCACGGTGTCGACGGCCCAGCGCAGGGTGCCGCCGTCGGCGATCCGGGCGCGGGCGGCCGGGGCGATGTCCTGGCCGGCCAGCGGCTTGCCGGCCGGGTCCGGGTCGCTGCAGCCGGCGAGCACCGGGATCGCCAGCACCCCCGCGGTGAGGAAGGCGGCCGCGCGCATGGTCGAGCCGCGGCCGGGCCTGGTTCCGACGCCGTCGTGGGACATCTGCTACCTCCGGGGAGCGGCTCCCGCCGGTGACAATTAGTGCGTTCTGATCACGTTTGGCGGTATTTTGGTGCTGATCAGATCTACGGCACCCCACTGAAGAGGAAAGGGTTCGCCAGGCGCAGACGACACGACGCCGGGGGCGCACAAGGCCACCCGTGCGGAGCACAGCGCCCCGCACACTCCTTCGCTCCCCCGGCGCGCACAGAGCGCGTGCGAGCGCGCGCCCATGGCGCGCTATCCGCCAATCGCTGCACATGCCTTCACAGGGGCAGGTGTGACGCGCAACACTCGCAGGCGCATGAACGTTGCCACCCAGGGCCGCAGGGCCTACGGAAGTGAGGTCACGTCATGTCCGTGCACGACGACTTGATCGCCGTCCAGCGCTGCCTGGACGACCTGGCGCGGTCCGTGGGCCGCCTGGAGAAGCAGCTCGGCACGGCCGGGCTGGAGGTGCGCCGCGTGCGCACCGACGCCAACCATCTGCGCGAGAGCGTCGCGCTGCTGCGGGAGGCCGCGGCGAGCCCGGCGGCCCCGCGCAAGCCGGAGCTCGTCACCATCCCCGACACGCCGTACGACGACTCGCTGTGGATCGACACGGACGACGAGGGTCTCGGCGCCCGGGACCGCCGCGCCCCCTGATCCGCCCCGGGACCGCCGCGCCCCCCGATCCGCCCCCTGACCCGACCGGAGTCAAGCATTGGCCACTGGTACGGAACCCCATCCGAACAGCGGCGGCGTACGCACCGGTACCCGCGCCGCGATCGACGCCCCGCACCTGCGGACCGACCGCTGGTGGCTGGCCCCCGCCGTCACCGCGGCCGGTCTGCTGGCGTTCATCGTGTACTCGACCTGGCGGGCCTTCGCGAACGCGGACTACTACGCGGCGCCGTACGTGTCCCCCTTCTACTCCCCCTGCCTCGCGGAGAACTGCGCGCCCATGCGCGGCGGGCCCAACTGGGACCTCTTCGGGAGCTGGTGGGGGATCTCGCCGGCGATCATCATCCTGATCTTCCCGCTCGGCTTCCGCCTGACCTGCTACTACTACCGCAAGGCGTACTACCGCGGCTTCTGGATGTCGCCCCCCGCCTGCGCGGTCGCGGAGCCGCACCGGAAGTACTCCGGTGAGACCCGCTTCCCGCTGATCCTGCAGAACGTCCACCGGTACTTCTTCTACGCGGCGCTGCTGGTCGCCGGCATCCTGACGTACGACACGGTGCTCGCCTTCCGCGACGAGACGTACGCCTGGGGCCACATGGGCCTCGGCACCCTCGTCTTCCTCGCCAACATCGTGCTGATCTGGGCGTACACCCTCTCCTGCCACTCCTGCCGGCACATCGTCGGCGGCAAGCTCAAGCACTTCTCCAAGCACCCCGTGCGCTATCGCATGTGGCAGTGGATCGGGAAGCTCAACGCCCGCCACATGCAGCTCGCCTGGGCGTCGCTGGTGAGCGTCGCGCTCGCCGACTTCTACGTCTACCTCCTCGCGTCCGGGGTCTTCGACGATCCGCGCTTCTTCTAGATTTGGTGGGGACTGAACACATGTCCGTGGTCGACCGGCAGGAGTGGGACGTCGTCGTGGTCGGTGCCGGGGGCGCCGGCCTCCGCGCGGCGATCGAGGCGCGGGAGCGGGGCGCCCGCACGGCCGTGATCTGCAAGTCGCTGTTCGGCAAGGCGCACACCGTGATGGCCGAGGGCGGTATCGCGGCGGCCATGGCCAACGCCAACGAGCACGACAACTGGCAGGTGCACTTCCGCGACACCATGCGCGGCGGCAAGTTCCTCAACCAGTGGCGGATGGCCGAGTTGCACGCCCAGGAGGCCCCGCAGCGGGTGTGGGAGCTGGAGACCTGGGGCGCGCTCTTCGACCGTACGAAGGACGGCCGGATCTCGCAGCGCAACTTCGGCGGGCACGAGTACCCGCGCCTGGCGCACGTCGGCGACCGCACCGGCCTGGAGCTGATCCGCACCCTCCAGCAGAAGATCGTCTCGCTCCAGCAGGAGGACGAGAAGGAGACCGGGGACTACGAGTCCCGGCTGAAGGTCTACCAGGAGTGCACGGTCACCCGGATCCTGAAAGACGGCAGCCGGGTCTCCGGGGTCTTCGCCTACGAGCGGGAGACCGGACGCTTCTTCGTCCTCGAGGCGCCCTCCGTGGTCATCGCGACCGGCGGCATCGGCAAGTCCTTCAAGGTGACGTCGAACTCGTGGGAGTACACGGGCGACGGGCACGCGCTCGCGCTGCTCGCCGGGGCCCCGCTGCTGAACATGGAGTTCGTGCAGTTCCACCCGACCGGCATGGTCTGGCCGCCGTCGGTGAAGGGCATCCTGGTCACCGAGTCGGTGCGCGGCGACGGCGGGGTGCTGCGCAACTCCGAGGGCAAGCGGTTCATGTTCGACTACATCCCCGACGTCTTCAAGGACAAGTACGCCGAGTCGGAGGAGGAGGCGGACCGCTGGTACGAGGACCCGGAGAACAACCGGCGGCCTCCCGAACTGCTCCCCCGCGACGAGGTCGCCCGCGCGATCAACGCCGAGGTGAAGGCGGGCCGGGGCTCCCCGCACGGCGGGGTCTTCCTGGACGTGTCCACCCGGATGCCGGCCGAGGTGATCCGGCGCCGGCTGCCGTCCATGTACCACCAGTTCAAGGAGCTGGCGGACGTCGACATCACCGCCGAGCCGATGGAGGTGGGCCCGACCTGCCACTACGTCATGGGCGGCATCGCGGTCGACTCGGACACGGCGGCGGCCCGCGGGGTGCCGGGGCTGTTCGCGGCCGGTGAGGTGGCCGGCGGGATGCACGGCTCCAACCGGCTCGGCGGCAACTCGCTGTCCGACCTGCTGGTCTTCGGGCGCCGGGCGGGCTGGCACGCCGCCGAGCACGCGGCCGCCCACGCGTTCGAGCGCCCCGAGGTCAGCGACCTCCAGATCGACAGCGCGGCGGCGGAGGCGCTGCGGCCCTTCTCGGCGGAGGGTCCGGCCGGGTCCGCGGACGCCGGGCGGCCCCCGGAGAACCCGTACACCCTGCACCAGGAGCTCCAGCAGGCCATGAACGACCTGGTCGGCATCATCCGCCGCGAGGCCGAGATGGAGCAGGCTCTGGAGAAACTGGCCGAGCTGCGGGTGCGGGCGCGGCGGGCCGGGGTCGAGGGGCACCGGCAGTTCAACCCGGGCTGGCACCTCGCGCTGGACCTGCGGAACATGCTGCTGGTCAGCGAATGCGTGGCACGGGCGGCGCTGGAGCGTACCGAGTCGCGCGGCGGCCACACCCGTGAGGACCACCCGGAGATGGACCGCCGGTGGCGCAACATCAACCTGCTGTGCCGGCCGGCCGACCCGACGGGCGGCCTCGCGGCCACCGACCCCGAGCGCGGCCAGATCGACCTCGTGAGGGAGACCACCGAACCCGTCCGCCAGGACCTGCTCGCCCTCTTCGAGAAGGAGGAGCTGGTCAAGTACCTCGCCGAAGAGGAGCTCTACCAGTGAGCAGCTACGAGGCCCGCTTCAAGGTGTGGCGGGGGGACGTGCGGGGCGGCGGCCTGGAGGACTTCGCGGTCGAGGTGAACGACGGCGAGGTCGTCCTCGACATCATCCACCGCCTCCAGGCCACCCAGGCGCCCGACCTGGCCGTCCGCTGGAACTGCAAGGCGGGCAAGTGCGGTTCGTGCTCGGCCGAGATCAACGGGCGGCCGCGGCTGATGTGCATGACGCGGATGTCGGTGTTCACCCGCGAGGAGACGATCACCGTCACCCCGCTGCGGGCCTTCCCCGTCGTACGGGACCTGGTGACGGACGTCGGCTTCAACTACGACAAGGCCCGGCAGGTGCCCTCGTTCGTGCCGCCGGAGGGCCTGGGGCCGGGCGAGTACCGGATGATGCAGGAGGACGTGGACCGCTCGCAGGAGTTCCGCAAGTGCATCGAGTGCTTCCTGTGCCAGGACACCTGCCACGTGGTGCGCGACCACGAGGAGAACAAGACGGCCTTCGCCGGGCCCCGCTTCCTGATGCGCATCGCCGAGCTGGACATGCACCCGCTGGACGCCGCCGCCGAGCGCGGGCTCGACCGCAAGAAGTCCGCGCAGGAGGAGCACGGCCTCGGCTACTGCAACATCACCAAATGCTGCACCGAGGTGTGCCCCGAGGGCATCAAGATCACGGACAACGCGCTCATCCCGCTGAAGGAACGGGCCGTGGACCGCAAGTACGACCCGCTGGTGTGGCTGGGGTCGAAGATCAGGAGACGGTCCTCGTAGCGGGGGCGCGCTCGCACCTCCCCTGACGCGCCCCGGTCGCGCGGGCGCATACCTGCTCATACGCTCCGGAATGTGACGTCATCCTTGATCCGGGGCCGGCCGCGGCGCGCCCGCGCGCACATATCCGTGCTCGTGGTGCACACCCTGCTCGGCGCGCTGGTCGGGGTGACGTGGCTGGTGCTGCCCGGCACAGCGGTGGACAGCGGGCCGCAGCGGCCCGTGTCGGGCGCGCTCGGACAGCGGGACGACCGGGGGACGCACACCGCCGACCTCGTGCTCCCCGTGATCGCCGTGGTCGCGGCGGGGGCGCTGGCGAGCTTCGGGTTCTGGCGGCGCAGACGGCGGACCACCAGGCGTACGGCACCCGGCGATGCGCCGGTTCCCGCTGGGGAGCCGCTCGACGAGGAGCTGGACGAGCGGGCCCGGGACGCGCTGGTCCGCGCGGACGGGTGGGTGCGGGTCAGCCGTGAGGAACTGGGGTTCGCCGAGGCCCGGTTCGACGACGGGGCGCCGCAGGAGATCGAGGACGTCCGGCGGGCGCTGCGGGAGGCCGAGACCGAGCTGGCGGCGGCCTTCCGCATCCGCTGGCGGTACGAGCACGGGGAGCCCGGGGAGGGTGCGGCCCGCCGGCACGCGCTGGCGGGCGTCGTCGGGCGCTGCGAGGAGGCGGGGCGGCTGCTGGACGTGCGGGCCGCCGCCTTCGACACGCTGCGGGGGCTGGAGGAGGGGCCGGGCGGTGGGCTGGGGGCCGCGCTGGCCGTCGCGGAGGGCCGGTTCCGGGGCCTGACCGCACGGACCGGGGAGGCCGAGGCGATCCTCCGCGACCTCGGCGAGCGCTACGCCGCCCCGGCGTCCGCGGCGGTGGCGGGGAACGTCGAACAGGCCAAGGACCGCCTGGTGTTCGCGACCACCCGGCTGAACCTGGCCCGGCAGGCTGCCGACGTCGGGGACGCCGGGCGGGCGGCGAGCCGGCTGCGGGCCGCCGAGGGCGCCATCGCCCAGGCCGGGGCGCTCATCGACGGCGTCGAACGGCTCCGCAGGGAGCTGGCGACGGCCGCGGGACTGGTACCGGCCGCGCTGACCGGCGCGGAGACGGAGATCGCCGGCGCCCGCCGGGCCCTCGCCGGAGAGAGTGCCGCCCACCCGGACGTCACGCCGGGCGAACTGCGCGCCCGCACGGGCCACGCCGACGTCGTCCTGGCCGGCGTACGGCAGGAGCTGGCCTCGGGGCGGCCGTACGACCCGCTCGGCCTGCTGCGGCGGATCGTACGGGCCGTGGCACCCCTGGCCGCCGGGCACGCCGGGGTGCTCCCGGCCGCCGCCGCGGTCTGCGCGCGGGCCGCCGTCGCCGGAGCGGACGACGTCGTCACGACGCACGGGGCGGTGGTGGGATGCGCGGCCCGCACCCGCCTGGCGGAGGCGTTTCGCCGCGAGCGCGCGGAGAACCTGGCCGACCTGGTGACGGCCGACACGCTGGCCGAAGAGGCCCGCGCCCTGGCCGACCAGGACATCCGCCTCCACGGCCACCCACCCGAGCCCACCTCCGACCTGACCGCCGCGGCCACCGGCGCCCTCCACCCCGCACCGGGAAGCTACGGCGGCCCACGCACCGGCGCCCGGCGTGGCAAGGCGAACGAGCCACGGTGACCTCGGCCGGAGTGCCCCGGGCAGCCCCGCCTCCGCCGTGCGACCGACCGACCGGCCCGATTGACGTGAACACACGGCCGACCGGGAGGACCCCACCGCGTGACCACCCGGACACCGGCGAGAGGGGTGGGCCCAGGTGACCGCGGCCGGGATCAGAAGAGGCTCAGGAGGGCCTCCGCCGGGTCCGTCAGGGTGGTTTCGCCGTCGGGGAGCGGGAGTTCGAACCAGACCGTCTTGCCGCGGGGGGTGCGGCGGGAGCCCCAGGCCGCGCTGAGCAGGCCGACCAGCTGGAGGCCGCGGCCGCCCTCGTCCGTGTCGCGGGCGCGGCGGCGGCGTGGCTGGACGAGTCCGGCGTCCCAGACCTCGCACACCAGCGTGCGGTCCAGCAGCAGGCGGAGCCGGATCTCGCCCTCGCCGTAGCGCAGGGCGTTGGTGACCAGTTCGCTGACGAGGAGTTCGGTGGTGTCGACCAGCGCCTCCAGGTCCCAGGACAGCAACCGGGCGCGGGCGTACTCACGGGCGCGGCCCACGCTGCGCGGCTCGCGCGGCAGCGTCCAGTCGCCGACCGAGTCGGCGGGCAGGCCCTGCACGCGGGCCATCAGCAGCGCGATGTCGTCCTCGCCGTGGTGGGTGTCGAGGGTGTTGAGGACGTGGTCGCACACGTCCTCCAGCGGCCTCGACGGGTCGGTGAGCGCGCCGACGAACGCCTGGAGCCCCTCGTCCAGGGGATGGTCGCGCGATTCGACCAGTCCATCCGTGTAGAGCGCCAGCAGGGCGCCCTCGGGGAGTTCGACCTCCACCTCCTCGAACGGCTCGCCGCCCACGCCGAGCGGCATCCCCGGCGGCACGTCCAGCATCAGCGCGTCCTCGCCGGGCTCGACGAGGACCGGCGGGAGATGCCCGGCGTTCGCGAAGGTGCAGCGCCGGGTCACGGAGTCGTACACGGCGTACACGCAGGTGGCGAGGTACACCTCGGACAGGTCCGCCTCCCGTGGCCGGCGGGCCGCGCGGGTGGCCTGCTGGACGCCGCCGGGGGCACCGAGCCCGCGCGCGATCTCGTCCAGCGCGGACAGCACCTCGGCCGGTTCGAGGTCCAGCAGGGCCAGCGTCCGTACGGCGGACCGCAGTTCGCCCATCGCGACTGCGGCGCGCAGCCCGCGTCCCATCACGTCGCCGACGACCAACGCGGTGCGGTGGCCGGGCAGTTCGATGACGTCGAACCAGTCACCGCCCACCTCGCTGTGCCGGTCCGCGGAGGCGTTGCCGGGCAGATAGCGGCAGGCGATGTCGAGGCCGGCGGCGACCGGGTCCCCCGGGGGCAGCAGCGACCGCTGGAGTATCAGGGCGCGTTCGTGCTCGCGCCGGTAGAGGCGGGCGTTGTCGATGCACACCGCCGCGCGGGCCGCGAGTTCCACGGCGAGTTCGCGGTCGCGGTCCCCGAACGGCTCACTGCCCTTCGTCCGGGCGAACTGCGCCAGCCCGACGACGGTGTCGTGGGCGACCATCGGCACGGCGAGCGTGGACTGCACGAGGCCGCCCTCCTCGCCGGGCACGTGCTGCACCCGGGCGGTGCGCAGGGCGTCCGCGCAGGGCGAGTTGAACGGGTAGTGGTGCACGCCGCCGACGGCGACCTCGGCGCCGCCGCCGACGAAGGGCGCGTCGGAGACGGCGCTGGAGAAGGCGACCCGGCGCAGCTCCGCGCTGCCGTCGGCGAGGCCGGGCGGCGTCTCGTCACCGGCCAGCAGCCCCTGGTACAGGTCGACGGTGGCGAGGTCGCAGAAGCCGGGCACCACCACGTCGAGGAGTTCGCGGGCCGTGGTCTCCAGGTCGAGGGAGTTGCCGATGCGGGCGCCGGCGTCGTTCAGCAGGGCGAGGTTGCGCCGGGCGGCGGCCGCCTCGCGGGCGGCGGCGCGCCGGGCGGTGATGTCGATGCCCAGCCAGGCGACGCCGATGGGACGGCCGCTGCCGCTGTGCACCCGGTACAGGTTGACGGACCAGTGGCGGCGCTCGTCGGAGCCCGGCAGGAAGCCGGTGACGTGCATGTCGGTGATGGAGTCGCCGCTCTCCAGGACGCGGCGCAGGGTGGCCGCGACCCGCTCGGCCTCGGGCCGGGCGAGGTAGTCGTGGACGCCCTGGCCGCGATGGTCGTCCGGGGTTCCGCCGAACAGGGAGGCGAACCGCTCATTGGCGCGGCGCACCCGAAGATCGGTGTCGATCAGCAGGAACCCGAAGGGAGATTGACCGAAAATGGCCTGCGAGGCGGCGAGGTCGGTCTCCATCCGGCGCAGGGTCCGGACGTCGACGACGATACAGACGGCGGCCTTCTCCCCCTCCTCGGTCCGCGTCGGCATGACGTACACCTCGGCGAGGCCGTCCTTGCCCCGGCCGCCGTCGGCGCCGTCCGGCACCCGGAAGGGGACCACGCCGGTCCACTCCCGCCCGTCCAGGATCTCGGTCATCTTCCGCTGGCCCTGCGCGCGCAGGTCGGGGTCGATGAACGCCTCGATGGGGTCCATGCCGACCGCGCGCTCGGCGGGGATGCCGAAGACCTGCTCGGCGCGCAGGCTCCACTGGTCGACCAGGCCGTCGGGGCCGATCGAGAAGGACGCGACCTTGATGTAGTCGTAGATCGAACCCGGCGGCTTGCTCTGCCACAGCGGCTCGCCCGGACGCGGCTCCTCGGAGCCGAAGCCGGTCGTGTCCGGGTCCTGGGGGCCGTGGGGTGCGCGGGCGTCGGGTGCGCCGGCCGAGGCTGAGACGGATGTGCCGTGGGAGGCGGGTGTGCCGTGGGAGGCGCGAGCGTCGGGGAGATCTCCCGCGGCCCTCGTCCCACCACTCTTCGACGGGTCCTCGGACTCCGTCGCCTTCGCTGGTATCTCGCTCACGCGAACCGTCCCCTCCAGCTCACCGCGTCCGGCACCGGTCACCGGCGGCGGCTGCCCGCAGTATCCAGCACTACGGCCCCGCACAACACGGTGTTCACGATCACAGCACGGTCCCGATGCTTTTCGGTCCCCGCCGCGGAAACACTTCCAGTCTTCTAACCAGCGGACACGCCGTCGAATCACGACCTGCGTCACCCATCACCGGCCGGAACCAGCCGCAGGCGTTCCGGGGGCGGACGGAGGGCGTCCGGTACGCCGCTGACGGACCGTGGGACGAGGGCGTCAGCGGGGGACCGCGAGTTCGAACCAGACCGTCTTGCCGCTGCCTCGACCCGGCCGGGTCCCCCAACGACGGGAGGTGCGCGCCACGAGCTGGAGTCCCCGGCCGCCCTCGTCCTCGGCGTCGGAGGTGCGGGCGCGCGGCGGATCGGGCAGCGGGTCGGAGACCTCGACGAGCAGAACCCCGCCGTCCCCGGAAGGACGCACCACGCGCACCCCGATGGGACCGGTGGCGTGCCGCAGGGAGTTGGTCACCAGTTCGCTGACCAGCAGGGCCGCGACATCGGCGAGACCGCCCAGCCCCCAGGCGAGCAGCCGGCCGCGCACGGCGGCGCGGGCCGCCCGGACGGCGTCGGCCTCCGCGGGGAAGGTCCATTCGGCGCAGTCGCCGTCGGTGTCGAGCACGCCGATCACTTCCCAGCCAGCGGGGCCACTCCATGTCCGGTTTCATGGTGTTAATGGGCACATACCCGATATTCGGGTGACAGTACCGCGGCGGGCTGGGCAAGGGCGGGGGTTCGTCAGGACGTCAGCCGCCGGGCCACCTCCCGGACGGCGGGCACGTCCTGCTCCAGCCAGTCGACGTCCCACAGCTCGCCGGCGTCGAGCCAGCGCAGCGCGTCGTGGTCCTCCAGGGGGCGCGGCGCCGGGCTGCCGGGCCGCAGGCGGGCCGTCCACACATGGAGGACGAAGGGCGCCCGCAGGGGCCAGGCGCCCGGGACGCGCTCCATCACCTCGGCGTCCACGCCGAGTTCCTCGCGCAGTTCGCGGGCGAGCGCCGCGTCGGGCTTCTCCCCCGGTTCGACCTTGCCGCCGGGCAGCTCCCAGCGCCCGGCCAGGTCCGCCGGCGCGCTCCGGCGTGCGGCGAGCAGGCGGCCCGCGTCCAGCAGCGCGGCGCCGACCACGATCCGTTCCGTCATGCGCCGGAGCCTACGGGAGCGTGCACGGTCAGCGGTCGGCGCCGCCGCCGTTCTGCGTGATGCGCTCGACCCAGTAGAGCTGCTTGTGTCCACGGCCGTCGAGGCTGTCCGCGATCTTCTGGGCCTCGGCCCGTGTCGCGTACCGGCCGACGCGATAGCGATTGCCGTTGTCGTCCTGCCGGACGACGAGCCAGGGAAGAGTGATCGTGCTGTCGGTCATCGCGCCCCACTGCTCCTTCCCGCCCACGGCCGCCCGCGTAACGCTCGCGGCCTGTGCCGTGCCCCACCCGCCGAGGAAACCGCAATCCGCATATGCCCGAGCCTACGCCTAACCTTCACGGAGCGAATACGGCTTTTCACAAAGAGGTACGCAACCAGCCAAGCCGGAGGGGGCGCACGACGTGGAACGCGCCGTGCGCCCAAGGCCGTGCGTCCGTTCGCGGGCATACCGGAGACACCCGGCGCGACCTGCGGAAAGGATGCGAAGGCAACCGGGCGCTCCGGGGCGGGCGTTGTCAGCCCGCAGAGCGCAACAGACGCGGGATGTGCGCTACTTCACTCGCGCCTGGGCGCTACTTGACCGGCAGGTGGTACGCGACGCGGTAGCGGTCGGCCGGGATCACCACGTCCGCCGTCTCCACCGGGCGGCCCGAGGCGTAGTACGTGCGCTGGAGGACGAGGACCACATGCCCGGGGACGCCGCCCAGCGCGTGCAGTTCCTCCGCGAGGCCGGGGCGGGCCCCGACCTCCTCGGTGACGTTGTCCACGACGACGTCGATGGCCGCCATCCGCTCGACGACGCCCATGCCGCCGAGGGGACCCTCCTCGGGGAGCATGACGGGCGTCCGGCCGGTGACGGCGAGGGGCTCCCAGGAGGTGGACAGCATCATGGGCTCGCCCGCCTCCCGGAACAGGTACCGCGTGCACATCACGCGCTCGCCCGGCCGGATCGCCAGCCGCTCGGCGACGGCACGGCCGGCCGCCGCCTGCTCGCTGCTGGACTCCCAGGTGCCGCGCACATCGCCGTCGGCCTGCTCCTGCCGGAACGGGGTGGCACCGCTCGGCGGGCGGAAGCCGGAGCGGGCGATCCGGCGGGGCACGGGCCGCTCGCGCACATAGGTCCCGGAGCCGGAGCGGCCCTCGACCAGCCCCTCGGCCATCAGGACCTTGCGCGCCTCCAGGGCGACGGTGTCCGAGACGCCGTACTCCTCGCGGATTCTGGCCTGTGACGGGAGGCGGGTGTGCGGAGGGAGTGAACCGTCGACGATCTTCTTACGGAGATCACCCGCGACACGCAGATACGCCGGCTGCTCACCGAAAGTCACTGGCCGCTCCCATCAGGTTGTACAGACAGCAACAGCCTGGCAACCAAGCGTTGTGCTGTGCAAGCAAAGGCCAGAGAATCACTCGATGTGATGACTTGTGGCGCAGGAGGGCTTTACGCAGGCAGTTTCTCCCCGTTATGGCCGCGCTCACACCTGAAGATCGCCCGCGTCCTCGCTCCCGCCCCCGCTGCCGGAGTCGTCCTCGTAGAACGGCACGGTGGTGTCCAGACCCAGAGCTTCGCGCGCGGTGACCGTCGTGGGGCCGTCCACGTACGCGTAGCCCTTCTCGTAGTGCGTGAAGTACGCGTCCGAGTCCTTCGCCGCGGCGGCCCGCGCCCACTCCTTGCGGGCGTCCGCCATCTCCTCGACCAGGTCGGCGACCGGCTTCCCCGCCCCGTCCGGCCAGCGGTGGCCGCGCAGCGCCGTGATCTGCTCGCCGAGCACCCGCTGCACGTCGCCGGCCCAGGCCCGGCTCGCGGCCAGGTCGTCGTCGGGGTGGTCCTCCGGCTCCTCGTAGAGCACCGCGTCGACGGCGTTGACCGCCTTCAGGAAGGCGACCTGGTCGGCGTCGAGCGTCGTGGCGTCGCCGCGCAGCGAGCCGGTCAGGCGGCCGTCCTTCTCGGTGCTGCCGAACAGGCAGGTCAGCTCGCGGTCGCCGAACCGCCAGCTCTGCGGGGTGGGGATGAAGTAGAAGACGTCCACGTCCTCCGGCACGCCCCAGGTGTCCATGGCGTAACCGTCGCTCAGCGCATAGCACTTGTCGTCGGCCGTGCGGGACAGCTCGTCCTCGCCGGGGTAACCGCCGCCCGGCAGCGTCACCACCGCGAAGACCTCGCCGTCGTGCCCACCGGAGCAGGGCACCTTCTCCGCCTCGAAGGTCTCCCCCTCCAGGGTGCCCGACGGGGTGTCGAAGCAGTCGCCCTTGTCGAGCGCGAAGGCGCTGCCCTCCCCGCTCGCGGCGCTCTTGAAGCCGTCCCAGAAGTCCGCGGCGGCACCGGTGGACAGCGTCAGCGCCCACAGCGCGAGGCCCACCGTGGACAGCACCGAACCGGCGATCGCCATGCCCTTGCCGCGCTCGCCCTTCCGCCGGATCTGCGCGAGCGCGACGAGCCCGAGCACCAGGCCGACGGCCGGCACGAAGCACAGGATGCCGAGCACCAGGGAGCCGATCGCGAGACCGTTGACCGGCGCCTGCCCGCCGTAGGGGCCGTACGGGCCGTAGGCGCCCCCGTACGACGCCCCGTAGGGGGAGCCGGGGCCGGCGGCGTACGGCCCGTGGGGCGGTGCCGGTGGCCCGTACGGCTGCTGGGGTCCGGACGGCGGGGGTATCGACACGGCTACCGTGCTCCTGGTTCGGGGGGTGGGGAGGGGCGTACGACTGCGCGCATCGTAAGCGCGCCGCGAACCAGGGCCGCATGGGGGGCGGCCGGGTTCACCAGTCGTCGCCGATGTCGAAGTTGGCGGCGATCGGCATGCCGTCATACGCGAACACCGCCACGAGGTAGTCGTCCGACGCGGTCAGCCCGTCGTACATCCGCTCCGCCAGCTCCGAGCTCGCCACCTCGTCGGACCGTGAGATCACGGTGAGCATGGCGGGCACCTGGCCCAGCACCCCGGAGTCCGGCTCCGGGGGGCCCGAGTAGAGGTGAGCACTCAGGTCGTCGTCGCCGAACCAGTATCTGTGTCCGTCGGGGGCGTCCGGTCCGATCGTCGCGCCCTCGAAGGGTTTTTCCAGGATGCGCGAGAGGTCCGCCCACAGGCGGTCGCCGAACGCCTTGCTGTGGAAGTCCTCCGGCCGGGCGGGCCCGATCTGGAAGTCGAAGTCACGCTTGTAGCCGCCGTACTGTGCGAAATCCGTCATCGCTGTCTCTATAGCGCCTCGTCCCCGCGGGGAGCCGGGTCACGGGACCGGACTCCGCCGCGAGGACGAGGACGTGGATGGCTGGTGGTGACTGACGGGCCTGGGCTAGAACTGCAGCGCCCAGGAGTCGATCCGCCCGGTGTCCTGGCGGGCGTTGTCGCTGACCCTCAGTTTCCACGTGCCGTTGGCCGCTTCGGAAGAGGCGTCCACGGTGTACGTGGTGTCGATGTTGTCGGCGCTGCCGCCGGTGCCGTACGACTTCAGGGTGTAGGCGGTGCCGTCGGGGGCGACCAGCTGGACCTGGAGGTCACCGATGTAGGTGTGGACGATGTGCACCTCGACGGCGAGGGCCGAGGGCGCGTTGCCGGAGACACCGGAGACCGTCACCGGGGACTCCACGGTGGAGTTGTCGGCGATGGTGTGGTCGGCGGTGTTCTCGAAGCGCGGCCCGGGCGGGGTGGTCGTGCCGCCGCCGACGTACAGCAGACGGTTGGGCGAGCCGGTTCCGGGGCTGGTGACGACTCCGGTCGTGGCGGCCGCCGTGAGCGCCGAGGCGACCTGCGCCGGGGTGGCCGCGGGGTTGTCGGCGAGGTGGAGGGCGGCGGCGCCCGCGACGTGCGGGGTGGCCATCGACGTACCGGAGATGGTGTTGGTCGCCGAGTCGCCGCTGTTCCAGGACGAGGTGATGGAGGAGCCGGGCGCGAACAGGTCGAGTGCCGAACCGTAGTTGGAGTAGCTCGCCTTGGCGTCGGTGGAGGTCGTCGCGCCGACCGTGATCGCCTCGGCGACGCGGGCGGGCGAGCGGGTGGAGGCGTTGGTCGACTCGTTGCCGGCGGCCACGGCGAAGGTGACGCCGGAGGCGATGGCGTTGCGTACGGCCGTGTCGAGGGCGGTGTCGGCGCCGCCGCCGAGGGACATGTTGGCGACGGCCGGCTTGACCGCGTTCCGGGCGACCCAGTCGATGCCGGCGACGACCTGGGCGGTCGTGCCCGAGCCGGAGTTGTTCAGCACGCGGACGCCGACGATCTTCGCCTTCTTGGCGACGCCGTACGAGGACCCGGCGACCGTGCCCGCGACGTGCGTGCCGTGGCCGTTGCCGTCCTGGGCGGTGTTGTCGTTGTCGATGGCGTCGTAGCCGTAGGAGGCGCGGCCGCCGAAGTCCTGGTGGGTGATGCGGACGCCGGTGTCGATGATGTACGCCGTCACGCCCTGCCCGGCCGAGTCCGGGTAGGTGTAGGAACTGTTGAGCGGCAGGTTCTTCTGGTCGATGCGGTCCAGGCCCCAGGAGGGCGGGCTGGGCTGGGTCCCCTCGACGTGGAACGTGCGGTTCTGGACGACGGAGGCGACGGCCGGGTCGGCGGCGAGCCGCTCGGCCTCGGTCTCGGACGCCTCGATCTCGTAGCCGTTGAGAGCCGTGCGGTAGGTGCGCTCGATGCCGGCGCCGTAGCGCTCGACGAGGGCGCGGGCCGTCTTCGAGCCCGAACGGGCCTGGTCGGCCTTGAGGGTGACGATGTAGCTGTCGGCCACGGCGTTCGCCGCGCCCGCGTACTGGACGCGGCCCTCGGGGGCGGCCGCGGCGGGGAGCGCGGTGACGAGGCCCGCGGCGAGGACCGCGGTGGCCGCCGTGCTGAGCAGGGCCAGTCTTCGGCGGGTCGTGCGCTGGGGGGTACGCATCACTGCCATCTGAGGGTTCCTCCTCAATCGGTGGTGCGCGGGCGTGGGGTGGCACGGGAACGGCGAAGACAGGCATGATCATGTCAAGTTCGACGACGTCCGTGCGCCAGCCGAAAGATTGAGGCCTCCACAGGAATTGCACAAGGGCCCCTGCGTGAGCGAGTCGTCGGGCGACCCGCTCACGCAAGGCGGAGGGGCCGGCTGTCGCAGGGCTCGGTCAGGCGTCGAACGCCGTCGCCCGCGCGCTCTTCTCCCAGGGCGCGATGTCCTCGCGGACCTGGTCGAGGTGGTTGAGGACGGCGCTCACACCGTCGTCTCCGAGCGGCAGCCGCAGCGGGGTGCGCTCCGCCTCCAGGGCGGCCACGATGAGGGCCGCCGCCTTCGCCGGGTCACCGGGCTGCGAGCCGTCACCGCCCTCGACGAAGGCGCGCGTCCCGCTCACCTTCGGATACAGCCCGCTGTCCGCGCTGGCCCCGGCCCGGCCCGTCTCGAACAGCGAGGTGCGGAAGGCGCCCGGCTCGACGATCAGCACCCGGATGCCGAAGTCCGCGACCTCGTCCGCCAGTGCCTCGGACATGCCCTCCAGGGCGAACTTCGTTCCGCTGTACGCGGAGAAGCCCGCGAACGACATCTGCCCGCCCATGCTGGACAGCTGCACGATCGCCCCGGAGCGCCGCCCGCGCATGTGCGGCAGCACCGCCCGGACGAGGGCGGCGGGGCCGAAGACGTGCAGGTCGAACAACGCGCGCAGCTCCTGCTCCGTGGTCTCCTCGAAGGCGCCCACATGGGTGCGTCCCGCGCTGTTGACCAGGACGTCGATCCGACCGTGCCGCGCGACGACGTCCGCCACGGCCGCCTCGGCGGCGCCCGTCTCCGCGACGTCCAGGCGCAGCGCCTCCATCTGGTCGGGGTGCGCGGCCACCAGGTCGTCCAGGGCCTCGGGGCGCCGTACCGCGCCGACCACCACGTCGCCGTCGGCCAGCGCCAGCTCCGCGAGCGCCCGCCCGAAACCGCTGCTCGCCCCGGTGATCAGCCAGACCTTGTTCATGACTACTCCTCGTACGTTCCGCGACGGGTTTCGACGGGGTCCGTCGGCCTACGCGGTTCAGCCTCCTGCGGAACGGCCTTGCCCGTCCAAGACCCACGCTGATAACCGATGGTCATGACGTCGGACGTTCATGTACGCGACCTGCGCTACTTCGTGACGGTCGCCGAGGAGCTGCACTTCACCCACGCGGCCGCCCGGCTGTACGTCTCCCAGCCCGCCCTCAGCAAGCAGGTGCGGGCACTGGAGCGGCAGTTGGGCGCCGAGCTGCTGCACCGCGGGCCGCGCGGTGTGACCCTCACCGAGGCGGGTGCGGTCCTGCTGCCGCACGCGCGGCGGGTGCTGGCCGCCTGGGCGGAGGGGGCGGCGGCTCTGGAGGCGTGCCGGGCCGCGGCGCGCGGCACGCTGGTCGTGGGCATGAGCACCAGCCCCGGCCGCGGCGGGCTGCTGCCCGCGATCCGCTCGCGGTTCACGGCCGCGCACCCCGAGGTGGCGGTCCGGCTGCGGCAGGTGAGCTGGGAGGACCCCACGGCCGGCCTGGCGGACGGCGAGGCCGACGTCGCCTTCGTCTGGCTGCCGCTGCCCGACGCCGGCCGCTACGGCTGGACGGTGGTCGCCGAGGAGCCCCGGCTGGTCGCCCTGCCCGAGACGCACCCGCTGGCCGCCCGGCCGGAGGTGGACTTCGCCGACCTCGCCGACGAGCCGTTCCTCGCCCTGCCGAAGAGCGCAGGGCCGCTGCGCGACCACTGGCTGGCGCTGGACGAGCGCGGTGGACGGCCGCCGCGCATCGGGGCCGAGATCGCGAGCACCGAGGAGACCTACGAGGCGCTGGTCGCCGGCCTCGGCGTCTGCCTCCTGGCCTCGGGCAACGCCCCCCTGATCACCCTCGGCGGCGTGGTGACCCGCCCGGTACGGGGCCTGTCCCCGGCCCGCTACGCACTGGCCTGGCGCCGCACGGACGAGGCCCGCCCACTGGTACGGGCGTACGCGCGGGCCTGCGGGGAGGCGACGGGGCGGGGGTGAGCGCGGGACGGGGAGGGAGGCAGCGACGCGCGCTCGTCGTCGGCGCGGGCCGACGCGGCGGACCCGACCGGGGGGCGCCCCGCTCAGCCGTCACGCGTCCTCGGTGGCCGGCTCCCGGGTCGTCGTGCCCAGGCGGGCCTGTTCCTCCTCGACGATGCGGCGGGCCAGGCCGAGGTCGGAGACGTCCACCGCGTCCGGGGTCGACTCGGCGACCGCGCTGCGGCGGGCGTAGGCGTCGAAGAGGCGGGACTTGTTCTCCAGGAGCCGGACCAGGCGCTCGTCCACACCCCGCGTGCACAGCAGGCGGTGCACCGTGACCGAGCGGACCTGGCCCATGCGGTGGGCGCGGGCGACCGCCTGGTGCTCGACGGTCGGCTTGAGCTGCGGCTCGCAGAGGATCACCACGGACGCGGCCTGCATGTTCAGACCCACTCCCCCGGCCTCGATCTGCGCGAGCAGCACCGCGTGACCGGGCGCGGCGGCGAAGTCGTCCACGAGCCGCTGCCGGCGGGCGGGCGGCACACTGCCGGTGAGGGGGCCGAAGACGTGAGCCTCGCCGCTCTCGCCGAGTGCCTCGTGGACCGTGCCCAGGACGTCGCGGAACGCCGAGAACACCAGGGCCTTGTGCCCGTTCTCGGCGGCCTCCCCGACGATCTCCCGCAACCGCCCCAGCTTCGCCGACCCCTCGGGCCGCGCGTACGCCGCCCTGCGCATGGCCATGAAGTTGCCCGCCCGCACGGCCTCCCGGTACGCCTCCTCGTCCTGCGCGCTGGGCTCCTCCCACTCGTCGGTGTGCTGGAGCGCGGGGAGTTCGGTGAGCACGTCCTGCTGGTTGCGGCGCAGATAGACGGGCGCGACCGCCTTGCGGAATGCCTTCGAGCCCGCGACGCCGTCGTGCTCGTCGACGCGCTCGGCGAGGTCCGGCTGCAGGATGCGCACCAGGCTGCGGAACTCCTCGACCCGGTTCTCCATGGGCGTGCCGGTCAGGAACAGCACGCGGTCACAGGTGCCCGCCCAGGTGGAGACGGCGCCGGCGCGGCGCGTGCCCGGGTTCTTGACGTAGTGCGCCTCGTCGACGACGAGCATGCCGAGCTCCCCGGTGCCGGGCGCGGGGAAGCCGCGCAGGGCGTCGAAGGTGGTGACGGCGACGCCGCCCCGCTCCCTCCAGTCGGCGAACGCGTCCTGCCGGTCCGGGCCGTGCACCGGAGTCACCCGCAGCGTGCTGCGCTTCTCGATCTCCCGGGTCCAGTTGATGAGCACACTGGCCGGGCAGACCACCAGGAAGTGGGTCTCGCCGCTCGCCGCCAGGTGTGCCAGTGCCGCGATGGCCTGGATCGTCTTGCCGAGCCCCATCTCGTCACCGAGGATCACCCGGCGCTGCGCGAGCGCGAACCGTGTGCCGAACGCCTGGTAGCCGCGCAGGGACACCCGGCGGTGGGTGTCGTCCAGCGACTGCGCCCGCACCCGGTCGGCCACCTCGTCCGGCAGGAAGCCCTCGGCGGCGGCCGGGTCGGGGGCGCGGCCCGAGGCCTCGGCGAGCAGGCTGTAGTACTCGGCGGAGCGCAGCTCGAAGTCGACCAGGGCGGCCACGTCGGACTCCGGGCCGCGCAGCAGATCCACCGACGCCTGGGCCAACAGCCCGGGCACGCCGTCCTCGCGCGCCCGCTCCGTCGCCGCGCGGATCTCCGCCACGGCCGCGACCGCCCGCTCGCGGCCGGCCCGCCTGGCGAGCAGCATGCGCAACCGCCCGGCCGCGGGGGCCGCCTCGGTCAGCAGCGGGCCGAGCCGCTTCACCAGCCCGGCCGCCGTCTCCACGGCCCGTCGCGCCTCGGGACCCGCCTCCACCAGCACGTTCAGGGCCGCGACCAGGGCGGTGGTCCGCGGCTCCGGCCGGTCCACGTCGATGTGCACGGCGACGGTGTCCCGTACGGCGTCGGCGATCCGGCGTGCGGCGGCCACCGTCTGGTCGGCGGTCTGCCGGCCGACGCCGGGCAACTGCTGCAGCCGGTAGGAGCCCGCGTCGAGGACCTGCCCGACCGAACGGAAGCCGCCCTTCTCCACCTCGCCCAGCCGCAGCCGGCCCTCGGTGAGGTCCTTCAGCCGGGCGACCGGGATGCCGTCCAGCTCACGTCGTACGAGGTCGTCGTGGATCGGCTTCAGCGCCGCGTGCACCGCGGCCACGGCCCGCGCGTGGTCGTCGGCCACCGCCCGCGCGGCCTCGTACAGCCGTCTGCCCCCGGCGACCGCGTCCCGCTCACTGCGCCCCATCCCGCCCCGCCCTCCTGGCCCCTCCCGACGCGTCCTCGCATCCTGCCACTGGGAGCGGAGCGCCTTCCCACCCGGTGCGCCACCGCGCGATCTCGTGGTCCGGCCCCGCCGCGTCGCGGCTTGTCCTCTCGATGTCGCCGCGGAGGTACGCGTCCGGCCCGGTGACCCCGCGTACCTCGTGCCGTCACCTGTACCGCGAAGCTCAGCCGGGACGGAGAAGGGGCCAGGCGCGAACGCCTGGCCCCGGAGCCCGGGGGCACCCGCTACACGTTGAAGCGGAACTCCACCACGTCCCCGTCCTGCATGACGTAGTCCTTGCCCTCCATGCGCGCCTTGCCCTTCGCGCGGGCCTCCGCGACCGAGCCGGTCTCCACCAGGTCCTCGAAGGAGATGACCTCCGCCTTGATGAAGCCCTTCTGGAAGTCGGTGTGGATGACGCCGGCGGCCTCGGGGGCGGTGGCGCCCTTCTTGATCGTCCAGGCGCGGGACTCCTTGGGGCCGGCCGTCAGGTAGGTCTGCAGGCCGAGGGTGTTGAAGCCCACACGGGCCAGGGTGGCGAGGCCGGGCTCCTCGGCGCCGACCGACTCCAGGAGCTCCATGGCGTCCTCCTCGTCGAGCTCGGCCAGATCGGCCTCCAGCTTGGCGTTGAGGAAGATCGCCTCGGCGGGGGCGACCAGGGCGCGCTGCTCGGCCTTGAAGTCGTCGTCGACCAGTTCGTCCTCGTCGACGTTGAAGACGTAGAGGAAGGGCTTGGTGGTCAGCAGGTGCAGGTCGTGCAGGAGCTCCTCGTTGCCGGAGCCCTGGACGATGCCCGCGGAGAACAGGGTGTCGCCCTTCTCCAGGATCTCCTTGGCCTCCTCGACGGCCTTCACCTTGGGCGCGACGTCCTTCTTGATCCGCGACTCCTTCTGGAGGCGCGGCAGGACCTTCTCGATCGTCTGGAGGTCGGCGAGGATCAGCTCCGTGTTGATCGTCTCGATGTCGTCCTTGGGCGAGACCTTGCCGTCGACATGGACGACGTTCTCGTCCTTGAAGGCCCGGATGACCTGGCAGATCGCGTCGGACTCACGGATGTTCGCCAGGAACTTGTTGCCCAGGCCCTCGCCCTCGGAGGCGCCGCGCACGATGCCGGCGATGTCGACGAAGTCGACGGTCGCCGGGAGGACGCGCTGGGAGGCGAAGATCTCGGCCAACTTCGTCAGGCGCGCGTCCGGGACGCCCACGACGCCGACGTTGGGCTCGATGGTGGCGAACGGGTAGTTGGCCGCCAGCACGTCGTTCTTGGTCAGGGCGTTGAACAGGGTCGACTTGCCGACATTCGGCAGACCGACGATTCCGATCGTGAGCGACACGTTGCGACTTCCCGTACGTGAGAGGAGAGGACTGGGGGGTTGTGGCCGATCCACCAGTCTACGGCGTGCCGGGCCCGCCCCGGGCGTGCCGTCGAACACCTGGCCAAGGTGCGCCCCCGGGCGTGTCCGTCGCCCGCCGCACCCCGTGTCGCGGCCTAGGTTGGTGCGGTGGAGCGGCACAGCGCGCGACCCGCCGGGCACGGACCGCCACGAAGTACGCGGTTCCACGTGGGGTGAGGGCGGGTAGGCGCCACGCGAGCGGATGCGGATGTCGAGGTGGACGGGGACACGGTGGAGCGGGGCGAGGGCCGGACGAGGCGCGGCGAGGGCGGGATCGTGCCCGGTGTGGGCGAGCGTGACGCGGGGGATGGCGGCGGCGGGGCCGGACGGCGGTCCGCCTGGCCCGCGCGGTCCCGTTCGGCAGGGGCCGGAAGCGCGGTCTCCCGGTCCGCCCGGTCGCCACAGGGCCTGCCCCGGTCGGCGCAGGCGGCCTCGGCGGCCCGGGATCCGCGGCCGCCGCGGCGGGGCGCCCCCCGGCCGGCCCCGGCCACCCGGCCTGTCGCCCAGCGCCGGCCCGTCCCCTCACATCCCGCCGGGGCGGTACGGCGGCCGGGGCCTGCCCCGGTGCCGTCGTCCGCCGGGCGGCTGGCCGGTCCGCGGCTGACCGGGCTGGGCAGCGGGCTGTTCTGCGGAGCGGCGATGCTGCTGCTCGGTTTCCTCGACTCCGCGCTGTCCGGCTCGCTGGGCCTGTACAGCGTGCTGTTCCTGCCGGTGTGCGTGCTGACGGCGCTGTGGGTGCGCGAGGGCGACCTGCTGACCGCCCCCGTGGTCGTGCCGAACGCGTTCGCCCTGGGGCTGCTGCCGGCGGCCGACCACGGCGACGGCTTCGGCGGTCATCTGATGGGCCTGGTGACCGCCCTCGCGACCCAGGCCGGGTGGCTGTACGGCGGGACGCTGCTCGCCGGAGCGGTCGTCCTGGTGCGCCGGGTCCGCCTGGTGGCGCGGCGCGCCGCGGCCCGGGGCCCGGCGGACTGACGGCCGCTACCCGGCGACCGCCGTCTCCGCCGCGTGCATCGCCGCCCCCACGATCCCCGCGTTGTTCTGCAGCTGCGCCGGGACGATCTCCGCGCGGATGCCCTCGATGTGGGGCAGGAACTTGTGCGCCTTGCGGCTCACGCCGCCGCCGATGATGAACAGCTCGGGCGAGAAGAGCATCTCCACGTGCGCGAGGTACTTCTGCACGCGGTGGGCCCAGTGCTCCCAGGTCAGGTCCTCGTCCTCCTTGGCCTTGCTGGAGGCGCGCTTCTCCGCGTCGTGGCCGTGCAGTTCGAGGTGCCCGAGTTCGGTGTTGGGGACCAGGCGGCCGTCGCGGAACAGGGCGCTGCCGATGCCCGTGCCGAAGGTGAGCAGCAACACCGTGCCCTTGCGGCCGCGGCCCGCGCCGAAGTGCATCTCGGCGACTCCGGCGGCGTCCGCGTCGTTGACCACCGTCACCGGCAGGCCGCCGAGGCGCTCGCCGAACAACGCGCGCGCGTCGGTGTCGATCCAGCTCTTGTCGACGTTCGCCGCGGTGCGGATCGTGGACCCGTCGGTCACCACACCGGGGAAGGTGAGCCCGACCGGGCCGGTCCAGCCGAAGTGCTCGACGACCTGGCGCACACCGTCGGCGACCCCGTCGGGGGTCGCGGGGTGCGGGGTGAGCACCTTGTGGCGCTCCTGGGCCAGGTCGCCCTTGTCGAGGTCCACCGGGGCGCCCTTGATCCCGGATCCGCCGATGTCCAAACCGAAGATCTGCATGGCTCTACGTTACGACGGACGTCTGACGGTCACTCACCGGTCGTGGAACCGGTGCGCTCGGCGATGAGCGCGGCCGCCTCCTCGCGCAGGTCGCGGCGCAGCTCCTTCGGCAGGGAGAACGTGATGGACTCCTCGGCCGCCTTGACGATCTCGACGTCCTCGAAGCCGCGCTGCGACAGCCACTCCAGGACCTGCTCGACCAGCACCTCCGGCACCGAGGCGCCCGAGGTGACACCGACCGTGCCGACGCCCTCCAGCCAGGCCTCGTCGATCTCGTCGGCGAAGTCCACCAGGTACGCCGCGCGGGCGCCCGCCAGCTTGGCGACCTCCACCAGCCGCTTGGAGTTGGACGAGTTGCGGGAGCCGACGACGATGACGAGGTCGGCCTCGGCGCCCATCTGCTTCACGGCGAGCTGACGGTTCTGCGTGGCGTAGCAGATGTCGTCGCTGGGCGGCGAGATCAGCTGCGGGAACCTCTCCTTGAGGGCGTCGACGGTCTCCATGGTCTCGTCGACGGAGAGCGTGGTCTGGGAGAGCCAGACGACCTTGGACTCGTCGCGGACCTCGACCTTGGCGACGTCGCCGGGGCCGTCCACGAGCTGGATGTGCTCGGGGGCCTCGCCGGAGGTGCCGATGACCTCCTCGTGGCCCTCGTGACCGATGAGGAGGATGTCGTAGTCCTCGTCGGCGAACCGGACCGCTTCCTTGTGGACCTTGGTGACCAGCGGGCAGGTCGCGTCGATGGTGGCGAGCCTGCCGCGGGCGGCCTCCTCGTGGACCACGGGGGCGACGCCGTGGGCGGAGAACATCACGATGTTGCCCGGCGGCACCTCCTCCGTGCGCTCGACGAAGATCGCGCCCTTCTTCTCCAGGGTCTGCACGACGTACTTGTTGTGGACGATCTCGTGCCGGACGTAGACCGGAGCGCCGTACTGCTCCAGGGCTTTCTCGACGGCGATCACGGCGCGGTCCACACCCGCGCAGTAGCCACGGGGGGCGGCGAGCAGGACACGGCGGCCAGGCGAAGCAGTCATGCGTCCCATCGTAAGGGTGCGTGCGCCGCCCCGAAGATCGCCCGCCTCGTGGTGGGGTGTGCGGGGCGGGAGGTGGCGCGCGGGGGCCGGTGTCCGCGCCGTTCACCGGGACGGGGGGTGTTGTCGGTGGCGGCCGTTACGCTCGCCGCATGGCTGTGAACACGTCGCCCGAGTCCCCGCTGCCCGTCGGTGAGGTGTCACGGCTCATCGGGGGGTGGATCGACCGGCTCGGCGCGGTGTGGGTGGAGGGGCAGATCACCCAGCTGTCGCGGCGGCCCGGCGCGGGGGTGGTGTTCCTGACGCTGCGCGACCCCTCGTACGACATCTCGGTGAGCGTGACCTGCTACCGGCAGGTGTTCGACGCGGTGGCCGACGTGGTGAGCGAGGGCGCGCGGGTCGTGGTGCTCGCCAAGCCCGAGTGGTACGCGCCGCGCGGGCAGTTGTCCCTGCGGGCCGCCGAGATCAAGCCGGTCGGCGTCGGGGAGCTGCTGGCCCGGCTGGAGATGCTGAAGAAGTCCCTGGCCGCGGAGGGGCTGTTCGCGCCGGAGCGCAAGCGGCCGCTGCCGTTCCTGCCGCAGCTCGTCGGCCTGGTGTGCGGGCGGGCGTCCGCCGCCGAGCGGGACGTCCTGGAGAACGCGCGGCACCGCTGGCCCGCCGTCCGCTTCGAGGTGCGCAATGTCGCGGTGCAGGGCGTGCACGCGGTGCCGCAGGTCGTGCAGGCGGTCAAGGAGCTCGACGCGCTCGACGACGTGGACGTGATCATCGTCGCCCGCGGCGGCGGCAGCGTGGAGGACCTGCTGCCGTTCTCCGACGAGCAGCTGGTGCGGGCCGTGGCGGCCTGCCGGACGCCCGTCGTGTCCGCGATCGGGCACGAGCCGGACAACCCGCTGCTGGACCTGGTCGCCGATCTGCGCGCCTCCACGCCGACCGACGCCGCCAAGAAGGTCGTCCCGGACGTCGGCGAGGAGTACGAGCGGGTGCGGATGCTGCGCGACCGGGCGCGACGGTGCGTGGAGGCGTACGTCGAGCGGGAGGAGCGGGGGCTCGCGCACGCCCTCGCGCGTCCGTCGATAGAGGATCCGCACCGGATGATCGACGAGCGGGCCGACCAGGTGGCCTCGCTCCTGGACCGCGGCCGGCGGTGTCTGGGCCATCTGCTGGACCGGGCGTCGTCCGAGCTGACGCACACGCACGCGCGCGTGGTGGCCCTGTCCCCGGCGGCGACCCTGAAGCGCGGGTACGCCGTGCTGCAGCGGGACGACGGGCATGTGGTGCGCGATCCCGGCGAGGTGGCGGCGGACGAGGTGCTGCGGGCCCGGGTCGCCGAGGGCGAGTTCTCCGTACGAGTCGACGCAGGAAGCGATGCATAGGGTGGGCGCATGACCGGCAAGGTGGAAGAGGCCCTCGGGTACGAGCAGGCCCGGGACGAGCTGATCGAGGTCGTACGGCGGCTGGAGGCGGGCGGCACGACGCTGGAGGAGTCGCTCGCGCTCTGGGAGCGGGGCGAGGAGCTGGCGAAGGTGTGCCGGCGCTGGCTGGACGGGGCGCGGGCGCGCCTGGACGCGGCGCTCGCCGAGGAGGAGGCCGAGGACGGGCAGGAGGAGGGCGCCGACGACTGACGCCCCCTGACGTCCGTACGGAGGGGCGGGCCCTGTGAAGCGGATCACCGGGACCCGACCTTTTGTTGAACATTGAACTTTTCTCGCGTACTGTCGCCGGCGTAAACGGTCCACGGTCCGCTTACGCGTGCCGCGCGGCCCCCGTGCGGTAGCTCCACGACGCACCACCGAGAAGGTTCCGCATGTCTCTCGTCCTCGACCCCACCGCTCAGGACCTGCTGTTCCGCGAGGCCCGCACCGCCAACGCCTTCACCGACGAGCCGGTGACCGACGAACAGGTCCAGGCGATCTACGACCTGGTCAAGTACGGCCCGACCTCCATGAACCAGTCCCCGCTGCGCGTCACGCTGGTCCGCTCCGCCGAGGCCCGCGAGCGCCTGGTCGCGCACATGGCCGAGGGCAACCGGCAGAAGACCGCCACCGCCCCGCTGGTCGCGATCCTCTCCGCCGACAACGAGTTCCACGAGGAGCTGCCGGCCCTCTTCCCGCACTTCCCGCAGGCCAAGGACGCCGTCTTCGGCGACCGCGTGGTCCGCGAGAACAGCGCCGCGCTGAACGCCGCCCTCCAGGCCGCCTACTTCATCGTCGGCGTCCGCGCCGCCGGTCTGGCCGCCGGCCCGATGACCGGCTTCGACTTCGAGGGCGTCCGCAAGGAGTTCCTGGACGACGACCACACCCCGCTGATGATCGTCAACATCGGCCGTCCCGGCCCGGACGCCTGGCACCCGCGCTCCCCGCGCCTGGCGTACGACGAGGTCGTCACCACGATCTGACCCCGCGCGCGGCCACCGCGGGCCGCCCGCCCATGACGAAGGCCCCCGGCATCACCTCGCCGGGGGCCTTCGGCGCGCTCAGGGGGTCACTCGGCGCGCAGGGCCTTCGCCATCTGCGTCAGCTCGCCGAACGAGCCGGTCCCCGCCACCACGGTCGTCGCGCCGCCCTCCCGGGACACCAGGGCGTCGTAGCGGCCGCCGGTGTAGCGGGTCCAGGTGCGGTCGCCGATCCGCTCGGTGACATCCGTCCTGCGGGCGCCCTGACTGGCCTGCTCGATGAAGTCGGCCGGCTTGTCCGTCGACTGCTGGAGCTGCACATAGCCGCCGTTCGGGGTGTGATAGCCGAGGTGCCAGGCGTCGAACTCGTCGGCCTGGAACCGCACGGAGGTCGGCTTCCAGCTGTCGGGCAGCCCCTGCGGCGCCGCCACCGGGTAGGACGCGGCCCGGCGGGCCGTGAGCAGCTCGACGCGGTAGTCGACCCGCGGGAGGTCGGGCGTGCCGTCGTCGTGCGGCACGAAGAGATAGACGACTCCCGCCGCGAGCACAGTCACCGCGAGGGAGAGGACCATGTTGCGGACCGACTTCTGCTTAACGTTCGAACCAGCCACGCCCCTATCGTCGCAGGTGCCCGCTCTGCTCATCCGTGGGGCCCCCTGCTCATTCTGTCCGCCCGGGGATAGAGTCAGGTCCGTCACCCTCATCCGGCCGTCGTCGTATCAGAAAGGTGCGCTCCGATGACCGAGAATCATCATCATCTGCCGTCCGAACTCGAAGTACCGAGCGAGGCCCCCGACCGCAACCTGGCCCTGGAACTGGTCCGTGTGACCGAGGCGGCCGCGATGGCGGCGGGTCGCTGGGTCGGCCGCGGCGAGAAGAACGGCGCCGACGGCGCCGCGGTGCGCGCCATGCGCACCCTCGTCCACACCGTCTCGATGAACGGCGTCGTCGTCATCGGTGAGGGCGAGAAGGACGAGGCGCCCATGCTCTTCAACGGGGAGCGGGTCGGCGACGGGACCGGGCCGGAGTGCGACATCGCCGTCGACCCGATCGACGGCACCACGCTCACCGCCAAGGGCATGCCCAACGCGATCTCGGTGCTGGCCGCGGCCGACCGGGGCTCGATGTTCGACCCGTCGGCCGTCTTCTACATGGACAAGCTCGTCACCGGCCCCGAGGCCGCCGACTTCGTCGACATCGACGCGCCCGTCGAGGTCAACATCCGCCGGGTCGCCAAGGCCAAGCGGTCCACCCCGGAGGACGTCACCGTCGTCATCCTCGACCGGCCCCGCCACGAAGGGATCATCAAGGAGATCCGGGACGCCGGCGCGCGCATCAAGCTGATCTCCGACGGCGACGTCGCGGGCTCCATCTACGCGCTGCGCGAGGGCACCGGCGTCGACATGCTGCTCGGCATCGGCGGCACCCCCGAGGGCATCATCTCGGCCTGTGCCGTGAAGTGCCTCGGCGGCACCATCCAGGGCAAGCTGTGGCCCAAGGACGACGAGGAGCGGCAGCGGGCCATCGACGCCGGGCACGACCTGGACCGCGTCCTGATGACGGACGACCTGGTCGCCGGGGACAACGTCTTCTTCGTCGCGACCGGCATCACCGACGGAGAGCTCCTGCGAGGGGTGCGCTACCGGTCGGAGACGGCGACGACCGACTCGATCGTGATGCGGTCGAAGTCGGGGACGGTGCGGCGGATCGAGTCCGAGCACCGGCTGAGCAAGCTGCGGGCCTACAGCGCCATCGACTTCGACAGGGCGAAGTGACGGCACAGCGGTCCCGCTGAGCGGCGAGGGCGCCCCCGGTGCGGAGGGGGCGCCCTTTCGCGTCGTGTCTCAGCCGGCCTGGGCTATGCGGTTCGCGGCGCCCACCGTCTTCTTCAGCTCCATCTCGCGGCGGCGGCGCCGGGCGAGGACCACACGGCGCTCGGCCGCGGTGAGTCCGCCCCACACGCCGTACGGCTCGGGCTGGAGCAGTGCGTGCTCGCGGCACTCGACCATGACCGGACAGCGGGCGCAGACGCGCTTGGCCGCCTCCTCGCGGGACAGGCGGGCCGCGGTGGGCTCCTTGGAGGGGGCGAAGAACAGGCCCGCCTCGTCGCGCCGGCACACCGCTTCGGTGTGCCACGGGGCGTCCTGATCCCTGTCGCGCGCTGGTACCCGCTGGGCCGGAACGGCAGCTACCTGCAGGGACGAATGCGGCGGTTGCAGCACGGTCTACTCCTGACGACGGCTTCGCGAGCGAGCGACGATGCGACAAGGTCTACCCGCTGTGCGCGCGCCTATGCGGGGAGTTCCGAACCGCTGGTTCCCGGGCCGCCCCGGACGTCCCGGCGCGCCCGCGGCCGCGGGAACCGGCCCGTCCGCTTCACGGCCGTCAATGCTCCAGGTGCCGGCGCAGACTCCGGTCGACCTTGCGGTGCACCCGGTCCAGGATGTCCGCGACCAGCCTTCCGCGCCGCGGCCGGCCCTCGATGCTGCCGAGCACGGCCCAGCCGTCGACGTGGACGACCGGCGCGTCCGGGTCCTCCGCGTCGAGGTGGTCCACCTCGAAGGAGCCGAGGACCCCGCCGCCGGTGCCGCGCAGCGACACGTTCTCCGGGACGCGCACCTCGACGCTGCCGAAGACCGAGAACGCCCGGATCACGACGTGCTGGTACGGGAAGAGGGCCTCGCTGAGGTCGATCTCCACGCTGCCGAACACGGCGTACGCGTGGATGCGGCGGCCGGCGCGCCAGCGCCCCTTGCGCACGGCGCTGCTGAACACGGCGACCACGTGGTCGTCGGCCTCGGCCGGGACCGGGGCCGGCACCGGGCGCGCGGCGGCCGGTTCGGCGCGGCGCGGCTGCCCGGCCGGAAGGTCCCGGACGAACACCTCGAGCGCGCCGACGGTCCTGGCCGCGAGGACGCCCTCGACCCGCTCGGCGTGCTCGTCGGCGGTCAGGCGCCCCTCGGCCAGGGCGTCGCGCAGGATGTCGGCGATGCGGTCACGGTCGGCGTCGGAGGCGCGGAGCTCGGCGGCGGGAGCGGGCGCGGTGCGCTTCTGAAGGTCCACGGCAGCAGCGTACCGAAACACGATAGATCGCGATACCCCTCGGTCGGTTCGTCCGGTGGTCACCGAACTGAGCCTTACCTCACAGGCTCGCCGTCGGAGGCAGGTTCTAGGCTGGTGGACGCTGCCAACGGAGGCCAGCCGCCGTCTGTCGAGTGAGGAATGGGCGAGATGCCGAGTAGTACCCCCCCACCCAGCCCCGGGTTCGCGTACACCGATCTGCTCCCCACGGGAGAGGACACCACCCCGTACCGGCTGGTGACCTCCGAAGGTGTCTCCACCTTCGAGGCCGACGGGCGGACCTTCCTCAAGGTGGAGCCCGAGGCGCTGCGCAAGCTCGCCGAGGAGGCCATCCACGACATCCAGCACTACCTGCGCCCCGCCCACCTCGCCCAGCTCCGCCGCATCATCGACGACCCCGAGGCGTCGGGCAACGACAAGTTCGTCGCCCTGGACCTGCTGAAGAACGCGAACATCGCGGCCGCGGGCGTGCTCCCGATGTGCCAGGACACCGGCACCGCGATCGTCATGGGCAAGCGCGGCCAGAACGTGCTGACCGAGGGCGGCGACGAGGCGGCCCTCTCGCGCGGCATCTACGACGCGTACCAGAACCTCAACCTGCGCTACTCGCAGATGGCTCCGCTCACCATGTGGGAGGAGAAGAACACCGGCTCCAACCTCCCGGCGCAGATCGAGCTGTACGCGACCGACGGCGGCGCCTACAAGTTCCTCTTCATGGCCAAGGGCGGCGGCTCGGCCAACAAGTCGTTCCTCTACCAGGAGACCAAGGCCGTCCTGAACGAGGCCTCCATGATGAAGTTCCTGGAGGAGAAGATCCGCTCCCTCGGTACGGCCGCCTGCCCGCCGTACCACCTGGCCATCGTCGTCGGCGGCACTTCCGCCGAGTACGCGCTGAAGACCGCCAAGTACGCCTCCGCGCACTACCTGGACGAGATCCCCGCCGAGGGCTCCGAGCTGGGCCACGGCTTCCGCGACAAGGAGCTGGAGGAGAAGGTCTTCGAGCTGACGCAGAAGATCGGCATCGGCGCGCAGTTCGGCGGCAAGTACTTCTGCCACGACGTGCGCGTGGTGCGCCTCCCCCGGCACGGCGCCTCCTGCCCGGTCGCCATCGCCGTGTCCTGCTCCGCCGACCGCCAGGCCGTCGCGAAGATCACCGCCGAGGGCGTCTTCCTCGAGCAGCTGGAGACCGACCCGGCGCGCTTCCTGCCGGACACCACCGACGAGCACCTGGACGAGTCCGGGGACGTCGTCAGGATCGACCTGAACCAGCCGATGGACACCATCCTGGCCGAGCTGACGAAGTACCCGGTCAAGACCCGCCTGTCCCTCTCCGGCCCGCTGGTCGTGGCCCGCGACATCGCGCACGCCAAGATCAAGGAGCGGCTGGACGCGGGCGAGGAGATGCCGCAGTACCTCAAGGACCACCCGGTGTACTACGCCGGTCCCGCGAAGACCCCCGAGGGCTACGCGTCCGGCTCCTTCGGCCCGACGACGGCCGGCCGCATGGACTCCTACGTCGAGCAGTTCCAGGCCGCGGGCGGCTCCAAGGTGATGCTCGCCAAGGGCAACCGCAGCAAGCAGGTCACCGACGCGTGCGCCTCCCACGGCGGCTTCTACCTCGGCTCCATCGGCGGCCCCGCCGCCCGTCTCGCCCAGGACTGCATCAAGAAGGTCGAGGTCGTCGAGTACGAGGAGCTCGGCATGGAGGCGGTCTGGAAGATCGAGGTCGAGGACTTCCCGGCGTTCGTCGTCGTCGACGACAAGGGCAACGACTTCTTCCAGGACCCCGCGCCCGCGCCCACCTTCACCTCCATTCCGGTACGCGGCCCCGGACTCGCCTGAGCCGTCCGTGACGAATCGCCTCCACGGGGAACAGTGGTCGGGGTGCCGGCGCTGTGACACGTGGAGGTGATCGTCGATGACCGACGAGCAGGACAGGACCGAGTACCGCACCGAGCACGACTCGATGGGCGAGGTGCGGGTGCCCGCGCACGCCAAGTGGCGGGCCCAGACCCAGCGGGCCGTGGAGAACTTCCCCGTCTCCGGGCAGCGCATCGAGCGCGCCCACATCGAGGCGCTCGCCCGGATCAAGGGCGCCGCCGCGAAGGTGAACGCCCGGCTCGGGGTGCTCGACAAGGACGTCGCCGAGGCGATCCAGGAGGCGGCCGCGGAGGTCGCCGAGGGCCGTTGGGACGAGCACTTCCCCGTCGACGTGTTCCAGACCGGGTCCGGCACCTCGTCCAACATGAACACCAACGAGGTCATCGCCACCCTGGCGACCGAGCGGCTCGGCCGGGACGTGCACCCGAACGACCACGTCAACGCCTCCCAGTCGTCCAACGACGTCTTCCCCTCCTCCATCCACATCGCGGCCACCGCCGCCGTCACGCGGGACCTGATCCCGGCGCTGGAGCACCTCGCGGCGGCCCTGGAGCGCAAGGCCGGGGAGTTCGGCGACGTCGTGAAGTCGGGGCGGACCCATCTGATGGACGCCACGCCGGTGACGCTCGGTCAGGAGTTCGGCGGGTACGCGGCCCAGGTGCGGTACGGCGTCGAGCGGCTGCGGGCCTCGCTGCCCCGGCTCGCCGAGCTGCCGCTGGGCGGCACGGCCGTCGGTACCGGCATCAACACCCCGCCCGGTTTCTCCGCCGCCGTCATCGAGGAGGTGGCCCGGGCGACCTCGCTCCCGCTGACCGAGGCGCGCGACCACTTCGAGGCGCAGGGCGCCCGGGACGGCGTCGTGGAGACCAGCGGGCAGCTGCGGACCATCGCGGTCGGGCTGACGAAGATCGCCAACGATCTGCGCTGGATGGCGTCCGGGCCGCGCACCGGGCTCGCCGAGATCTCCCTGCCCGATCTGCAGCCGGGGTCGTCGATCATGCCGGGCAAGGTGAACCCGGTCATCCCGGAGGCCGTGCTCATGGTCGCCGCGCAGGTCGTCGGCAACGACGCGACGGTGGCGACGGCGGGCGCGGCCGGCAACTTCGAGCTCAACGTGATGCTGCCGGTCATCGCGAAGAACGTCCTGGAGTCGGTGCGGCTCCTCGCGAACGTCTCCCGGCTGCTGGCCGACCGCACGGTCGACGGGATCGTCGCGCACCGCGAGCGGGCCCGGGAGTACGCGGAGTCGTCGCCGTCGGTCGTCACGCCGCTCAACAAGTACATCGGGTACGAGGAGGCCGCCAAGGTGGCCAAGAAGGCCCTCGCCACGCGCCGCACCATCCGCCAGGTCGTCCTGGACGGCGGCTACGTGGAGCGCGGCGACCTGACCCTGGAGCAGCTGGACGAGGCCCTGGACGTGCTGCGGATGACACGGCCGTAACGCCGATCACGAAGGCGTGAACGGTGACCCGTCTCGCAGCGTCGTATGCCTGGGGCACCTAATATCTCTGCATGGCAGACGGCGGGTCGGTGACGACGGAAGTGCAAGCGGGCGGGTCGACGGGCTCCTGGGCCCCCGGGGCGCACATCCTGTGGCGGTACCGGGAGAACGCGGGCCGGCGCTTCCACATCGCGCGTCCCGTCACCGTCGTACGCGACGACGAGCGGTTGCTGGCGGTGTGGCTCGCGCCGGGCACGGAGTGCGTCAAGCCGGTGCTGGCCGACGGGACGGCCGTGCACCAGGAGCCGCTGCGGACCCGGTACACCAAGCCGCGCGCCGTCCAGCACGGCCGCTGGTTCGGGACCGGGGTGCTGAAGCTGGCCCGGCCCGGTGAGCCGTGGTCGGTGTGGCTGTTCTGGGAGCCGGGCTGGCGGTTCAAGAACTGGTACGTGAACCTGGAGGAGCCGCTGACCCGTTGGGCCGGCGGGGTGGACTCCGAGGACCATTTCCTCGACATCTCGGTGCACCCGGACCGCAGTTGGCACTGGCGGGACGAGGACGAGTTCGCGCAGGCCCGGCGGGACGGACTGGTGGGCGAGCGGCTGGCCGAGCGGGTGCGCCGGGCCGGGGAGGCGGCGGTGGAGGTGATCCGCGCGTGGGGGCCGCCGTTCTGCGACGGCTGGCAGAACTGGCGCCCCGATCCGTCCTGGGCTGTACCTTCTTTGCCTGAGGACTGGGACCGTACGCCCGCGCGGCTGTCGACATGAGACTCTTGATGCGCCCCCCTGCAAGAAACGTAGGATCGTCCTCCGCACGGGCGCGTGGAGACAACTGACGGACGAAGCGCCGGGCTTGACCGATCGTCACCGAGGGGCGGCAGGATGTGAGCGAGCGTTACCAGGGCGACGCCGGCACGGACCGGCGCCGGCACCGCACCGGTGGCACAGGAACTGCCTGTCGTCACCCGGGATTTCCGTTCCTGGGGCATGTATTCCGGGTATCGGAGTCTCGGCGGGACGAACTGCATGCGTGGCGCGCAGCCCCGGACGGATGGATTCGAAAGGCGTGACGGAGCAGCCGACCTCCTTCGAGCGCCCCGAGGCGGGCGTCGACCCCGCGGAGCCCCGCGGGGCGCTCGCGCGTGCCTCGGCGCCCCGCGCCGCATCGGCGCGCCCCTCCGGTGGCGGTGCCGCGTTACCCGCGCAGGCGCGCACCGGAGAGACCCCTTCCACGCCGGGCACCACCGCACCGTCCGGCCCGAGCAAGGAGCCCCCAGTCATCGTCGGCAACGGTCCCGAGCACGCGCAGCCCTCCGTCGCCGAGCCCGACGCGCACCGGCCACGGCCCGCACCGGAGGCCATTCCTCCGCAGCCGGGCGCCGAGCAGCCCTCGGCGTCCGCCGAGCGACGCACGGGCCAGCCGGTGCAGCCGGGCCGCCCCACGCCGATGCGGCGGGACGGGGACCGGCTGCGTTTCGTGGGAGCCGCCACGCGGCGGATCGCCCGTGGTCTGGACCTGGACGAGATCGTGATGGGGCTGTGCCGGGCGACCGTGCCGACGTTCTCCGACGCGATCCTCGTGTATCTGCGGGACCCGCTGCCGGTGGGTGACGAGCGGCCGACGGGGCCGGTGGTGCTGCGGCTGCGCCGCACGGACCGCATCCCGGAGGAGCGGGACACCGAGGGCTTCCTGCCGCCGGCGCCGCCCGTGGAGCCGGCCGAGCTGGCCGGGCTGTCGTCGGTGACGGCGGAGCTGTGCGAGGTGCGTCCGGGGGGCGCGCTCGCCGAGGTGCTGCGCGGGGTGCGCCCGGTGTTCGCGGACGCGCCCGCCGCGCGGGCCGCGCTGCCGGAACTCCTCGGCGAGGAGAGCGAGTCGATCATCCCGGACGGGCAGCGCGCGATCCTGGCCCCGCTGCGGGGCCGGCGCCGGGTGATCGGCGCGGCGGTGTTCCTGCGCCGGCCGGAGCGGCTCGCGTTCGAACCGGACGATCTGCTGGTCGCGGCCCAGCTGGCCACGCACAGCGCGCTGGGCATCGACAAGGCGGTGCTGTACGGCCGTGAGGCGTACATCGCGGACGAGCTGCAGCGCACGATGCTGCCGGAGACGCTGCCGCGGCCGACGGGGGTGCGGCTCGCCTCGCGCTATCTCCCGGCCGCGGAGACCGCGCGGGTGGGCGGTGACTGGTACGACGCCATCCCGCTGCCGGGCAGCCGGGTGGCGCTGGTGGTGGGCGACGTCATGGGGCACTCCATGACCTCGGCCGCGATCATGGGCCAGCTGCGGACGACGGCGCAGACCCTCGCGGGTCTCGATCTGCCGCCGCAGGAGGTGCTGCACCATCTGGACGAGCAGGCGCAGCGGCTGGGCACCGACCGTATGGCGACCTGCCTGTACGCGGTGTACGACCCGGTGTCGCACCGCATCACGATCGCCAACGCGGGCCATCCGCCGCCGGTCCTGCTGCATCTCGGCGGACACGCGGAGGTGCTGCGCGTGCCGGCGGGCGCGCCGATCGGCGTCGGCGGTGTCGACTTCGAGGCGGTGGAGCTGGACGCGCCGGCCGGGGCGACGCTGCTGCTGTACACCGACGGTCTGGTGGAGTCGCGGCTGCGCGACGTGTGGACCGGGATAGAGCAGCTGCGGGAGAAGCTCGCCGCGACGGCGCAGCTCACCGGCGCGGACCATCCGCCGCCGCTGGAGGCGCTGTGCGACGACGTGCTGGACATGCTCGGTCCCGGTGACCGTGACGACGACATCGCGCTGCTCGCCGCCCGGTTCGACGGGATCGCGCCGAGCGATGTGGCGTACTGGCATCTGGACCCGCAGGACGCGGCGCCGGGGCAGGCCCGCCGGCTGGTCCGGGGGGCGCTGTCGGGCTGGGGGCTGGAGGAGCTGACCGACTCCGTCGAGCTGCTGGTCAGCGAGATCGTGACCAACGCGGTCCGTTACGCCTCCCGTCCGGTGACGCTGCGGCTGCTGCGCACGGATGTGCTGCGCTGCGAGGTCGGCGACGACGTGCCGCAGCTGCCGAGGCTGCGGCAGGCGCGGGCCACGGACGAGGACGGGCGCGGGCTGTACCTGGTGAACCGGCTGGCGCGACGCTGGGGTGCGACCCGGCTGAGCACCGGCAAGGTGGTCTGGTTCGAGCTGAACCGCGGCTGAGCGCCGCGTCCCCGGGAGGACGCGGCGCCGCCGGGGTCTACTCCGCCGCGTCGTCGGGCTTGACGGGGTCCAGGGTGATGCCGCCCGTGGGCCGGCCCGTGGGGTCGGTCGTGGGCTTCTGGGTGGTCGGCTCGTCCGTCGGCTCCTGGGTGGTGGGCTCGTCGGTCGGCTCCTGGGTGGTCGGCTCGTCCGACGGTTCCTCGGTGGTGGGCTCGTCGGAGGGTTCCTCGGTGGTCGGCGTCTGCGACGGGGTCGGCGTCCAGGTCGGCCGGACACCGGCGCCCTGGTCGGTCTCGAGGCTGAAGCGGGCGCCGGGCCGCGTCACGCCGAACATGTACGAGGCCCAGATCCGCGCGGGGAAGCCGCCGCCGTTGACCCGCGGGAGGCCGCCGGCGCCGTACATCTTGGTCTGGCTGTGGGTCTTGGCGTCCTCGCCGAACAGGCCGACCGAGGTGACCAGGTCGGGCGTGTAGCCGGTGAACCAGGCGGACTTGTTGTCGTCGGAGGTGCCGGTCTTGCCGGCGACCCTCTGCCCGCTGCGCTTGGGGTTGTTCGCCACGGCGTCGCGGGCCGTGCCGTCGTCGACCACTCCGGTCAGGACGGAGGTGACGGTGTCCGCGGCGCGGCGGGACAGGACGCGTTCGCCGATGGGGTCGGCGATGTCGACCTGGCGGGTGTTGTGCTCGGCCTTCTTGAGGATGCCGGGGGTGACCTTCACACCGTGGTGGTCGAGGGTGGCGTACACGCCAGCCATCTGGAGCGGGCTGGCGCCCATGGTGCCCAGGGTCTGGGCGGGGACGGCCTGGGCGTCGGCGGTGTCCATGCCGAGCGCGCCGGCCACCTCCATGACGTCCTTCATGCCGACGTCGACACCCAGCTGCGCGAAGACGGAGTTGACCGACTTGTTCATCGCCGTCTGCACGGTGATGTCGCCGTAGTCCTGGTCGTCCTCGTTCTCCGGGGCGAACCCGACCTTGGTCCCGCCGTCCACGACGGGGCGCTTGCTGGTGCCGTCGTAGACGGTGTCGGCGGTGATGGGATCGCCGTCCTGGGTCTGGGCCGCCTTCTCCAGGGCGGCCGCCAGGATCACCGGCTTGAACGTGGAGGCGGGCTGGTAGTCGGCGCGGGTGGCGTTGCTCGTGTAGTGCTTGAAGTAGTCCACGCCGCCGTAGAGGGCGACGATCTTCCCCGTCTTCGGGTCGACGGAGACGGCGCCGGCCTGGACGTCGGCGTCGACCTTGCGCTTCTTCGGGTCGAGCTTGCGGGTGAGTTCGGCCTTGACGGCCCTCTCCAGGGCGGCCTGCCGCTTCTTGTCGACGTTGAGGGTGATGGTCCAGCCCTGGTCGACGACGGCCGCCTCGGCCTGGGAGCGGGTGAGGCCCTGCTGCCGCATCAGCTGGTCCTCCAGCTGACGGTTGGCGAGTTCGATCAGGTAGCCCTTCTGGCCCTCGCGTCCGGCGGCGGGCTTGGGCTCCCTGGGCTCAGGCAGCCTGGTCATCCCCTGGCGCTCGGCGCGGTCGAGCCAGCCTTCCTCGACCATGTTGTCCAGGACGTAGTTCCAGCGGTCGGTGACGAGTTTCTTGCCGGTCTCGGACGCGGTCGCCCAGTCGTACTGGCTCGGCGCCTGGAGCAGGGCGGCGAGATAGGCGCCCTGCTGGACGGTCAGCTTGTCGGCGTCGACGCGGTAGTACGCCTGGGCGGCGGCCTGGATGCCGTAGGCGCCGCGGCCGTAGTAGCTGGTGTTGATGTACCCGGCGAGGATGTCGTCCTTGGTCATCTGGCGGTCGACCTTCAGGGAGATGACCATCTCCCTGAGCTTGCGGCTGACCGTCTGCTCCTGGCTGAGGTAGTAGTTCTTGACGTACTGCTGGGTGATGGTCGAGCCGCCCTGCGCCCCCTTGCCCATCACGGTGTTGAGCAGACCGCGGGCGGTGCCCTTCAGGTCGATGCCGTGGTCGCTGTAGAAGCTCTTGTTCTCGGCGGCGACAAAGGTGTACTGGACCTTCTTCGGGACCTTGGACAGGTCCACGATCTCGCGGTTGACGTCGCCGGCGCGGGCGAGGACGCTGCCGTCGCTGTACTTGTAGACGTTGCTCTGGCGCTGCGCGGCCTGGGCGGCGGCGTTGTCGCCGGGGACGTCGACGTACAGGTAGAGGGCGAAGAAGGCGCCGATGACCAGCAGGCAGGTCCCCAGGAAGGTGCCGAGGATCTTCTTCCAGGTGAACAGCCGGCGTATGCGGCCCTTGCCGCCCGTGTTCCTGCCGCCCGCGCCCTTGGCGGCGCGGCGGGCGGCGGCGCGGCCCCCGCCGGCGTCGGACGGGGTGCCGACGACGGTCACCGACGGGTCGTCCCCGGCGTGCGGGGGCGTTCCGGGGGAGCGCCGGGGCGCCGCGCGGCGGCCACCACGCTGCCGCGCTCGTCTCTCTTCCGCTCGTCCCATGGCTCCGTTCCGCTCCGCTTCGCTTGGGTGTGCGCTCCTGACACACGGGTTCGCCGCTTCCGGTCAGCTCCGAAAGCTAACACCGGAAGTTGTGACAAAGGGCGGCCGATCCGGGCTTTTGCGGACGTGACAATCAGCACCCACCCCAACGGAACCGACGACTCAGGGGGCTTCAGGGTTGCTCGCGCGGGATAATCTGATATCACTTAGCTAAGTGGATGAGAGCATTTACATGAACGGGGGCACCACCATGCCGCACGACAGGAACGACACGGCGACGGCCGCCACGGCCGACGTGCCGGAGATGCCCGCGCCGCGCGTGCGCGAGGTCGCCGCCCACAGCATCGGCGGCGGGCTCGCCCTGCTGCTGGGCCTGGCCGGGCTGCTGGTCGGCGCGGGGCTGATCGCCGGTGCCACGGCGGTCACCGGGAACGGGGGCAGGGCGGCCCTGATCGTCGCCGGCGTCCTGGTCGCGGTCGCCGCACTGCTCGCGATGTCCGGGCTGAACATGGTCGCGCCGGGCGAGGCCCGGGTGGTCCAGCTCTTCGGCCGCTACCGGGGGACGATCCGGCAGGACGGCCTGCGCTGGGTGAACCCGTTCACCTCGCGCACGAAGATCTCGACGCGGGTGCGCAACCACGAGACGGCCGTCCTGAAGGTCAACGACGCCTACGGCAACCCGATCGAGCTGGCCGCGGTCGTGGTGTGGCGGGTCGAGGACACCGCGCAGGCCACGTTCGAGGTGGACGACTTCCTGGAGTTCGTCTCGACGCAGACCGAGGCGGCCGTGCGGCACATCGCCATCGAGTACCCGTACGACGCCCACGACGAGACCGGCCTCTCGCTGCGCGGCAACGCCGAGGAGATCACCGAGAAGCTGGCCGTGGAGCTGCACGCGCGCGTGGAGGCCGCCGGTGTGCAGATCATCGAGTCGCGCTTCACGCATCTCGCGTACGCTCCCGAGATCGCCTCCGCGATGCTGCAGCGCCAGCAGGCCGGCGCGGTCGTCGCGGCCCGCCGGCAGATCGTCGACGGCGCGGTGGGCATGGTCGAGGCGGCACTCGCGCGGATCTCCGAGCGGGACATCGTGGAGCTGGACGAGGAGCGCAAGGCGGCGATGGTGTCGAACCTGATGGTGGTGCTGTGCGGCGACCGGGCTCCGCAGCCGGTCCTCAACACCGGGACGCTCTACCAGTGACGGCTTCCGCCGGGGGCTCCGCCCCGCAGGGTCGGCCGCAGCGCAAGCAGGTGCTGCTGCGGCTCGACCCGGCCGTGTACGAGGCGCTCGCCCGCTGGGCGGGCGACGAACTGCGTTCCGCCAACGCGCAGATCGAGTTCCTGCTGCGGCGCGCGCTGGCCGAGGCGGGCCGGCTGCCCGGTGAGACCCGGCCGATCCCGCGCCGGGGCCGGCCCCCCGCCCGGCCGCCCGAGGCGCCGTAGCAGAACCGTGACAATGGGTCCCCACCTGGGCGTTCACACCCCCCGCCGACAACTGCACACCGTGCGTATACATGCCGGGTATACACCCCGTGTAGTGTCCTCGGCATGTCCATCGGTCACACCCTCCTAGGGCTCCTGGAGTCGGGCCCCCGTCACGGCTACGACCTGAAGCGTGCCTTCGACGAGAAGTTCGGTCACGACCGGCCGCTGCACTACGGCCAGGTCTATTCGACGATGTCCCGTCTGCTGAAGAACGGCCTCGTCGAGGTCGACGGCATCGAGCCCGGAGGCGGGCCCGAGCGCAAGCGGTACGCGATCACCGACGCCGGGGTCACCGACGTCCAGCGGTGGCTCGCGACCCCGGAGAAGCCGGAGCCGTACCTCCAGTCGACCCTCTACACCAAGATCGTCCTCGCCCTGCTGACCCGGCGCGACCCGGCCGACATCCTCGACACCCAGCGCGCCGAGCACCTGCGGATGATGCGTATCCTCACCGACCGCAAGCGCAAGGGCGACCTGGCCGACCAGCTGATCTGCGACCACGCGCTCTTCCACCTGGAGGCCGACCTGCGCTGGCTGGAGCTGACCGCCGCCCGTCTCGACAAGCTGGCGGAGGTGGTGGTCAAGTGACTCCGCCCCCCGGCTCTCTGCTCGCGGCCTCCGAGCTGCGCAAGGCCTACGGCCCGACCGTCGCCCTCGACGGCGCGGACTTCTCCATCCACCCGGGCGAGGTCGTCGCCGTCATGGGCCCCTCCGGCTCCGGAAAGTCCACGCTGCTGCACTGCCTGGCCGGCATCGTCCCGCCCGACTCGGGGTCCATCGTCTACAACGGGCGCGAGCTGGCCACCATGAACGACGCCCAGCGCAGCGCCCTGCGGCGCTCGGAGTTCGGGTTCGTCTTCCAGTTCGGCCAGCTCGTCCCCGAGCTGACCTGCGTCGAGAACGTCGCCCTGCCGCTGCGGCTCAACGGCACCTCCCGGAAGGAGGCCGAGCGGACCGCGCTCACCTGGATGGAGCGCCTGGAGGTCGACGACCTGCGCAAGAAGCGGCCCGGCGAGGTCTCCGGCGGTCAGGGGCAGCGCGTCGCCGTCGCCCGCGCGCTGGTCACCAGCCCGCGGGTGCTCTTCGCCGACGAGCCCACCGGGGCGCTCGACTCCCTCAACGGCGAGCGTGTGATGGAGCTGCTGACGGACGCCGCGCGGTACAGCAACGCCGCCGTCGTGCTGGTCACGCACGAGGCGCGGGTCGCCGCCTACTCCGACCGCGAGATCGTCGTACGCGACGGCAAGTCCCGGGACATGGAGCGCGTCGTATGAACGTGCGTCAGTGGGCCAGGGACCTCGGCATGGGGGTCCGGTTCGCCTTCGTCGGCGGCCGCGAGGGCTGGGTCCGTGCCCTGCTGACGGCCGTCGGCGTCGGCCTCGGTGTGGCGCTGCTGCTGCTCACCACCGCCGTCCCCAGCATGCAGTCGGTCCGGCACGAGCGGGAGAGCGCCCGCGCCGACGTCGACTACAGCCGGCTGGACACGAAGGCGAACGACCACAGTCTGCTGATCGCGGACGTGGACACGGACTGGCGGGACAAGGACATCCGCGGCCGCGCCCTGGAGCGCGAGGGCGCCAAGGCCCCGCTGCCGCCGGGCGTGGACAGCTTCCCCGCGGTGGGTGAGATGGTGGTCTCCCCCGCCCTCGAACGGCTCCTGAAGTCGGACGACGCCGCGCAGCTGCGCGAGCGGCTGCCCGAGAAGATCGTCGGCACCATCGGGGAGAGCGGGCTGATCGGCTCACAGGAACTCGCCTTCTTCCGCGGCGCCGACGGTCTCGTGAAGGCGATCGACGGTGCCCGGGTCGCCCGGATCGACCGGTTCGGGGACACCAGCCCCGCCGAGGTGGAGACCGACCCCGTCCTGGTGCTGCTGGTCATCGTCGTCTTCGTGGTGCTGCTGATGCCCGTGGCCGTGTTCATCGCCGCGGCCGTCCGCTTCGGCGGCGAGCGGCGCGACCGGCGGCTGGCCGCGCTGCGGCTGGTCGGCTCCGACGGGCGCATGGTCCGCCGGGTCGCGGCCGGCGAGGCACTCGCGGGCGCCGTGCTGGGCCTGGTCCTCGGCACCGTGTTCTTCCTCGTCGGCCGCCAGGTCGCGGGCTCCGTCGAGGTGTTCGGCATCAGCGTCTTCCCGAGCTATCTGGACCCCTCCCCCGCGCTGGCCCTGCTCGTCGGTGTCGCGGTGCCCGCGGCGGCCGTGGTCGTCACCCTGTTCGCGATGCGCGGCGTGGTGATCGAGCCGCTCGGCGTGGTGCGCACGGTGAAGCCCTCGCGGCGCCGGCTGTGGTGGCGGCTGCTGATGCCGCTCGGCGGTCTGGCGATGCTGTGGCCGATGATCGGCCAGGGCCGCGAGAACGGCACCTTCAACGCGTACCTGGTGATCGGCGGTGTGCTGCTGCTGCTCATCGGCGTCACCACCCTGCTGCCCTGGGTCGTCGAGGCGGTCGTCTCCCGGCTCGGCTCGGGCGGGGTGGCCTGGCAGCTCGCCGTCCGCAGGCTCCAGCTGAGCAGCGGCACGGCGGCCCGCATGGTCAACGGCGTCGCGGTGGCGGTGGCCGGCGCCATCGCGCTGCAGATGCTGTTCGCCGGCGTCGAGAGCGACTACACGAAGGACAGCGACAAAGACGTCGCCCGGGCCCAGATGCAGGTGTCGCTGTCCCGGCACGGCGAACTCGGCCCGGCCGTGGAGCGGTTCCGCGACACCCGGGGCGTCAAGGAGGTCTTCGCCTACGCCCAGGGATACATGGGCGACAGGCGCAGCGAGCCGGACATCGGTGCCGAGCTCAGCGTCGGCGACTGCGCCTCGCTGCGCCAGGTGGCCGTCCTGCCCTCCTGCCGGGACGGTGACGCCTTCTACGTCGCCGACTCCGAGTGGGACCAGGACACCCCGAAGGTGGCGAAGCAGCCGGGCCGGACGATGTACCTCGACCCGTCGTACGAGGGCAGTCCGCGGCGCCAGGAGATCGCCTGGAAGATCCCGGAGGGGATGCGGCCGGCCCACTCGCGCGAGGACCTGACGGGCGGCGAGCGCGGCGGCTTCCTCCTCACGCCCAAGGCACTGGACCCGTCGGCCGCGCCGGCACTGCGCGGCCAGGTGTACCTCCAGCTCGACGACACCGTGGCGAACGTGCACGACCTCGTGCGGAACGCGGCGGTGGCCGCCGACCCGCTGTCGTACCCGATGAACTGGTACGCCACCGAGACGTCCAAGCGCTACGCCACGATCCGCACCGGTCTGTTCGCCGGCGCCGTCTGCGTCCTGACGCTGATCGGGGCGAGCCTGCTGGTCTCCCAGCTGGAGCAGCTGCGGGACCGCAGGAAGCTGCTGTCGGCGCTGGTCGCCTTCGGCACCCGGCGGCGGACGCTGAGCCTGTCGGTGCTGTGGCAGACGGCCATCCCGATCGCCCTCGGGCTGCTGCTGTCCGCGGTGGTGGGCGTGACGCTGGGCGCGGTCCTGCTGAAGATGACGGACACGCCGGTCGTGGTGGACTGGGCGAGCATGCTGTCGATGACGGGCGTCGGCGCGGCCGTGATCGTCGTGGTGACCCTGCTCAGCCTGCCGCCGCTGATGCGGCTGATGCGCCCGGACGGCCTGCGCACGGAGTGACGCCCCACCCGCCCGGCCCGCGGCCGCACCGCCTCGCGCGGTGCGGCCGTACGGGCGCGGTGACCCGTACGGCCGCCGCCCGTGCCAGGATCGGTGGGGTACGCCGTCCCCCCAGGAGTGAGAGCCATGTCCATGGACTCCCTGAAGTCCCGTCTGCCGGGCTACGCCGACGACCTGAGGCGCAACCTCGACGCCGTCCTCGGCCGTACCGGCCTCACCGCGCAGCAGCTGTGGGGCACGGTGCTGGCCACCGCGATCGCCTCCCGCTCCCCCGTCGTACTGCGCGAGCTGGCGCCGGAGGCGAGGGCGAAGCTGTCGCCCGAGGCGTATACGGCGGCGAAGTCCGCCGCCGCCGTGATGGCGGTGAACAACGTCTTCCACCGCACCCGGCATCTGCTGTCCGACCCCGGGTACGGCACCCTGCGCACGGGCCTGCGGATGAACGTCCTCGGTGACCCGGGGGTGGCCAGGGTCGACTTCGAGCTGTGGTCGCTCGCCGTGTCCGCGATCAACGCCTGCGGTCTGTGCCTCGACGCGCACGAGCGGGTGCTGCGCAAGGCGGGCGTGGACCGGGTGACGGTCCAGGACGCCTTCAGGATCGCGTCGGTGGTCCAGGCCGTCGGCGTCACGCTGGACGCCGAGGACGTGCTGGCCGGCATCGAGTAGACGCCGGCCTTCCGCTCACCCCTGAGGTGCCGGCTCCCCGTCGGCCGCCGGACCCGCGGCGCGATCGTCCACGGCCTCGACGGGCTCGCCCGCGGGCTCGGGGACGGCCGGTGCCGGCGGGGCCTGACCGCCCGCCAGGTCCATCTCCTCCGAGTAGCGCCGCAGATAGCCCACGATGGTGTTCGTCACCGCCACCAGCGGTACGGCCACCACGGCGCCGCCGATCCCGGCCACCATGCCGCCGGCCGCCACCGCCAGCACGACCGCCAGCGGATGCACGCGGACCGCGCGGCCGAGGATGAACGGCTGGAGGATGTGGCCCTCGATCTGCTGGACCGCGAGCACCACGACGAGGGTCATCACGGCGGTGAACACGCCCTGGGTGACCAGGGCCACGACCACCGCGAGCGCGCCCGACGCCACCGCGCCGACCAGCGGGATGAAGGAGAACAGGAAGATGAATACGGCCAGCGGGACGGCCATCGGCACGTCCAGGAAGTAGATGCCGATGCCGATGAACACGGCGTCGATGAGGGCGACCACGACCGTGCCGCGCACATACGCCGTGAGCGTCGCCCAGGCCCGCGGTCCGGCGCCCGCGACACCGGGCCGGGCGGCGGCCGGGACCAGCTTGAGGGTCCACTGCCAGATCCGCTTGCCGTCGTAGAGCAGGAACAGCGTCGAGAAGACCGAGAGCAGGATGCCGGTGAGGGCCTCCACGATGACGGTCACGCCTTCGAGGCCGGCCGAGGTGATCTCGTCGGTGTTGGCGCCGACCGCGTCCCGCAGGTTCTCCGCGATCTCGTTGATCTGCTTGTCGGTGACGTGGAACGGGCTGTTCAGCAGCCAGTTGCGCAGTTCGTCGATGCCGTCCTGGATCTGGTCGGACAGGTCGTCGATGTTCTCCATGACCTGCCAGGTCACGAACCAGCCCATCAGCCCGATGACGACGAACCCGAGGATCGCGGTGAGGGCGGTGGCCAGTCCGCGCGGGACCCCGCGCCGGGTCAGCCAGGCCACCGAGGGCTGCATCAGAGCCGTCAGGAGCAGGGCGATGACGAAGGCCAGCACGACGAGCTGGACGGCGCTGATGACACGCATCAGCACCCAGACGGTCCCGGCGAGGATCAGCAGCCGCCAGCCCGCCTCCGCGGCGACCCGCATGCCCCACGGCACGGCCTGGGCGGGGTCGGGGCGCGGGACGAGGGCCCCGGGCGACTGCTCGGAGCGCCGCCGTGCCGTGCCCGGGGACGCCGGGGCGTCACCGACCGCGGGCCGGGCGGACGGCCGTTCGGACGCGAGGTCGTCGCTCTCCCGCTCCGCCGCGGCACGGCGTTCGTTCAACCGCTCGCTCATTTCGGTCAGTCCGGCACCGAGCCGGCCGAGCCACCCTGGCACTCGTGACATGATCCGTCCTCTTCCCCCGTCCGTGTGCACCACTCCTCCCCGGAGCCGTCGGTTCGACGCTACAGGGGCGGCACGCGGCAACGCGAAAGCCCCTCACCTGAAGACGGTGAGGGGCGTTGCGGGGTTGAGCGGGGCAGCGCCTAGTACCAGTGGTTGGCCTGCCAGAAGCTCCACGCGCCACAGGGGCTGTCGTAGCGCGAGTTCATGTAGTTCAGGCCCCACTTGATCTGGGTGGCCGGGTTCGTCTGCCAGTCCGCGCCGACGGACGACATCTTCGAACCGGGCAGCGCCTGGAAGAGACCGTAGGCGCCCGAGGACGGGTTCACGGCCTGGTAGTTCCAGCTGGACTCGTGGTCCACGATGTTGCTGAAGCACTGGAACTGGTCGGCCGGCACCATCTGGCGCGCCATCGCCTGGATCTGCGCGACCGTGTAGGAGCTCTGGACCGGGAAGTCGGCGGACGAGCGGGACGCCTTGGCCTGGGCGGCCTCGCGCTCCTTGGCTTCCTTCGCCGCCTGCTCCGCCTTCTCGGCGGCTTCCTTCTTCTCGATCGCGCTCTGGGCGGCAGCCTTGCGGGCCGCCTCCTCGGCGTCCTTCTTGGCGCTCGCGTCCGCGGCGATGGCCTGGACATCCGCCTGCGCCGACAGGGACTCCGTCTGCACCTGGGCCTGCTGGCCCGCGGGTATGTCCGCGAGGAGCGTCGTCTCGGCTGCCGTCGCCTCGGCGTCGTTGGTCTGCGCGGTGCTGCCCGAGGCAACGCCGACGACGCTTCCGACAGCGGTGACCGCGGTGGCCGAGGCCACTGCGAATCCCCTGACCGAAATCGGACTCACACGGTTTCCTTCCAGCATCGCCCGCTTCGGTGACCCTGGCGGACGCAATCGTGCCCCTGACGCTGGCCTCCCAACTGCGCGGTCACGGGAGGCGCGGACCCGCCGGGCAACTCCCTTGCGGGGAGCACCGCGTGTTGGCTCGGGCGGCATACGACGTCGCTATGCAGTTGGTGTGGTGCTGCCGTGGCGCCGTACCGCTGGGGGCACGGCTGTGTCGTATGCGGGGCCTGACAGGAGTGAGACTCTGCCGCACCCGGGCACCGCAAGGCAATTCTGTCTTGCGTGTGAAAGCTCACACGCCGTTTGTCCCTGAGCTTTTCCGGAAAGCGGCACACGCCAAGGCGCCGCCCGGCTAGGCTCTTCGCCTTTCCGGACGGCGCCAACTGACGCGTAACCGCTATGAAGTTGGGCAGCCCTCCCCAGGACCGCGCAGACCCGTCAGATCTGGCCGTCCTCGAGCATTTCGGTCACAAGGGCGGCGATCTGGGACCTCTCGGACCGGTTCAGCGTGACGTGGGCGAACAGCGGGTGTCCCTTCAGCTTCTCCACGACGGCGACCACCCCGTCGTACCGGCCGACGCGCAGGTTGTCCCGCTGCGCCACGTCATGGGTGAGAACGACCCGCGAGTCGGCGCCGATCCGGGACAGGACGGTCAGCAGGACGTTCCGCTCCAGCGACTGCGCCTCGTCCACGATGACGAACGCGTCGTGCAGCGAGCGTCCGCGGATATGGGTGAGGGGAAGCACCTCCAGCATCCCTCGCGCGGTGACCTCCTCGATGACCTCGCGGCTGGTGACCGCGGACAGCGTGTCGAAGACCGCCTGTGCCCAGGGGCTCATCTTCTCGGCCTCGGTGCCGGGCAGATAGCCGAGCTCCTGCCCGCCCACCGCGTACAGCGGCCGGAAGACCATCACCTTCTGGTGCTGCCGGCGCTCCAGCACGGCCTCCAGACCCGCGCACAGCGCCAGCGCCGACTTCCCGGTGCCGGCCCGGCCGCCCATGGAGACGATGCCGACGTCCGGGTCGAGGAGCAGGTCCAGCGCGATCCGCTGCTCGGCGCTGCGCCCCTTGATGCCGAACGCCTCGCGATCGCCGCGCACCAGGCGGACGTTGCCGTCGGGGGTGACCCTGCCGAGCGCCTTGCCGCGCTCGGAGTGGATGGTCAGGCCCGTGTGCACGGGGAGGGCGGCCGCTTCGGGCACATGGACGCGCCCCTCCTCGAAGAGGATGTCCACCTGCTCGCCCGGGAGGGTCAGTTCGGACATACCGGTCCAGCCCGAGGAGTCCGTGATGGCCAGTTCGGCGCGGTACTCCTCGGCGAGGAGTCCGACGGACGAGGCCTTGATCCTCAGCGGCAGGTCCTTGGACACGACGGTGACGTCGAACCCCTCGGCCTGCAGATTGCGGGCGACCGCGAGGATACGGGAGTCGTTGTCCCCCAGGCGGTAGCCGCTGGGCAGCACACTGGGGTCCGAGTGGTTGAGCTCGACACGGACGGTCCCGCCGAGGTCCCCCGTGGGGATGGGGGCGTCGAGACGGCCGTACCGGACCCGGAGGTCGTCGAGCAGGCGCAGGGCCTGCCGGGCGAAGTAGCCGAGTTCGGGATGGTGCCGCTTGGCCTCCAGTTCCGTCACCACGACGATGGGAAGCACGACCTCGTGCTCGTCGAAGCGGCTCAGGGCGTTCGGGTCGGCCAGCAGGACGCTGGTGTCGAGAACATAGGTGCGCCGGTCGGGCTTGTGGCGCTTTGTGCTGGTCACCACGGAAGGACGTACCCCCTCGGATGAGGTCGGGGAGCGACGGAGTGGAGCTGGACCGGTCGTCGGCCTCGGTGCACGCACCGCACGGGCCGGGGACCGGCCCTCCACTGCTTCTTCCGTGCCGTCACCGCACGGTCGGGCTGGTGCAAGGGGCCTCCCGGGCGGACGGCTCCGGCGCCGTCCGCTGAGATCCGACACCCGTGGTTCGGGCGTCGACCTGCTTGGACTATGCCCTCGAACACCCGCCGCCATGCCCACGGGTATGACGGCACGCCGGTGAACTCCTCATGACGTCCGCTCCCGCCCGCTCGCACGGGAGTGCGGTGTCAGCCGCCGTAACGGCGGTGCCGTGCGGCGTAGTCACGCAGGGCACGCAGGAAGTCGACCTTGCGGAAGGCCGGCCAGAAGACCTCACAGAAGTAGTACTCCGAATGGGCCGTCTGCCACAGCATGAAACCGGACAGCCGCTGTTCACCGCTGGTGCGGATCACGAGGTCGGGGTCGGGCTGGTCGCCGGTGTAGAGGTGGCGGCCGATGAGGTCGACGCTGACGGACTCGGCGAGCTCCTCCATGGAGGAGCCCTTGTCGTGCGCGTCGGTGATCATCGAGCGCACGGCGTCGGCGATCTCCTGGCGACCGCCGTATCCGATGGCCACGTTGACCAGTATCCCGTCGACGTGGGCGGTGGCCTCCTCGGCCTCCTTCAGCGTGGTCTGCATCGGGCCGGGCAGCAGGTCCGGCGTGCCGACGTGATGCACGCGCCAGCGTCCGTCGGCGGCGAGGGTGCGGACGACGTCCTCGATGATGCCGAGCAGGGGGACGAGCTCTTCCCGGGGGCGGTCGAAGTTGTCCGTCGACAGCAGCCAGAGGGTGACGACCTCGACGTCCGTCTCGGTGCACCAGCCGAGGAACTCCTCGATCTTCTCCGCGCCGACCCGGTGCCCGTGCACGGTGGAGGAGCCCGCCGCCTTGGCCCAGCGCCGGTTGCCGTCCATGATCACGCCGATGTGCTTGGGCACCTGAGCGTGGTCCAGGTGGCCTTCCACCCGGCGTGCGTACAGCCTGACCAGCAGGCCGCGCAGCCTGTCGCGCAGGTTCACGTGATTGTCAGCCCCTCCGTACGGATGCGGTCCCCGCGCATGGAGCGTACCGGGGTTCGGGGCGGGCGCGTCCCGGGGGTGCGGTCGCCGGAACAGAAAACGGGCCGGTCCGTGGGGGGGAGACGGACCGGCCCGAGGGGGGGTTTCCACCATAACCCTTCGTAAGGGATGCCGTGTGCATCGGCGCGAGACAACTACGCTCCGGAGTCGTCCGGCGACGGCCGGATGCGAGGGAAAACGATCCCTCAGGAGGGCGCTCCAGCGAGAAGCAGGCCCGTGACCAGGGGGAACGCAAACCCCATGGCCGGTAATGGTGGGTTTGGCCGATTGTGCGCACCGCTCGGCCGTCCGGGGGGCCGTCCCTCCCAGGGGTGACCCCGGCCGCGAACGTCCGCTTGACGCCCCGGGGCCGGGCCGTCGGCGGGTCGCAGCAGGGCAGGGCACCGCGCAGCCCCCTCCACCGCGCGGTGCCACCGCGCAGCTTTGCTTACGCGAATTGCCTTGGTCTGAACTTACGCGAGGGCCGCACGGAAAGCGAGCCGGCCCTCATAACAATGTGGGCAAGGTGAGGTTCCTTGGATGTGGAGGGCGGAAGCGGCCCTCGCCCCCTCGATGTGCGATTTGCACCGTTTGACGACAAGACGGCGGCTCACGGCCCCGGCCTGCGTGCCACGACCAGATGGCGGGTGCTGTGCGCCACGAAGGGGCCCTCGGCCTCGATCCGCTCGTGCAGGGCGCGCAGCCGGGGGCGGTACGCCTCGACGGTGAAGCCCGGCACCATCCACACCACCTTGCGCAGGAAGTGGACGACGGCGGCGATGTCGTGGAACTCCACCCGCAGGGTCTCGGCGCGCAGTTCGGCGACCTCCAGGCCCGCGGCCTCCGCCGCGGCGCGCTCCCGGTCCGGGTGCCGGGCGTCGCGCACCTCGTCGGGCTGGGGTCCCAGGAAGTACTCGACCAGCTCGAAGACGCTGCGCGGGCCGACGTGCTGGGCGAAGTAGGTGCCGCCGGGCCGCAGCACCCGGGAGATCTCGGCCCACGGCGCCCGGACCGGGTGCCGGCTCGACACCAGGTCGAACGCCGCGTCGGCGAACGGCAGCGGCGCGTCCTCCGGTACGGCGACGACCGCGACCCCGCGCGGGGCGAGCAGCGCGGTGGCCTCGGCGACGTTCGGCGGCCAGCCCTCCGTGGCGACGGTGAGCACCGGGGCCTCGGGCGCCCGTCCGAGGGCGAAGGCGAGGACCTCCCCTCCCCCGGTCTGCAGGTCCAGCGCGGCGGTGACGGCGGCCAGGCGGCCGGCCAGCGACACGGCGTACCCCCAGCTGGGCCGCTCCTCGGTGGCCCGCCCCTCGAACCAGGAGAAGTCCCAGCCCTCGGTGGGCACGGCGGCGCCCTCCGCGACGAGTTCCTCGAACGACCTGCTGCGCTGCCCCATGCGGTCATGGTCGCAGGGCGGTGTCGGTGGCCGCTGATAATTTCCGCCCCATGACGAACCCGACGCATCCGACGGACCCGACGTACACGGCGGACGAGAAGGCGGTGCTCCGCGAGAGCCTGGACCGGCACCGGGACGCGGTCCTGTGGAAGCTGGAGGGCCTGGACGACGAGGCGCTGCGCCGCCCGATGACACCGACGGGGACGTCCCTGCTGGGGCTGGTCAAGCACCTTGGCTCCGTCGAGTACGGCTGGTTCGTCGAGAGCTTCGGCGGTGAGGCCGAACCGCTGTGGTTCGACCCCTACAGCGACGAGGACATGCGGGCCGACCAGGGCGAGACGACCCAGCAGATCATCGACTTCTACGGCCGGGCGCGGGCCGCCGCCGACCGCGTGATCGCCGGCCGGCCGCTGGACGCGCTGGGCCGGCCGGACTGGCGGGACACCGAGGTGTCCCTGCGCTGGGTGCTCGTCCACATGATCGAGGAGACGGCACGGCACGCGGGTCACATGGACATCGTGCGCGAGCTGATCGACGGGGCGACGGGCAGCCGCCGGCCCGCGTGACGGGCGGAGCGGGAGAGAGCGGGGACGGCCGCCGGGTCACGGGACCAGCGGCCGGACCTCCTCGGCCACGAACCGCACGAACCCCTCCGGGTCCGGCTCGTCGGCCGTCGGCTGCAGGACCACGGTGTCCGCCCCGGCCTCCGCGAACCGCCGCACGGCCGCGGCGACGGCGGCCGCGTCTCCCGCGACCCCGAGCCCGGGCACGGACGCGACCCCGTCCGTGGCCAGTTCGGCCCGGACACGCTCGGGGCCGTCCGGGCCGGTGGCGGCGAGCAGGTAGACGACGATCCGGTGCGGCTCGGCCTCGGAGCGTCCCGCCGAGCGCCGTCCCCCGTCGATGAGCCCGCGGGCCCGGCTCACCCCCTCGGGCGGGGTCCAGGCGGTCAGCAGCGTCCCGTCGGCGGCCTCGCCGGACAGCCGCAGCGAGCGCGGCCCGGTCACCCCGGCGACGACCGGCACCGGCCCGTCCGGCGGCCAGTCCAGGGCCACGCCGTCGAGCCGGACGTACCGTCCCCCGGTCGTGACGCGTTCCCCGCGCAACAGGGCGCGCAGCGCGTCGAGGTACTCCCGCAGCAGGGTCACCGGCGACTCGGCCCGGACGCCGACCTGCCCCATCCAGTCCTGCACACCGTGTCCGAGGGCGAGGACGGGCCGGCCCGGGAACATCCGGTCCAGGGAGGCGGCCTCCATCGCGGTGAGCGCGACGTTGCGCAGCGGCACGGGCAGCAGGCCGATGCCGACCTTCACCCGCTCGGTCCACGCGAGGGCGGCCGCGGCGGTGGAGACACCTCCCTCGCGGAAGCAGTCCTCCCAGAGCCAGAGTTCCTCGAGGCCCGTCTCATCGGCGATCCGGGCGACGGATCGCAGTCGTTCGGGGGCGAGTTGGGGGCGGAACACCGCGCCGAGTCCGGTCATGGCATCTTTCCTACCCGGGCAGCACTCAGGACAACGCAGTATCCGCGAGGGGCGGGAGGGACCGCGATGGCTCGGCGGTGGCAGGACGGACGGGGCACGCTGACGGTCCACGGAGAGCACGGCGAGGTGACGGTGCCGCTGGAGATCGCCGCTTCCTACCGGGCCCGTACGAAGGGGCTGCTGGGGCGGGACTCCGTCGACGGGGCGATGCTGCTCACGCCGGCCGGGAGCGTGCACACCGTGCGCATGCGCATGCCGATCGACGTCGCCTACCTCGACCGGCGCCTGCGCGTCATCGCCGTCCGCACCATGCCCCCGGGCCGGCTGGGCCTGCCCCGCCCGCGGTCCCGGCACGTGCTGGAGGCGGAGGCCGGAGCGATGGCCGGGTGGGGTCTGCGGACGGGGGTGCGCGTCGCCGTCGAGGCGGGCTGAGGTCTCCCGTCGCCGGCCTCACGAGCGCGGGAAGGAGACCTCGACCCTGCGGTTCTTCTTGCGGCCGGCCTCGGTGGCGTTGGAGGAGATGGGGTACTGCTCGCCGTAGCCGCGGACCTCGTAGGTGATCGTGGAGTCGTCCAGCTCGGACTCCAGGACGCCCTGCACGGCGTTGGCCCGCTTGCGGGAGAGGACGTCGCCGTGGGCCGAGGAGCCCAGGTTGTCGGTGAAACCGAAGACCCGGATGCGGGTGGCGTTCTGCTTGCCGATCTCCTCGGCGATCGACGCGATACGGGCCTTGGCCTCGCCGGTGAGCTTCGCGCTGTCCTTGGGGAACAGCACCTCGGCCTGGAGCGCGAACTTCACGTCGGCGTTGGTGTCCTCGCGGCGCTCCTCCCCGGCCTGGTCCTCGACGACCTGCTTGATGTCCAGCACCTTGGCGGCGGCGAGGGTGGCGCCCTCGGGCAGCTTGAGATCCGGGTCGTTGGCGTCGACCTCGACGGGCGCGGCGGCGGACGCCTCGGTGCCGGGCGGCACCACGGGGTCGTCGTCGGCCTCGGCCGTGGTGGCGGTCAGGAGATGGGCGGCGATCATGACGCCGACCGCGGTCAGGGTGAGGGGGAGGCGGGTCATGGGCGGCTCATCCGGAGATCGTGATCGGGGCGCCGGCGAACGTCGGCAGCTGCAGCGTCACTTCCGAGGAGCCCGCTGGCGGCGCGGGGAACTGGATGAAGACCGCCAGGGATTCCCCTGCCTTGAGTGAGGTGAAGCCCGTGGTGGTGAGGGGCCGGCCGTCGGTGTCGCGCAGCACGTAGTACCGCTTCTTGTCCTTGCTGTCCACCAGGGTCGCCCCACCGAGCGACATGCCGTGTCGCAGAATCTCCGTCTCGTCTCCGCGCACGGCCGGGGGAACGGTGACACGCTCCGCGCCGTCGTTCTTGAGCGTGCCGTTGACGGTGACGAAGCCGCCGGCATCACGTTGCGCGGAGGTGATCTGGAGAATGAGCCCGTTCGACCCCTTCAGCTCGGCCAAGGGGGTGTCGGACTGCCCTTCCTGCGTGCTGGGGTCGGGAGCTCCGTCCTTCGACGCCGAAGCGGACTTCTGCGGCTTCCTGTCGCCGCTGTCTCCCCCTCCGCCTCCACAGCCCGACGCGCCAAGGGCCAGGCCGGTCGTGAGCGCCAGCGCGACCAGCACCCTGCGGCCCCTCGCCGTGAACCGAATGCCCATCACTCCGCTTCCTTCGTCACTCGTCATTGCCTTGCCCGTCGGTCAGATGGACGTCGAAGAGGTCCTCGGGGCCGGGGAGGTCGTCGAGGTTCTCCGGGTCGAGTTGCCAGTCGGTGTCGTCGCACCTGAGTTCCGGCAGGACCTCGTCCTCGGCGTCCTCTCCCGGGAGGTCGAACTCGCACCGCGGCTCGATCACGGCAGTGGCGGTCGCCGTGGAGCGGATGTCCTCTGTCCCGGGCACGATGGAGTCGCCGACGGGCTCCGTGGTCGTGACCTCGACCTGGTAGCCCGGAGGCAGTCCGGGTTCCGAAACGCAGAACGCGGTGGCGTTGTTCTGCGCCGCCAGCTCCTGCGCTCGTCCGCACCCGTCGAGGGGGAATCCCTCACCGTCGAAGATGTCCTGCCACTGCTCGGGGTCGAGGACGTTCTCCAACCAGCCGTCCGTGAGCTTGTCCCGGGTGTCCAGAGCCGCGGCGAGGGCCGCCGCGTCGGCCGCGGTCTGAGCACCGTTCCGGTTCGCTGCCGCCTGACCGACCGCCAGGTAGGCGAACGCAAGAAAGAGCAGGCCGGCCACCACCGTGAGATAGATGGGGAAAGCCTGCCCAGCGTCGCCGAGCCGGTGGGACCGCCGCATCAGCCTCCGACGACCTCGGCGATTTTGTCGGTGATCGCCGTGTAGATGGTGTTGCCGATGTCCGTCCCCGTGATCGCCAGCACGATCGCCACCACCACCGCGATGATGCCCAGGTACTCCACCGCCGTCTGTCCCCTGTCGTCCCGTGCGGTGCGGGAGCGCAGGTACGCGACGGTCGCGTTGATCCAATTGCTCATGGGGGTCCCCTCCGGTGTCCGGCGATCGTTGAGCGCTCTGGGGAGAAACGTAGGCGGGAACGGCCGGAACGCCAGAGGGTCCCTGGGCCCGATTCCGCGCCATGGCCGAAAACAGTCGTCGCGTCATCGCCCCTCAGCTCCGTCCTGACGGTGAACCCGGCGCCGTACCACGCCATTTGGCTGCGGCCTCCGCCCGGCTCGTGCTGTGAAGTTTGGCGAAGATGCGGTTGATGTGGTTCTTGACCGTCTTTTCGGTGATGAAACAGGTGGCGGCGATCTGCTGGTTGCTCAGGCCCGACGCGATGAGGTCCATGATCTCCGCCTCCCTCCTGCTCAATCGGAACCGTGACCGGTACGACGACTGTGCCACAGATGGTTGCACCTGCGAAAGCGGTTCCGGCAAAGTCCCAGCACGGGCGGCCCGTTCGGCGTTTGCTTGCGCGAGCAGGGTCGCGACGGAGGGCGTCAGCGGGGTCCTGCCCCGCTTCACCTCGCGTACCGCCGCGACCAGTTCGTCCGCCGTGAACTCGCCGTGGACCAGGTAGCCGCAGGCGCCCCGGCGCAGCGGCTCCCGTACGGCTTCCGGTTCCTGGCTGTAGGTCAGCATCAGCACCGGTGCGACCCGGGCCAGTTGGGGGAGGGCCGTGAGGCCGTCCATGCCCGGCGTCCGCACGTCCAGCAGGATCACGTCGGGGCGGTGCCGGCGGGCCGCCTGCTGGGCCTCGTGGCCGTCGGCCGCCTCCGCCACGATCCGCAGGTCGGCGTGGCCGGACAGCAGGTCGGTCAGGCCCGCCCGCACCACGGGGTCGTCGTCCGCCACGACGATCCGCAGCGCCTCCTGCGCCGGAATGCCGGTCATGTGCCTCCCCCTACTCCCCCGTCAGCGTCCCGAAGTCCGTGCCCGACCCGAGCAGCAGGCCCGCGCCCAGCAGGATCAACGTCGCCGGCACCATGAAGGTGGTGATCATCAGCGTGGCCCTGGGCACCGCGCGGGCCGCCTTGCGGCGGGCGTTCTGCGCGTCGGTGCGGCGCATGTCCTTGGCGAGGGCGACCAGGGTGTCGACGATCGGCGCGCCCAGCTCCTCGCCCTGCTGGAGCGCCGTCACGAACATCGCCACCTGCTCGGAGTCGTTCCTGCGGCGCAGTTCCGCGAACGCCTGGCGGCGGCTCATGCCGAGGTCCATCTGGCGCAGGGTGATGCGCAGTTCGTCGGCCCAGGGGCCCTGGTACCGGCTCGAGACGCGGTCGAGGGCCTGCCGGAAGCCGAGGCCGGCGCTGACCACGACGGCGAGGACGTCCAGGAAGTCCGGCAGGGTCCGTTCGATCTCGTCCTTCCTGATCCGGATGGCCGACCAGATGCCGACCTCCGTCCAGAAGGCGCCGAACGCGAGCAGGAGCAGCGCGACCAGCACCTGTCCGCGCAGCAGGAAGACGAGGAAGCCGAGCGCGCCGAGGAAGCCGTACACGGCGCGCCGGGCCGCGTAGCGGTCGATGGTCAGGCCGCCGGGGTTGCCCGCGAGGTCGATCCTGCGCCGGTACCGGGCGACCAGCTTGGGTCCCATGAGGCGCAGTACGGCCGGGGCGTAGCGCATGCCCATGCGGTCGATCAGGGAGTCCACGGCGCCGGTGCGGGTGGAGCCGACCTCCAGCGCGAGCGCCAGGTCGGCGGGCAGTTTCGTCTCCGCGCGGTACATGCGGACGCCGGCGAAGACACCGGCGACGGCGAGGGCCATGACGGTGGCGAGGAGAAGTCCGATTCCCATGGCGCGGCCCCCTCAGACGTCGATCCGCGAGAGGCGGCGGATCAGCAGGAAGCCGAGCGCGTACAGCCCGAACGCGACGAGGACGGCCGCCTGTCCGAGCGGGCTGCCGGTCATGCGGTCCAGGGCGCCGTCCTTCACGCCGTTCATCAGGAACAGCGATCCGACGCCCAGCACGGGGACCGCGTACGACGTCATGCTGACCTGGGAGAGCTGGGTGCGGACCTCGCGCCGGGTCTCCTTGCGCTCCTCCAGCGTCTCGGTGAGGTTCCGCAGGGCGCTGACCACCTGGCCGCCGGCCCGGTTGGACAGGACCAGCGTGGTGACCAGGACGACGAGTTCGCGGGAGGGGAGGCGTTCGGCGAGCTCGCCGAGCGCGTCGTCCGTGGAGGCGCCGAGCGCCAGCTGGTGGGAGACCTTGGCGAGCTCCTCCCCGGCGGGGGCCTCCAGTTCCTCCGCGGCGAGGCCGATGGCGGTGCGCAGGGCGAGACCGGCGTGGGCGGCGTTGGCGAGGATGCGGGCGAGTTCGGGAAGCTGGTTGATGAAGCGCTCGATGCGTTTCTGCCGCTGCCAGTTCAGGAACTGCACGGCGGCCCACACGCCGAGCAGCCCGGCGATCGGTCCGAAGAAGGGGGCGAGGGCCGCCTGCCCGACGAGCCAGAGGCCGGCCACCACGGCCAGCAGGGTCACGAAGAACTCGCCGGGGGTGATCTCCAGGCCGGTCGCGGCCAGCCGCAGCTCCAGGCGCCTGCCCAGGCGGGTGCGGCGCAGCCGGCGGTCCAGGCCGGGGAAGCGGCGTCGGCGTCCCCCGGCGCCGGTGAGCCCGCCGGTCGCGGACAGGCGCTCGACCAGGGCCTGGCGGCGGGCCCGGCCGGCGGCGTACGCCTGGACGCCCAGGACGGCCAGGACGCAGGTCAGCAGCGCGATGCCGGTGGTGAGCGTGATGCGGGTCTGCAGGTCCATGGGCGGGGTCCTACCTGGCCTCTCGGGTGGCGAGCTCGAGCGGGGACGCGGCGACGCCGAACGCCTGCGGGATCGGCTGGTTCGCCATGTAGAGGCGGTCGGCGGTGCGGCGCGGGAGCGGGTAGCAGGCGAAGGCGCCGTGGACGCGGCCGTCCGGCGTCATGGGCTGGGCGTTGAACCGGGCCACCGTCACCAGCCGGTACGGCTCCGCCCCGTGGCTGTCCAGGACCGCGATCTCGGTGATGCGGCGGGCGCCGTCCGGGAACCGGGTCAACTGGATGATCACGTCGACGGCGCTGTTGATCTGGTCGTGCAGCGCCTCGAAGGGGACGGCGACCTCGGACATGGACGCGAGGGTCTTCAGCCGCATCAGGGCGTCCTCGGCGCTGTTGGCGTGGACGGTGGCCAGCGAGCCGTCGTGGCCGGTCGACATGGCCTGGAGCATGTCGAGGGACTCGCCGCCGCGCACCTCGCCGACGACGATCCGGTCGGGGCGCATCCGCAGGGAGTTGCGGACCAGGTCGCGGATGGTGACCTGCCCCTTGCCCTCGACGTTCGGCGGGCGGGACTCCAGGCGGATCACATGCGCCTGCTGGAGCTGGAGTTCGGCGGAGTCCTCGATGGTGATGATGCGCTCGGAGGACGGGATCAGGCCGGACAGGGCGTTCAGCAGGGTCGTCTTCCCGGTGCCGGTGGCACCGGAGACGATGACGTTGAACTTGGCCTGCACGAGCCCGGCCAGCAGGAACACCATGGGTTCGTCGAGGGAGCCGAGGCCGGTCATCTCGTGCAGGGTGAAGGAGCGCGGGAAGCGGCGGATGGTGAGGGTGGCGCCGCTCAGGGACAGCGGCGGGATGATGACGTTGACGCGTTCGCCGGACGGCAGCCGGGCGTCCACCATCGGGTTGGACTCGTCGACCCGGCGGTTCACGGTGGAGACGATCCGCTCGATGGTCTGCATCAGCTGGTCGTGGGAGGCGAAGCGCAGCGGCAGCTGCTCGACGCGGCCCGCGCGTTCGACGAAGATCGCGTCGGGTCCGTTCACCATGATCTCGGTGATCGACGGGTCCTCCAGGAGCGGTTCGAGGATGCCGAGGCCGAGCGCCTCGTCGACGACCCGGCGGATGAGCTGGGCGCGCTCGGACGTGGACAGCACCGGGCCCTCGCGGCTGATGATGTGGCCGAGCACCCGCTCCAGGCGGGCCCGGCGCTCGGCCGCGGCCAGGGAGCTCATCTCCGCGAGGTCGATTTCCTCGAGGAGCTTGGCGCGGTAGGTGGCGACGAGGTGGGCGTCCTCGCCCCGGCCGCCCTTCTCCTCGGGGGTGGTGATGCGTGACCTCAGGCTCATGGGGTTCCTCGTTCAGTGGTCGAGCGGCATGATCGCGGTCTTCTCGGCGGGGTCGAACTCCCAGCCGGGGACGATCGACGGGATCTCGACCGTCGCGGTGACGGAGACCTCGTCGCCGCCCACGACGGGCGGGCAGCTGACCTCCACCCATTCGCTGACCGCGGCGGAGCAGGCCGCCTGCGCGCTCTCGTCCAGGGAGGCCGCGCGTGCCCCGGCCCGTGCCGCGGTGCCGGCCTGCTGGGCGGCGTAGGCGATGAGGCCGAGCTGGATGCCGGCCAGGGCGACGAGGATCAGCAGGGGGAGGAACCCGAGGTACTCCAGGGCGACCTGCCCGCGGTCGCGGTGCTTCCCGCCGTACGCCATCTCAGTCCCTCCCCTCCTCCTCGACGGCCCCGGCGTGGCCGTCGACCGTGAACGGGAAGCCGATGGACCCGGGGAAGAGGACCGGCACCTCGAGCCGCACGTCGGCCGTCACCATCCCTCCGCCGGTGCCGCACCGCACCTCGCCGGCCCACGCGCCCGGCAGGTCCGCGAAGCCGGCCTCCTCGCACGCGGCGTCCCGGGCCCCCCGGTGCGCGGCCGTCGCCGCCCGCACCGCCTCGTCGGCGGCGTGCCCCGCGAGCGTGTACGTGTATCCCACCAGGACGCACTGCCACAGCAGCACCAGCGTCAGCAGGATCAGCGGTGTCATCCCGAGGAACTCGATCGCGACCTGCCCCCGGTCCCCCCGCCGCCGCCTCACCGCCCTATCTCCTTGCGCCGCCGGAACGTCACCGCGGGGCGCTCCCCGCCCCGGGCCCGCTCAGCGCCCCGGGCCCGTCCGCCGCGCCGCGGGGCGGCGCTCCCGGTGCCCGCGACCAGGCCCAGTTCGCCCGCGAGGGCCCACAGGGCCTGCTTCACGGTCGACTTGGCGTCCAGTTCGTGCACCCGGCCGGCGTCGACGGCGCCCTGCAGCTCCTTGTAGTTGGCCGGGACGGCGGTGGCCGCGACCGCGGTGCCGGTGATGCGCTGGATCAGGGCGGGCTGGATCTCCGTGGACCGGGTGTGGCGGTTGACGACGATCGTGGTCTCCTCCGCCTTGCGGATCTGCAGGCGGTCCCACATCCGGACGGTGCGCTTGGCGCCGCGCACCGCGACCACGTCGGGGGTGGTGACGAGGAGCGCGGCGTCGGCCATCTCCACGGCGGCCGCGCTCGCGCCGCTGAGCTGGGCGCCGCAGTCGACGACGACCACCTCGTAGCGGGAGCGCAGCGCGCCGACGATGTGCCGGGCGGCCGCGTCGGTGACCTCCTCGCCGCGCTCCCCGTCGCCGGGGGCGAGGAGCAGGGCGACCCCGGTGTCGTGCCGGAACACCGCGTCGGCGAGGACGCGCGGCGAGATGTCGGTGATGGCGGCGAGGTCGGCGACCGAGCGGCGGAACTGGATGTCCAGGTAGGAGGCGATGTCGCCGGTCTGGAGGTCCATGTCGAGCAGGGCGGTGCTCCGGCCGGACGCCTGCGCGGCGAGGGCGAGCTGGATGGCGGTCAGGGTCGTGCCGACGCCGCCCTTGGCGCCGCTGACCGTGACGACGGTGCCGCCGGCTCCGCCGAACACGTCGGGTCCGGCGCCCAGGTGCCGTCGTACGCCCACCGACCACTGGGCCACGGCGTTGACGCGGCTGGCGAGTTCCTCGTAGTGCAGGGGCAGCGCGACCAGGCCGCGGGCGCCGTGGTCCATGGCGGCCTGGAAGAGGCCGGGGCTCGCGTCGGAGGTGACGAGGATGACGCCGACGGCCGGGAAGCGCAGGGCGACCTCGCGGATCAGCTCCAGGGCCGGTACGGGGCCGACGCGTTCGTGGACGACGACGACCTCGGGCAGTTCGTCGACGGACTCGGCGGCGAGGCGGGCGAGGGTGTCGACGAGCTGGGTGGAGTCGGTGACGGGGGTGACCGGCTCGGCGTCGGGGAGCTGGCTCAGCAGGCTGGTGAGGGAACGGACCGCGTCCGCGTCGCCGACGGCCGGGAGGATCCTCGTGGGCATGGGGGCCTCTCACTTGTCCTTGGCGAGTTCGTAGGTGCGGTCCGACGGGGCGACGTCGGGGGCGGCACCGGGCGCCACCAGCGCGAGCCGCACCTCGTCGGCGAACGACTCGGCGTAGGTGATGCGCTGGGCGTCGACGGTCCTGAGCGCGAAGGTGATGGGGACGGCCTCGACGGTGCTGCGGTCCCGGTCGTCGCGGTCGGGCTCCAGGGAGGTCAGGTCGCCGACGTCGATGACACGGGCGTTGGCCACGATGAGCTTGGACTGGTCGGCGGCGCCGTCGCGCTCGCCCTTGAAGGTGGCGTAGACGTTGACCGTGGAGCCGGGGGTGATCTTCCCGGCGACGCCGGTCGCCGCGTCGATCATGATGGCGAGTTCCTGCTCGTCCGACTTCAGGGCGGGCTGGTCGACGATCATGTCGCTCTGGAGGAGGGAGCCCTCCTTGAGCGTGGTGACGGCGATCTTGCCGCGGATGTCGCGCAGGTCGGTGACGGCGTTCGGGCTCAGCCACCGCTCGGGCATCTCGATCTTCTCGAACTGGGCCGCGCCGAGCGGGGTGTACGGGGGTACGTCCCGGGTGAGCCGGTAGGCGGTGACCTCCGGGCCGACCTGGGACTTCACGTCGCTGATGACGGAGAGCACGCCGGCGAAGGCGCCGAGGGCGCACAGGACCGACAGGAGCAGGAGTATCACGCCGCGGCGCTGACGGGAGTTCATGAACCGTGCAACCTCATTGGGGGAATCGGTCGGGGGCGGTCGGTGGGTCCGGCCGGGGGCCGGTCCTGGTCCGGTCAGCCTGCGCGGGCGGGCTGCTCGTGGGCGGGCGGGGTGGCGGAGCAGAAGACGCAGCGGTCGCCGATGACGTCGATGCCGCACCAGTGGCAGGAGCTCTGCCGTACCGAGCTGACGAGTTGGTAGAGCACCGACAGGTCGGGCAGGAAGGCGCAGAACTCGATCAGTTTGGCCGTCCCCCACCAGGGGGCCGACTCGGCGGGCAGCACCACCTCGCGCAGGCCCTGGGCGCGCCACGACGGGGCCAGGGTGCCGGCGACCCAGTCGGACTGGAGCTGGCCCTGGGCGACCAGCATCGCGGTGCCGAACTCGGGTCCGGGCAGGGTGACTCCGGGGGCGGCGCGGACCAGCCGGGGGGACGGGTGGGCGAGGACGCCGAACTGGCTGCCGGGCATCCAGGACCGGGCGTGCGAGCCGAGGTCGACGGGGACGCGGTCGAGCTTGGCGACGGAGCCGAGGAGCGCGCCCGCGTGCAGGTAGTGGGTGAGCAGCCGGCCGGCCGAGGCGAGGATGCCCGGGCTGAGGTCGCAGGAGGCGAGCTGCCGCAGCTGGCGGGCGAGGACGGCGAGCGCGAGCGGGGGCAGCGCGGGTTCGAAGACGGCGATGCGGTCGCTCTCCAGCAGGGACCGTACGGTGTGCAGCCGCTGCCGGGCGCGCCGGGAGGCGGCCTGGGAGCAGACCACGATCACATGGCCGTGCTGGTCGGTCAGGGTCTGCAGGTGCGCCAGCGACCGCTCCAGCGGCTCCCGTTCGAGGTCCGGGAGCACCACGGCGGGCACGGTCCGCTCGTCCTGCGCCGGCAGTGCCATGTCGGCACTGGTCACGGCAATGGCAGTTGGCACGCGTCGCTCCCCGTCTCCCCGCCTGGCCCCGGCGCTCCCGTGTCACTCCGGTGCACCGGGACGACTTCGTTGCGTGACTGTCCTTGCACTGTATCCACGGCTCGATGACCGGAGAACAGCGTTTCCGCAGCCGGGAGATAACTGTCCACCCCCAACTCCCGCCAAAACGGGGCAGGTCGCGCGCACAAACTCTCCACGACCGGAACCTCTTGACAGTTGGATTGGTCTGGACCAACGTGTTTTGGCATGTTCATAAACAGATCCCGGCGCCTCCCCGGACGGCCGGCGCGCCTCTGGGCCGCGGTCGCCGCCTCCGCCCTCTCCCTGACCTTCCTGGGCGCCGGTCAGGCGTCCGCGGCGGACGTCAACAACGCGAAGAACGCCGGCTTCGAGTCCGGCCTGAGCAACTGGACCTGTACCGCGAACAGCGGCACGACGGTCCCCTCTCCGGTGCACGGCGGCGCGACCGCGCTGAAGGCGACACCGGCCGGGCAGGACAACGCCCGGTGCTCGCAGACCGTGGCCGTGAAGCCCAACTCCACCTACACGCTGAGCGCGTGGGTCCAGGGCGGCTACACCTACCTGGGCGTCACGGGCACCGGCACCACCGACGTGTCGACCTGGACCCCGGACTCGGCGTCCTGGAAGCAGCTGTCGACGACGTTCACCACCGGCGGATCCACCAGCTCAGTGACGGTGTACACCCACGGCTGGTACGGCCAGGCGGCGTACTTCGCCGACGACATCTCCGTGTACGGGCCGGACGGCGGCGGGGGCACCGACCCCGCTCCGACGGTCCCCGGCGTCCCGGGCGGGCTCAGCGTCTCGGGCCGCAACTCCTCCTCCATCTCACTGGCCTGGAACACGGTGTCCGGCGCCACCGGCTACAACGTCTACCGCAACGGCACCAAGGTGACGGCGGTCGGCGGCACCTCGGCGACGGTCACCGGCCTCGCGGCCTCCACGTCGTACTCCTTCCAGGTCACCGCCACGAACTCGGCCGGTGAGTCGGCGAAGTCGGCGACCGTGACGGGGACGACCACGGCGACCCCGACGGGCCCCGCCCTGCCCAAGCACGCGGTGACCGGCTACTGGCAGAACTTCGACAACGGCGCGGCCGTGCAGAAGCTGGCCGACGTGCAGTCCCAGTACGACATCATCGCCGTCGCCTTCGCCGACGCGACGGGGACGCCGGGCGCGGTCACCTTCAACCTGGACTCGGCCGGGCTGGGCGGCTACACCGTCGACCAGTTCAAGGCCGACGTCCGGGCCAAGCAGGCCGCCGGGAAGAAGGTCATCGTCTCGGTCGGCGGCGAGCGCGGCACAGTGGCCGTGAACGACTCCGCCTCGGCGGCGAACTTCGCGAACTCGGTGTACGCGCTGATGCAGGAGTACGGCTTCGACGGCGTCGACATCGACCTGGAGAACGGCCTCAACGCCACCTACATGACGCAGGCCCTGCGGTCCCTGTCGGCGAAGGCGGGCTCGTCGCTGATCATCACGATGGCGCCGCAGACCATCGACATGCAGTCGACGTCGAACGCCTACTTCCAGACGGCGCTGAACATCAAGGACATCCTGACCGTCGTCAACATGCAGTACTACAACAGCGGTTCGATGCTGGGCTGCGACGGCAAGGTCTACAGCCAGGGCTCGGTGGACTTCCTGACCGCCCTCGCCTGCATCCAGATGGAGGGCGGCCTCGCCCCCTCCCAGGTGGGCCTCGGCCTGCCGGCCTCCACCCGGGGCGCGGGCAGCGGGTACGTGTCGCCGGCGGTCGTCAACAACGCGCTGGACTGCCTCGCCAAGGGCACCAACTGCGGCGCGTTCAAGCCGTCGCGGACGTACCCGGACCTGCGGGGCGCGATGACCTGGTCGACCAACTGGGACGCGACCGCGGGCAACGCCTGGTCCAACGCGGTGGGACCGCACGTCCACGCCCTGCCGTAGGGACCTCTCACCCCGCCGGACGGTAGTGGCCGAGCACCCAGGCCAGCTGCGGGAACCACTCCTGCAGTCTGGCCCGGGGCTTGGCCTCCACCACGCACTCGTAGAACCGGCCGTCCTGGTGGATCACGCCGACCATCAGCGCCTTGCCGTTCGGGCTCGCCTGGTAGTGGACGCTGCGGATCTCCGGCCAGCGGAACTCGACCGACAGGCCGTACATCTCGAAGACCACACCGGAGGCGTCGACCACGACCGCGTTGCGCTTGTCGACGGCCAGGAACTCCGGACCGGCCGGCGCCGCCGGCTGCGGCGGCACCGGGCCGTATCCCGGCTGCGCGGGAGCGTAGGAGGGCGGCGCGGGGGCGTAGGAGGGCGGCGCGGGCGCCTGGTGCGGCGCGTACTGCGGCGGGGGCGGGCCGAAGCCCGGGCCGGGTGCGGGTGGCTGCTCGCTCATCGGGGGTCCTGCTCCTCGTCCTCGCGGGATACCCGGCTGACTTCCGGGTGCTGCGGTGAAACATTCTCCCCGCTCCACCGCATCAGTGAGGTGAGGGCCTGACCGCACAGCCGCAGGGGGACGTATGAGACAGCCGCGCGCGGACGAGTACGCGCAGTTCGCGGCGGCCAGGGCCGGGCATCTGTACCGCTCCGCCTGTCTGCTGACGGCCGGGGACACCCACCTCGCCGAGGACCTCGTCCAGGAGGCGCTCGGCCGCATCTACGTCCGCTGGGGCCGGATCTCCCGGGTGGACAACCCGGCCGGCTACGCGCAGACCGTCCTCACCCGCGTCTTCCTCGCCCACCAGCGGCGGCGCAGCAGCACCGAGCGGGCCACGGACACGATCCCCGACCGGGCCGCCGCCGACGGCGGCCACGGCGACCTGCCGCTGCGGCTGACCCTGCTCCAGGCGCTGGCCCGGCTGCCCGCCAAGGACCGTGCGGTCGTCGTGCTGCGCTACTGGGAGGACCGCTCCGTCGAGGAGACCGCCGACGTCATGAACGCCAGCTCGGCCGCCGTGCGCACCCGGTGCACCCGGGCGCTGGGCCGGCTGCGCGAGCTGCTCGGCGAGGAACTCGGCGAGTACGCCACGTCCTGACCCCGATGCCCGACCCCTCCTTCTGAGAACGGTGGATCCGCCATGCCCGTGGAACACGACCAGGAACCCTTCGAGACACGGCTCGGGCACGCCCTGCGCGACGCCGGTGACCACTTCACGGCCGACCGCACGGCACTCGTCGACGGGGGACTCGCCCGAGGTCGCCGGCAGCGGCTGCGCCGGCGCACGGCGGTCCTCGGCGGGGTCGCCGGGGTCGCGCTGGCCGGGGTCGGCGGGACACTGCTCACCACGCCCTGGGACGACGGCTCCGCCCCCCGGCCCACTACGTCCGGACGGCCCTCCACGCAGGCGCTGGTGGCGCCCGTCACCGGGCACGAGCTGATCAGGTCGCTGAAGGAAATGCTGCCCGACGGCAAGGTGAGCGGGCAGGAGGCCCAGGGCGGCGCGGACCGCTCACCGGCGCCGTACGCACGTCTCGTGTTCGACGACGGCAAGGGGGCCGCGGCGGTCGTCGTCGGCCTGGACCGCATCGGGTTCGGCGGTCAGCACGCCCGCCAGACGGTCGACTGCCCCGACCGGGCGCTGGTGCGGCACGACGCGTGCGTCTCCACCAAGCTGTCCGACGGCTCGCTGCTGAGGCTGTTCCAGGGGTACGTGTACGGCGACCGGCGCGCGAAGACCAAGCTCTGGTCGGCCGACCTGGTCACCCCGGCCGGCCAGCACGTCTTCGTCAAGGAGCTCAACGCCGCGGCCGAGAAGGACTCGCCGGTGACCCGGGCCGAGCCCCCGCTGTCCACGGCCCGGTTGAGGAAGCTGGTGACGGCGCCGGTGTGGCGCGGCTACGTCGACTCGCTCCCCGAGGACCCGCTGGAGGCGTCGGACCCGCCCGCCGAGCCGTCCGTCGACTCCGTGCTGGACACGCTCGCGGCCCTGCTGCCCCGCGGGGCGAAGGTCGTGGAGCGGGGCGAGGACTACTCGTTCCTCGTCCTGGACGACGGCGAGGGCCGCGGCTATGTGCAGGTCGACGTCCAGCAGGACATGGGCGACGTGGCCGGGGACCTCTTCGGGGAGGGGTCCGGGACGCTTCCGGACGGGACGCTGGTGGACTTCCGCGAGAACGGCGGTGACAAGGGCGTGCCCGGTGCCGTGATGTGGACCGTGGACTCCCTGCGCACCGACGGTTTCCGGGTCGTCGTCAGCGCCCTCAACGCGCCGAGCCAGCACGACGCCCCCAGCCGCACGGCACCGGTCCTCACCCAGGCACAGCTGCGGAAGATCGCCCTGAGCGCGCGGTGGGACCGGTACCGCTAGGGGGTGTCTAGAAGAAGTCGGCCCACGGCTGGTCCCAGATCTGCTTGACGCACAGGACCAGGAACAGCAGTCCGGCGATCGTCAGCATGACGTTGCTGAGCACGCCGTTGCGCCAGGGGGCGGGTGTGCGGCCGGAGTTGAGCAGCCAGAGCAGGGTGCCCGCGAGGAACGGCAGGAAGGCCGCGCCCAGCACGCCGTAGAGGATGATCAGGCGGAAGGGCTGGCCCTGGAACAGCAGGACGATGGGCGGGAAGGTCAGCCACAGCAGGTACGCGCGGAACGGCCAGGAGCGTTCGCGGGCGCCGGAGGCGACCTCCTCGCCCTTCTGCGCGGCCTCGCCCCGGTAGCGGGCGACGAAGTCCGCGAACATCAGGCTCACGCCGTGCCAGACGCCGATCAGTGAGGTGTAGGAGGTGGCGAAGAAGCCGATCAGGAAGAACTTGGCGGTGGCCGTGCCGTACTCGTCCTCCAGGATGTCGCCGAGCTGGAGCAGCCCCTTGTCGCCGCTCGCGATGGCCACGTTCGCCGAGTGCAGCAGTTCCGCGCCGACGAAGAGCATCGCGACGACGAAGATGCCCGTCGTGAGGTAGGCGACCCGGTTGTCGAGCCGCATCACCTTCATCCAGCCGGTGTCCGTCCAGCCCTTGGCGTTGACCCAGTAGCCGTACGCGGCGAGCGTGATGGTGCCGCCGACGCCGCCGATCAGGCCGAGGGTGTTGAGGATCGAGTCCTTCTCGTCGGGCAGGACGGGCAGAAGGCCCGCGAAGGCGTCCCCGAGGTTCGGCGTGACGCGGACCGCCAGGTACACGGTGACGACGAACATGACGCCCACCAGGACGGTCATGACCTTCTCGAACACCGCGTACTTGTTGAACCAGACGAACACCAGGCCGGTCAGGCCGCAGGCGATCGCCCACCACTCCAGGTCCATCACGTCCGGGAACAGTGCCTGCAGGGGCAGGGCGCTCGACGACATCGCCGCCGCGCCGTAGACGAAGCCCCAGATCACGACGTACGCGGCGAAGAACCAGGTGGTCCAGCGGCCGAGGCTCGCCCAGCCGTCGAAGAGGGTGCGGCCGGTGGACAGGTGCCAGCGTCCGGCGGCCTCGGCGAGGGAGATCTTGACCAGGCAGCCGATGACGGCGGCCCACAGCAGGGTGTAGCCGAAGTTGCTGCCCGCGATCAGCGTGGCGACCAGGTCTCCGGCGCCGACACCGGTCGCGGCGACGACGATGCCGGGGCCGATATAACGCCAACTGGACTTGCGGGGCCGGGAGTCCGCCGCGCCGACCGGTGATGCCTCTGTGCTTCCCGTGGTGTCCGCCATGCAGGTCAAGTAAGCGCATGGACGCCGGGGCGACAAGAGGGCGTGCCGCGATCTGCACCCGATGTCCGCACGGGCGCTACGAGCGCGCCCCGGGGCCGCTCAGCCGTACTGGAGCCGTACGCTCGTCCCGCCCGGTTCGTCGCGGACGTCCACGTAGGCGCACACCTGACGGGCGAACCACAGGCCCCGGCCCTGCCCGGGTGCCGAGTCCCGCGGCGGCACGAAACCCGCCAGCGGGTCGTCGACGCGGCGCACGGGCCGCAGTTCGCAGACGCAGGCCGGGCCGTCGGTCCACAGGAGCGTGCGGTCGACGGGGCCGAGGGCGGCGGCCGCCTCGACGACGGCCGTGGCGAACACCTCCGCCTCGGCCGGGGCCAGCCCCCGCCCGGTGGCCCAGGTGCGCACGGCACCGGCGGCGGGAGCCGGGCCGGGGACGGACTCGGCGCCGGCGGGCGGCGGCGGCAGCGGTACGGCGTCCAGTTCGGCGGCGATCCGCAGCGGGTCCTCGTACACCGCGCAGTCCGGGTGGGTGCGGCGGGCGGCGGCGACGACGGTGGCGCCGGCGACCCGGGTGTCGTAGGCGCACAGCACGGTGGTGGCGAGGGGCGCGAACAGCAGGTTGGCGAGGGCCTCGTAGCGGATCCACTCGGCGCTCTCCCGGGGCGAGCGGCCGGCCCGGCCGCCCCACACCGGTTCCATCAGCAGGTGGATCCGGCCGCCGGGGCCGGCGTGCGCGGCGAGGTAACCGGCGCCCTGGGCGATCGCGTTGGCGGCGGAGCCCGTGTACCACTCGGTGTGCGGGAGCAGTCCGATGTCGCCGGCCCCGGGGCCGAGGGCGTCGCGCAGCAGGTCCAGGTTGCCGGGGGCCGCGATGACCACGGGCGGCGGTTCGTGCCGCGCGGCGAGTCCCTCGGCGACGAAGGGGAGCGCCTGGGCCAGGAACTCGTCGTCGGAGCCGAAGACGGCCATGCGGTGGTCGAACGGGCTGGATCCGGGTCCGGCCGGAGAGGTCATCGGCGGGCTCTCCTGACGTCCTGGGGAGGCCGGGGGAGCCGGGGGGAGCGCCGGTCCCCGCCGCCGTCGCTCCACCCGCTCCCCCCTTGCGCGGACCCTCACCCTTCCCGGGCCGCGCGCCGCCGCGCACGCCGGGATCACACCGGCGGGTGGAATTCGCCCGGGAACGCGCCGGGCGCATGCCGCACGCGTACACTGCGCGGCCATTTTCGGCCTGTTCCGGGCATCGGCCGGTTCTCCACTCTTGAACTGTTCATGCCATGCACCGACCATGAGCCCCGCACCCCGCACCACGTCGTACGTCGCACTGAACCCCACCCCCACTCCTCCAAGGAGACTTCATGCGACTTCGCACACGCGGCCCGGGCGCGCGTGGCGGCAGACGGGCCGCCGCACTCGCCGCCCTGCTCTCCCTCGCCCTCGCGGCACCCCTCACCGAAACCGTCTCCGCGTCCGCCGACAGCGCCGCGAAGGCCGCCCCCTCCGCCGACGACATCCGTCAGTACGAGGTCCGGCTGCACGCGACCGCCGCCGACCGCACGGCACTCCAGCGCACCGGCGTGAGCGTGGACTCCGCCGACGACCACGGCGTCGTCGTCTCCGGCCGCGCCGGCCAGATCAGGAAGCTGAGGGCGCTCGGCTACGACGTCACCCCGCTCGGCGCGGTCCCCGACCGGTCGGCCGGCGAGGACGACGTGCGGCTCTACGACTTCCCCACCGCCGACTCGCGCTATCACAACTACGCGGAGATGACGAGCGAGATCAACACGATCGTCGCGGCCCACCCGTCCATCGCGAGCCGCCGCGTCATCGGCACGTCCTACCAGGGCCGTGACATCGTCGCCGTCAAGATCAGCGACAACGTCGGCACCGACGAGGCCGAGCCCGAGGTGCTGTTCACGCACCATCAGCACGCCCGTGAGCACCTCACCGTCGAGATGGCCCTCTACCTGCTGCGCGAACTGACCTCCGGCTACGGCGGCGACGCGCGGGTCACCGGCCTGGTGAACAGCCGGGAGATCTGGATCGTGCCCGACCTCAACCCGGACGGCGGCGAGTACGACATCGCCACCGGCTCCTACCGGTCGTGGCGCAAGAACCGGCAGCCCAACTCCGGTTCCTCGGCCGTCGGCACCGACCTCAACCGCAACTGGGCCTACCGCTGGGGCTGCTGCGGCGGCTCCTCCGGCTCCGCGTCCTCCGAGACCTACCGGGGCACCTCCGCCGAGTCGTCCCCCGAGGTGAGGGTCGTCGCCGACTTCGTGCGCAGCCGGATCGTCGGCGGCAAGCAGCAGATCACGGCCGGCATCGACTTCCACACCTACAGCGAGCTGGTGCTGTGGCCGTTCGGCTACACGTACTCCGACACCACCACCGGGATGACGGCCGACGACCGCAACGCCTTCGCCACCGTCGGCCGCAGGATGGCGGCCAGCAACGGGTACACGGCCGAGCAGGCCAGCGACCTCTACATCACCGACGGGTCGATCGACGACTGGCTCTGGGGCGACCAGCGGATCTTCTCGTACACCTTCGAGATGTACCCGAGGTCCGGCGGCGGGGGCTTCTACCCGCCCGACGAGGTCATCGAGCGGGAGACCTCCCGCAACCGGGACGCCGTGCTCCAACTGCTGGAGAACGCGGACTGCATGTACCGGTCCATCGGGAAGGAAGCCCAGTACTGCTCCTAGGAGTCACTCCTTCTCGGCCGCGGCGGCCTCGGTCTCCTCGGCCGCGCCCTCCTCGAAGTAGGCGTCGAGGACGGCGTCCAGCTGCTCGTCCCACTCCGTGAAGCGGCTCCTGGCCGTCGCCTCGATCTCGATCGGGTACCAACGGCGGTCAGGAGTGTGCACCGTGACGGTGAACCGCTTCCCGAAGCGCGGGGACTCCGTCTCGACGGCGGCGACCTCGTCCCAGCGGAACTCGCACTCCTGGTCGTCCAGGCGGAGCCGGACTCCCCGGTGGTCGGCGACGATCCGCGCCCGGCGGTCGGCGGCCTCGAAGACCGGGCCGTCCACGGGCACCTCGTCGGCGGCCGCGTCCTCCGGGACGTCCGCGCTCTCGTCGCTCTCCTCGGCGGCGACCACCTCGGGCACCGTCTCGCCGGCGTCCGCCGCGGCCGTGTCGTCCTTCTCCAGCGGGCCCTTGGGGGCGGCGGACGCGGGCGGGGTGAGCCCGGGGACGAAGGCCGGGTCGAACCCGGCGCCTTCCAGGGGCTGGCTGCCTGAACCTATGCGCTGCTCCACAGCCGAGCAGTATGGTCGACAACCCTGTGCTCCGCGCAACCAGCCCCCGCATCGTTACCGAACCCGCGAGGTGCGGGACTACACGAACAGGCTGAGCACCGCCGCCACCGCGAACCCGGCCAGCGACAGGACGCTCTCCAGCACCGTCCACGACTTCAGCGTGTCCCGCTCGGTGATGCCGAAGTACTTGGCCACGATCCAGAATCCGCCGTCGTTGACGTGCGAGGCGAAGATCGACCCGGCCGAGACGGCCATGATGACCAGGGCGGTGAACGCCTGCGAGTGGTGGCCCTCGGAGAGCAGGGGCGCGACGATGCCCGCCGTGGTGACGATGGCGACCGTCGCGGAGCCCTGCGCGACCCGCAGCACCAGCGAGATCAGGTACGACAGCACGATGACCGGCAGACCCACGTCGTTGAAGGTGTCCGACAGCGCCTGGGCGACGCCGCTGGCCTTGAGGACGGCGCCGAAGACACCGCCCGCGCCGACGACCAGCAGGATGTTGCCGACCGGCTTCAGCGACGAGGTCGACACCGTCTCCAGGGACTTGCGGGACCAGCCGCGCCGGATGCCCAGCAGGTAGTACGCGAGGAGCAGGGCGATCGTCAGGGCCACGAACGGGTGCCCGAAGAACTCGATCACCGAGCGGGTGGTGGACGGGTCCAGGCCGATCGAGGAGAACGTCGCGGCGAGGATCAGCACCAGCGGCGTGCCGATGATCCCGAGGACCGTGCCGAGCGGCACGGGGGCCTCCCGGGGCTCCACGCCGGCCGCCCGCTGCTCGGCGACGACCGACTGCCGGGCCTCCTCCGCCGCCTCGACCATGTCCTGCGGCACGGCGACGAAGACGCGCCGCCCGATCCAGGCCGCGTACGCCCACGCGGCCAGCACCGCGGGGATGCCGCAGACGACGCCCATGAGGATGACCCAGCCCAGCTCGACGTGGAGCAGACCGGCCGCGGCCACCGGGCCGGGGTGCGGGGGCAGGAAGGCGTGGGTCATCGACAGGCCCGCGAGGAGCGGCAGGCAGTACAGCAGGATCGACTTGCCGGAGCGCTTGGCGGCGGCGTAGACGAGCGGCGCGAGGACGAAGATGCCGACGTCGAAGAAGACCGGGATGCCGAAGATCAGGCCCGTCACGCCCATCGCGAGCGGGGCCCGCCGTTCCCCGAAGAGCCGCAGCAGACGCGAGGCCAGCACCTCGGCGCCGCCGCTGACTTCGAGGATGGCGCCGAGCATGGTGCCGAGGCCGATGATGATGGCGACATGGCCGAGGATGCCGCCCATGCCGGACTCGATGGTCGACACCGCGTCGGACCGCTGGACGGTGCCGAAGAGTTCGGTGACGGACAGGCCGGCCATCAGGCCGACGGCTATGGAGACCGCGAGCAGCGCGACGAAGGGCTGGAGCCGCACCTTGATGATCAGGTAGAGCAGCAGCGCGATGCCGAGGGCGGCGACCGTGAGCAGTCCGGCCGTGCCGTCGACGAGGTGCAGCAGACCGCCGGTGTGCGGGGGTGTCTCGGGGGCCTGCGCGGCGAGCGGAAGGAGCGAAGGGGGCATTCGGGGGTCCTCGGGGTGAGTGCATCCGGCTTTCGGGCAGGGGGCATCGCGGCACGGCGTCGCGGGGGTGGGCGGACACCGTGCCGTGCGGGGGGGGTGCGGCGGGGGGGTGCGAGCCGGGCGTCAGCCGAGGACGGCCAGCGCGTCGATCTCGATGAGGAGACCCGCGGGCAGACCGACGTACACGGTCGTGCGGGCGGCGGGCGGCTGGGTGAGGCCCTGCTCCTCGAAGTAGGCGTTGTAGAGCGTGTTCATCTCGGCGAAGTGGTCCACGTCCGTCAGATAGACGCGGATCATCATGACGTCGTCCCAGGAGGCGCCGCCCTCCTCGAGGATCGCCTTGACGTTGGCGAGGGTCTGGAGGGTCTGCTCGCGCAGGGTGGGGCCGGCGGGCGTGGGGGCCTGGCCCTCGACGGCGGGGAGGAAGCCGACCTGACCGGCGACCTGGAGGATGTTGCCCTTGCGCACCCCGTGGGAGAACTTCGCGGGCGGGGTGGTGTGGGTCTTCGGGGTGAGCGCGGTCTTGTCGGTCACGGGGTGTCCTTCGCTGGGGTTCTGCCGGAGTACTCGCCGCTGATCGCGTCCGCGGTGCGGCGCACGAGCGGGAGCAGGGTGAGGAGTTCGTCGGCGGTGACGACGACGTTGGGCGCGGACACCGACATCGCGGCGACGACCCGGCCGTCCGCGCCGCGGATCGGCGCCGCGACGCAGTTGATGGACTCCTCGTGGCCGCCGAGGTCGGTGGCCCAGCCCTGTTCGCGGACCTTGTCCAACTCCCTCAGGAAGGCGGGGGCGTTGGGGGTGGAACGGGACGTGTACATGGGGTAGTCGAGCTGTTCGGCGAGGGCCCGCCGCTCATGCTCGGGCAGGTCGGCGAGGAGCAGCTTGGCGACGGCCGCGACGGTGATGGCGACGGGCTTGCCGATCCGCGAGTACATCCGCACGGGGTAGCGGCTCTCGACCTTGTCGATGTAGAGCACCTCGTCCTCCTCGTACACGGCGAGGTGCACGGTGTGCCCGCAACTCTCGTTCAGCCGGACCAGGTGGGGGTGGGCGATCCCGCGGATGTCGAGGTTCTCCATCGCCTCCTGGGCGAGGGCGATGAGGCGGGCGCCGAGCCGGTAGCGCTGGTCGGACTGGCGGTAGACCATGCCGTGTTCGTGCAGGGTGCGCAGCAGCCGCAGCGCGGTGGACTTGTGGACGCCGAGCCGCTCGGCGACCTTGCCCAGGTCGGCGGGGCCCTCGGCGAGCAGCGGCAGGATGCTCAGCGCGCGGTCGACGGTCTGGCTCATGGCGTGGGTACCTCCTCGTCGGCCCGGTCCGTGGCGTGGGTCCGGCCGGGGCCGAGTCGAAGTTTCTCCCACCCGGCGTCGTCGAGGGCCACCAGGCCGTCGGCGGTGTCGCGGGCGGGGGGCGCGGCGAGGTCGGCGGGGCTGGTGAGGGTGGCGGCGGCCCACAGGTGCCCGTGGCGCAGTCGGTCGCGCGGGGGGAGGCCGCGCAGGGTGGCGGAGAGGAACCCGGCGGCGAAGGCGTCCCCGGCCCCGGTCGCGGCGGCGACGCGGACCCTGGGGGCCGGCACGTACACGGCCGGGCGCGTGGCGCCGTCGAACAGGGTCGCGCCGCGCGGGCCGTCCTTCACCACCAGCAGCGGTGGCTGCGGCAGCGCCGCGCGGACCGCCTCCGGGCCCCCCGTGACGCCCCAGGCCTCCTGCGCCTCGTCCACGCCCACGAACACGAGGTCCGCGGCGCGGGCGAGGTCCAGCAGCACCGGGCCGCCGGCGTCCCGCCACAGGCCGGGCCGGTGGTTGACGTCGAAGGAGACGAGCGGGCGGTCCTCGCGCGGTGCGGTCAGTTCCCGCAGCAGGTCCAGGCAGGTGCCCGACAGCGCGGCGGTGATCCCGGACAGGTGCAGGACGCGTCCCGCGCGCACGGCGTCGAGGTCGACGTTCTCCGGGGACATGGCGGACGCCGCCGATCCGGCCCGGTAGTAGGCGACCTCGTGCGCGTCGGTGGCCCGGTCGCCGGCGGTGCGGAAGTACACGCCGGTCGGGCGGGCCGGGTCGCGGCGCACGGCCGAGACGTCGACGCCGTGGCCGCCGATGGCCTCCACGAGGTGGTCGCCGAAGCCGTCGGCCCCCACCCGGCTCACCCAGCGCACCCGGTGGCCGGCGGCGGCGAGCCCGCAGGCCACGTTGGACTCGGCGCCGCCGATGGCCCGCTCGAACGAGGGGACGTCGGCGAGGCGTCCCGGCCGCGACGGCAGGAACGTGACCATGGACTCGCCGAGCGCGACGACGTCCACGACGCCGGGGGCGTCGCAGGGTCCGGTGAGGGTCACGATCGTCGTAGCTCCAGACCTTGGGCGGATATGCGGTTCCGTTGACCCGCGGTTGGCCGAGATGTTAGACAGCGACAAGCGAAATACGCAATGAGTGTTGCACTCACTGCAACGTCACTGATCAGGGAGGTTCCATGGGGAACGAGGCGCTGGCCCGCCTGTCCGAGGAACGCGTCGACCACCGCTTCAAGGGCCTCCCGCCCGACGCCGACGGCCTGACCGTCGGGGAGCTGGCCGCCCAGCGGCGCAACCTCTTCACCGACGGCTTCACCACCCCGGTGCTCGCGCTCTCCGCCGAGCGCCTGGAGCACAACCTCGCCCTGATGGAGACGTACGCCGACCGCCACGGTCTGGCGTTCGCCCCGCACGGCAAGACCTCGATGGCGCCCCAGCTGTTCCAGCGGCAGATCGAGCGCGGCGCCTGGGGCATCACGCTCGCCGTGCCCCACCAGGTGCGGGTGGCCCGGGCGTTCGGCGTCCGGCGGATCTTCCTCGCCAACGAGCTCGTGGACGCCTCCGCCCTGCGCTGGATCGCCGGTGAGCTGACCGACCCGGACTTCCGCCTCGTCTGCTACGTCGACTCCGTGTCCGGCGTACGGCTCATGGACGCCGCGCTGCGGGCCGCCGGGGCCGGCCGGCCCTTGGACGTCGTCGTGGAGCTGGCGGCCGGCGAGGGCGCCCGCACCGGCGTCCGCACGGACGAGGAGTGCGCGGCCGTCGCGGACGCGGTGGCCGCCACGGACACGCTGCGCCTCGCCGGGGTCGCCGGGTACGAGGGCGAGGTCCCGGGGGCGGACCCCGAGCGGGTGCGCGCCTGGCTGCGCCGGCTGGTGGCGCTGGCGGTGTCCTTCGACAGGGCGGGCCGGTTCGTGGGCCTGGACGAGATCGTCGTGAGCGCGGGCGGCAGCGCCTGGTTCGACGCGGTGGCCGACGTGTTCGCCGAGATCCCCGGGCTCTCCGTGCCCGTGCTGAAGCTGCTGCGCTCGGGCGCGTACGTCTCGCACGACGACGGCCACTACCGCGAGCTCACCCCGTTCAACCGGGTCCCCCAGGAGGGCGCCCTGGAGCCCGCCTTCCGGCTGTGGGCGCAGGTCGTCTCCCGCCCCTCCCCCGGCCAGGCCTTCGTCAACGCCGGCAAGCGCGACGCGGCGTACGACCTCGATCTGCCGGTCGCCCAGGTGGTCCGCCGGGACGGCGTCGAGCGCCCCGCCACCGGCGTCACCGTGACCGCGCTGTCCGACCAGCACGGCTGGCTGGAGACGACCGGGGAGGCGGACCTGGAGGTCGGGGACTGGCTCGGACTGGGCCTGTCCCACCCGTGCACGGCGTTCGACAAGTGGCAGCTGATCCCGCTCGCCGAGGCGGACGGGACGGTCGTCGACTACATCCGCACGTTCTTCTGAGGAGGGGCCGGTCGTGGAAGACCTCGTCATCCGGGACGCCGACGTCGTCGACGGCAGCGGCGGTCCGTCCTACCGCGCCGACGTGGTCGTGGACCGCGGCAGGATCGTGTCGATCGTCCAGGAGGCCGCCGCGGCCGGCTGCCAGCGGCCCGAGGCGCGCCGCGAGCTGGACGCGGAGGGACTGGTCCTCTCCCCCGGCTTCGTCGACATGCACGCCCACAGCGACCTGGCGCTGCTGCGGGACCCCGACCACAGCGCCAAGGCCGCCCAGGGCGTCACCCTGGAGGTGCTCGGCCAGGACGGGCTGTCGTACGCGCCCGTCGACGACCGCACCCTGGGCGAGGTGCGGCGCGCGATCGCCGGCTGGAACGGCTCCGGCGACGACATCGACTTCGACTGGCGGTCCGTCGGCGAGTACCTGGACCGGCTCGACCGGGGCATCGCGGTGAACGCCGCGTACCTCGTCCCGCAGGGCACGGTCCGGGCGCTCGTCGTCGGCTGGGAGGACCGGGAGGCGACGCCCGCCGAGCTCGACCGGATGCGGGCCCTGGTCGCCGAGGGACTGGAGCAGGGCGCGGTCGGACTGTCCTCGGGACTCACGTACACGCCGGGCATGTACGCGCGGGACGCCGAACTGACCGAGCTGTGCCGGGTCGTCGCCCGGTACGGCGGCTACTACTGCCCGCACCACCGCTCCTACGGGGCCGGGGCGCTGCGGGCATACGAGGAGATGGTGGCGCTGACCCGGGAGGCGGGCTGCGCGCTGCATCTCGCCCACGCCACCATGAACTTCGGCGTGAACCGGGGCCGGGCCCCGGAGCTGCTGTCCCTGCTGGACAAGGCGCTCGCCGAGGGCGCCGACATCAGCCTCGACACCTACCCCTACACGCCCGGCTGCACGACCCTGGTCGCCCTGCTGCCGAGCTGGGCGAGCGAGGGCGGCCCGGAGGCGGTCCTCGCGCGGCTCGCCGACGACGCGACGGCCGAGCGGATCCGGCACCATCTGGAGGTCGTCGGCGCGGACGGCTGCCACGGCGTGCCCGTCGAGTGGGAGACCGTCGAGATCTCGGGGGTGGGCGAGCCCGCGCTGGCGGACCACGTCGGCCGCACGGTCCGGGAGACGGCGGACGCGCGCGGCGAGGAGCCCTGGACGACCGCGCGCCGGCTGCTCTTGGAGGACCGCCTCGGCACGACGATCCTGCAGCACGTCGGCCACGAGGAGAACGTCCGGGCGATCATGCGGCACCGCGTCCACACGGGCGGTTCCGACGGCATCCTGCAGGGCAGCAAGCCGCATCCGCGCGCGTACGGCACCTTCCCGCACTATCTCGGCCACTACGTGCGGGAGTTGGGGGTGCTGTCGCTCGAGGCGTGCGTGGCCCGTCTGACCTCGCGTCCGGCGGCGCGGCTGCGGCTGCCGGACCGGGGTCTGGTCCGCGAGGGGTACCGGGCGGACCTGGTGCTGTTCGACCCGGAGACGGTGGCGGCGGGCTCCACGTTCGCGGAGCCGCGCACACCACCGACGGGTATCCCGCATGTGCTCGTGGACGGCCGTTTCGTCATCGAGGACGGCCGCCGCACGGACGTACTGGCGGGACGGGCGGTCCGCAGGACCGGCTAGCCGGTCCGCGTCGCGGCGGTCACGGCCTGGGCAGGACGCAGCCGCTCGCGTTCAGGTTCAGCTTGTTGCCGGTGCCGAAGCAGGCGGGGATCTGGTACGTCTGCTGGGCGTAGTTGATGCCCTGGCGGACGGTGACCTTGCCGTTCTCGTCGACCTCGCACGGGTTGTTGACCGTGCAGGACTGGCCGTCCTCGTTGCCGGTGTTGTTGACGGCGACGACCCGCTTGGTGGCCTGGTCGATCACCGGGGAGCCGGAGGTGCCGCCGATGGTGTTGCAGGCGGAGGTGTAGCGGACCGAGTCCTTGAAGGTCCAGTCGCCTTCCTTCAGGCGGTACGCGAAGCCGTCGACGTTGCAGTTGTACAGCCGCTTCCAGTAGCCGGAGGCGACGGTGATGGCGGTGCCGGCGGCCGGGCGGGTGTCGGACACGGTCAGCGCGCTGATCCCGTACGCGCTCTTGATCTGCGCGTACGTGGTGGTGAGCTGGTAGATCGACACGTCCGTGTCGGTCATCGTGCCGTAGGCGATCTTGCCGGCCCGCAGGGTGGCGACCCTGGAGCCGGACGCGTTCAGCAGGCTGAAGGTCCTGCTGGACGCCCGGTCGACGACGACCTGGCCGGGGCCCGGCATGCCGGTCTCCAGACAGTGGCCGTTCGACATGACGAGCGCCGGGTCGCCGTCCTGCGACTTCGGGAAGCGCACGACGGAGCCGGAGCAGTTGCTGAGTGCCACGGTGCCGGCGAAGTCGACGGCCTGGACGGACGGCTTGAGCGCCTGTTCGAGACCGGCCGTGACGGAGGCGACGGTGTCCCGGACCACCGAGGTGACCGAGCCCGTTCCGGCACCCTTGCCGAAGGACGGCGCGGTGTCCGCGGGAGCCGCGGCCACGGGTGCGGCGCCGGCCCCGGCCATCGCCAGGGCGAGGAGGGTGGCGCCGAGAGGTTTTCTCATGTGGGGGTCCCCTCATACGAGGAGGGTGACCGGAGAACCTCCGGCCACCCGCGCTTTTGTCATGCGCATTCTCACTCAGGAGGAGGACCCGGACAAGGACTTGATGACCGATGGGTCCGGGTCGTAGGGCTTTCCCTACCACCGGGTACGGGAGGTTTCGGCGCGGCGGCGCAGGACCTCCACGGGAGGGTGGCCGGATCCCCACAGCCGGCCCGGCGGCGCCTCCCGCCGTCCCCCGTCCGGCCGTACACGGGCCGCCCCGCGGTCTCACGTGGCGGAAAACACGGGCCTTCGCCCGGGGCGCGGCCGTAAGCTCCCAGACATGCAGGTGATCCAGTCGACCAAGCTCGCCAACGTCTGTTACGAGATCCGGGGCCCGGTGCTCGAGGAGGCGATGCGGCTCGAGTCGGCAGGGCATCGGATCCTCAAGCTGAACACCGGCAACCCGGCGGCGTTCGGGTTCGAGTGCCCGCCCGAGATCCTGGAGGACGTCCTCCGCAACGTGTCGTCGGCCCATGGCTACGGCGACGCGAAGGGCCTGCTGGCCGCACGCCGGGCCGTCGTCATGCACAACCAGACCCTCGGCATCGAGACCGACGTCGAGCACGTCTTCATCGGCAACGGCGTCTCCGAGCTGATCGTCATGGCGATGCAGGGTCTCCTCGACGACGGGGACGAGGTGCTGGTCCCGGCGCCGGACTACCCCCTGTGGACCGCCGCCGTGTCCCTGTCCGGCGGCACCGCCGTGCACTACCGGTGCGACGAGCAGTCCGACTGGATGCCCGACCTCGCCGACGTCGAGCGCAAGGTCACCGACCGCACCAAGGCCATCGTCATCATCAACCCCAACAACCCGACGGGGGCCGTGTACGACGAGGCCGTCCTGCGCGGGCTGACGGACATCGCGCGACGGCACAACCTCCTCGTCTGCTCCGACGAGATCTACGACAAGATCCTCTACGACGGCGCCACCCACACCCCGACCGCCGCCGTCGCCCCCGACCTGCTGACCCTCACCTTCAACGGCATGTCCAAGGCGTACCGGGTGGCCGGCTACCGGGTGGGCTGGATGGCGATCTCGGGCCCGCGCGCGCACGCCGACTCCTACATCGAGGGTCTGACCATCCTCGCGAACATGCGGCTGTGCGCGAACATGCCCGGTCAGCACGGGGTCGTCGCCGCCCTCAGCGGCCGGCAGACCATCGACGACCTGGTGCTGCCCGGCGGGCGGCTCAAGGAGCAGATGGACGTCGCCTACGAGATGCTGACCGCCATCCCGGGCGTGAGCTGTGTCCGGCCGAAGGGCGCGCTCTACCTCTTCCCGCGCCTGGACCCCAAGGTCTTCAAGATCAAGGACGACCGGCGGATGGTCCTGGACCTGCTGCGCCGCGAGAAGATCATGGTCGTCCAGGGCACCGGCTTCAACTGGCCGGAGCCGGACCACTTCCGGGTGGTGACCCTGCCGACGACCACGGACCTGCGGGACGCGATGGGCCGGATCGGCCGCTTCCTCGACGGATACGGCCAGCCGTGACCGTACGTACATGCACGGTCCACTTCTTGCATACAGCTCAACTTTAGACGAGATCCAAGCTAGGATGGCTTCCTGTCAGCGCACAGGAGGCCATCCCCCATGTACGAACCGATCCGCACCAAGTCGATCCACAGCACGATGGCCGGCGGCACCGACTTCCCCCACCGCTCGCGCGAGGAGGAGCTGGACATCCAGCTCGCCGGTCACCTCGCCGCGCTGCTCGCCGTCACGGACGAGCTGCGTGCGACGGCACCCTCGCAGGACCTGGACCTCGCGGCCGAACGGCTCGCCGAGCAGGTGACCCGGCTCCGGGAAGGACACCCTCCGGCCCGCTCCGCCGTCGCGGCCGACCCGGCGCGGCTGGTCACCCTGCACCGGCGGGCGCACGCCCTGGCGGGCCGCGCCCTGGTCGTCGCCGCGTCCCGCGCGGACACCGCCGCGGCGATCCTCGCCGCCGAACGCATGGACGCGCACGCCGCGGCGCAGAAACTGACCGGGGTCGGCTGAGACCCCTCACCCCTGGCTTCTCGCAGGCCCTCGCCGTCAGGCGAGGGCCTGCCGCCGCTCTCGTCCCGTCGGGGCGGACGGGAACCGGCGGCGGCAGGCCCGGGGCCCCGCACGCCGTTGTACGGAGCCTCGCCGGTCCGGGAGGCGGTCACCGCGGCCGGCCGTGACGATGTAGCTGGTCAGGGCACGATCGGAGCCGGCCGCGGCGTCTTGGGGGGCTGTCCTCAGCCCAGGCGCTTCACGAGCGCGTCGTACTCGTCCCACAGCTCCTTGGGCGTGTGGTCGCCGAAGGTGTCGAGGTGCTCGGGGACGAGCGCCGCCTCCTCGCGCCAGACGTCCCTGTCGACGGTGAGCAGGAAGTCCAGGTCGGAGTCGGACAGGTCGAGGCCCGCGGTGTCGAGGGCGCCCTTGGCCGGCAGGACGCCGATCGGCGTCTCGACGCCCTCGGCCCTGCCCTCCAGGCGCTCGACGATCCACTTCAGGACGCGGCTGTTCTCGCCGAAGCCGGGCCAGACGAACTTGCCCTCGTCGTTCTTGCGGAACCAGTTGACGTAGTAGATCCTCGGCAGCTTGGACGGGTCCTTGTCCTTGGCCACGTCGACCCAGTGGGCCATGTAGTCGCCCATGTTGTAGCCGCAGAACGGCAGCATGGCGAACGGGTCGCGGCGCAGCTCTCCGACCCTGCCCTCGGCCGCGGCGGTCTTCTCGGAGGCCACGTTGGCGCCGAGGAAGACGCCGTGGTTCCAGTCGAAGGACTCCGTCACCAGCGGTACGGCGCTGGCGCGGCGCCCGCCGAAGAGGATCGCGGAGATCGGCACGCCCCTGGGGTCCTCCCACTCGGGCGCGATGATCGGGCACTGCGAGGCGGGGGTGGTGAAGCGGGCGTTGGGGTGCGCGGCCGGCGTGCCGGACTCCGGCGTCCAGTCGTTGCCCTTCCAGTCGGTGAGGTGGGCGGGAGTCTCCTCCGTCATGCCCTCCCACCAGACGTCGCCGTCGTCGGTCAGCGCGACGTTGGTGAAGACCGAGTTGCCCCACAGCGTCTTCATCGCGTTGGCGTTGGTGTGCTCACCGGTGCCGGGCGCGACGCCGAAGAAGCCGGCCTCGGGGTTGATCGCGTAGAGGCGGCCGTCCTCGCCGAAGCGCATCCAGGCGATGTCGTCGCCGATCGTCTCCACCGTCCAGCCGGAGATGGTGGGCTCCAGCATGGCGAGGTTCGTCTTGCCGCAGGCGCTCGGGAAGGCGGCGGCGACGTACTTCGACTCGCCCTGCGGCGGGGTCAGCTTGAGGATCAGCATGTGCTCGGCGAGCCAGCCCTCGTCGCGGGCCATGACCGAGGCGATGCGCAGGGCGTAGCACTTCTTGCCGAGCAGGGCGTTGCCGCCGTAGCCGGAGCCGTAGGACCAGATCTCGCGGTCCTCGGGGAAGTGCGAGATGTACTTGGTGCTGTTGCAGGGCCAGGGGACGTCCTCCTGGCCGGGCTCCAGCGGGGCCCCGAGGGTGTGCACGGCCTTGACGAAGAAGCCGTCGGAGCCGAGCTCGTCCAGGACCGCCTGTCCCATCCGGGTCATCGTGCGCATGGACACGGCGACGTACGCGGAGTCGGTGATCTCCACGCCTATCGCGGACAGCGGCGAGCCGAGCGGGCCCATGCAGAAGGGCACGACGTAGAGGGTGCGGCCGCGCATGGAGCCGCGGAACAGGCCCTGCTCCCCCTGGAAGATCTCCCGCATCTCCGCCGGGGCCTTCCAGTGGTTCGTCGGGCCCGCGTCCTCCTCCTTCTCGGAGCAGATGAAGGTCCGGTCCTCGACACGGGCGACGTCGGTCGGGTCGGAGGCGGCGTAGTACGAGTTGGGGCGCTTGATCGGATCGAGCTTCTTGAAGGTGCCCTTGGCGACGAGCTCCTCGCACAGGCGCTCGTACTCGGCCTCGGATCCGTCACACCAGACCACGTTGTCCGGCTGCGTCAGTTCGGCGATCTCGTTCACCCAGGTGACGAGTGCCTGGTGCTGGGTGGGAACGACGGGGGGAGCCGTGTTGTCACGCGCCACGGTTGCTCCTAAGTGAGGATTTTGTCCTTGATATGCCCTTGTGTACCCCGTGGGGGCCTCGACCCGGACGCCGCACTGACTGGATCGCGCCGCGCTCATCCGGTGCCGACCGCACTCATTTGATCATCCGATGCGTCCGCGCATATGTCCAGAGGGCGTCACAAGTGAGCGGCGTGAGGATCGCCACTCATTCGGATGTTTTCGATCCGCCATCGCGGATTCACCCGGGCGCGCACACCCGGCACCCGTGAGACGATGGACACTTCGGGCCCTCATCAGGCCACCGCGCGGCATAACTTACGGTTCCGTAGGTACGATTTCCCCATGACTACGCCCGTCCCCGACGCGCCCACGGACACGCCGGCCGCCGGCCGGGACTCCGATGGGCCCTCCCTGCCCCATCAGATCGCCCACCAGGCCCAGCAGCTCGGCGAGGAGATCAAACCGAGGCTCCGCGGCTGGCTGCACCTGGGCATGTTCCCCGCCGTGCTCGTCGCCGGGCTGATCCTCACCGCCCTCGCGGACTCCCCGCGCGGCCGGCTCGCCTGCGGGATCTACACCCTCACGGCCTGCCTGCTGTTCGGCGTGAGCGCGCTGTACCACCGGGGAACCTGGGGCCCGCGCATGGACGGTGTCCTGCGCCGGCTCGACCACGCCAACATCTTCCTGATCATCGCGGGCACCTACACGCCGCTGACGATGCTGCTCCTGCCCGGCGCCAAGGGGCAGTGGCTGCTCTGGGGCATCTGGAGCGCCGCCGCGGCCGGCATCGTCTTCCGGGTCTTCTGGGTCGGCGCGCCCCGCTGGCTCTACACGCCCTGCTACATCGCGATGGGCTGGGCCGCCGTCTTCTTCCTGCCGGACTTCATGCGCACCGGCGGCGTCGCCGTGTTCGTCCTGGTGGTCGTCGGCGGCCTCCTCTACAGCGCCGGCGGCGTGGTCTACGGCATCAAGCGCCCGAACCCGTCACCGCGCTGGTTCGGTTTCCACGAGGTCTTCCACTCCCTGACGCTGGCCGCGTTCACCGCGCACTACATCGGCATCTCCCTCGTGGCCTACCAGCACGCCTGACCGGCGTCCGGGCCGGCAACGCGCCCGTGGCCACGGCACGCACCCCCGCGACGGCCCGCCCCGCGGTCCCGCGGGAGCGCGAGCGGGACGAAGACGCGCCTCGCCGTCCGCGAGGCCGCCCACGCCCTGACCGCCGAACAGGGCGTGGGCGGCCCCCACGATCGAGCAGCCGGTACGGGGCGGAGCACGGCTTCCAGGACGACCTCCCCGGCCTCCTCGACCGGGCTCCGGACGTGGCCGGGCACGGCGTCCCCGCGGAGAATCCCCGGGGGGCCCGCCCCCTGCCGTGACATCCTGACCAGGTGAACGGTCCCGAGATCCACGTCGAGTTCGCGCCCGAGCTGCACCTGTTCGTCGCCGGTGCCCGGCGGCGCGGCGCCACCGCGCTCACCACCGACGGCGCCTCCACCCTCGGCCATGTCGTGGAGTCCCTGGGCGTCCCGCTCACCGAGGTCGGCACCCTCCTCGTGGACGGCCGTCCCGTCCCCGTCGGGCACGTTCCCCAGGCCGGCGAGTCCGTGACCGTGCGCCCCGTCGAGCGCCCCCAGCGGGTGCCCGGCGCCCCCCTGCGCTTCCTCCTCGACGTCCACCTCGGCACCCTCGCCCGCCGGTTGCGCCTGCTCGGCGTGGACACCGCGTACGAGTCGACCGACATCGGCGACCCGGCGCTCGCCGCCCGCTCCGCCGCCGAGAGACGGATCATGCTCAGCCGCGACCGGGGCCTGCTGCGCCGCCGCGAGCTGTGGGCCGGCGGCTACGTCTACAGCACCCGCCCCGAGGAGCAGCTGCGGGACGTCCTCGACCGCTTCCGCCCGGAACTGCGTCCCTGGACCCGCTGCACCGCCTGCAACGGCCTGCTGAAGGAGGCCACCAAGGACGAGGTCGCCGACCAGCTGGAGGGCGGCACCCGGCGGACGTACGACGTCTTCGCGCAGTGCACGGCGTGCGGGCGCGCCTACTGGAAGGGCGCGCACCAAGAACAGCTCGAAGCCATCGTGGAGCGCGCCCTCGCCGAGTACGCGAGCCGGCGCTAACGCCTGCTCCTCACATCACCCTTCCCGCAGGCCACGCCGTCCCGGTTCGGGTCGAGGCGCAGCGGGTCGTCCTTGCCGTTGACCTTCAGCCGGCCGTAGTCGTTGTCCTTGAGCCAGTCGCAGCGGGCCTTCGTCGTCGCCTTCACGGCCGGCGGGAAGTCCGTCGGCACACAGACGTTGACCGAGCCGTAGTGCCGGTCGCAGCCGGAGACGGCCGGGCCGACCTTCTGCGCCGTGCGCTTCTTGCCCGGGCCCGTGACCTTGCCCTCGAGGTCGTCGGCGAAGGCGTGGACGTGCGGCGAGGCGTCCTTGGCGCTCAGCGCCCGGGGGCCGTCCAGGTGCACCCACTTCGCCACCGACGGCACCCCGTTGGCGTCCACCGCGAAGAGCATGTACCAGCCGGGCGGCGCCAGGTCGGGGTTGCTCGTCACGTTCAGGTCGACGTCGTTCCCGTCCACCGACAGCGGCAGGTCGACGAACCGCTGGTTGGGGTCGGAGGAGTGGGTGACGGCGGCCGGGCGGATCAGCTCGGCCTTGGCGATGGGCCGGTCGACGGTGATCCGCTGGGTGTCGCCGTACGTCCACTCGGTGTCGATCACCGAGGTGATCGTGGGGCGTGCGCCCTTGAGCAGATAGGGCGGGGTGTAGATCGACACGTCGTGGTTCCAGGAGCCGTTGCCCGGGTTGTCGCCGGTCGCCATGACCCGGCCGTCGGGCAGCAGGAACGCCGAGGAGTGGTAGCCGCGCTCCTCCGGGTCGGCCGCCACCGGGTCGAAGGTGCCGGTCGCCGGGTCGTAGATCGACGACTCGTACACGGGGTCGGCCCGGTTGTGCAGGGCGCCGCCGGTCTCCAGCACCTTGCCGTCGGGCAGCAGCACCGCGGAGACGTACATCTTGCCCTGGGCGCCGGTCTCGGCGACCTTCCCGGCGCCGAGGTCGACCGTCCCCTGCGGGAGCGGCGGCCCGGCCACGTACGACGGGTTCGGCTGCTTGAGGTCGATGACGTCGGTGAGACGGTTGGCGTCCGGGTTGGACTCGATGTTCCCGCCGCCGATGGTCAGGACCTTCTGGTCCTGCGCGGGCGGCAGCAGCACGCTCGCCGACTGGTCGCGCTCGTCCTTCTTCCGCAGGCCCGGGACCTGGGTGACGGTGTTGGCGTCGTAGTCGTAGATCGCCGCGCCCGTGCCCGGGATGTTGTTGCCGAAGACATGGCTGCCGGAGTAGAAGAGCCGCCCGTCCTGCATGAGGATCATCGACGGGTACAGACCCCAGTACGACCAGGTCTGGTTGACCTTCCAGAGCTCCAGCCACTTCTGCTCGGCGTCCGACCACAGCTCGGCCGTCACCGAACCGGTCGAGTCCTCCCGCAGCCCGCCGAAGGAGATGACGTCGCCGTTGCCGAGGATCGTCGCCGACGGGTACCAGTGCCCGTCGTTCATGTCGTTGGTCCTGCTGTAGGTCTCCGTGACCGGGTCGAAGACGTACGAGTCCTTGTAGCCCTGGTAGCCGACCCTGCCGTCGGCCGACGGATAGCCCTTGTTGCCGCTCATCACGAGCACCCGGCCGTCCTTCAGCTGGACGTGCCCGGCGCAGAACATGTCCTTGGGCGTGGGGATCTGCTTGTACGTGCCGTTCCGCGGGTCGTAGACCGCGCTGGTGAACGTGCCCGCCTCGAACATCTCCTCGCTGTTGCCGGACCCGGCGATCAGCAGCACCTTGCCGTTGTTGAGGACGACGGAGTGCATGGAGCGGACCGGGTTCCGCGTGGGCAGCACGTCCCAGCGGCCGTTCGCGCACTCCTCGGCGGTGCCCGTGCACACCGGGTCGGGCACGGGCTCGGCGACCTGCTCCATCGTGTAGTCGTCGGTGGTGACCGAGCCGGTGCCGTAGACGGAGACGCCCCACGCGATCCGGTCGGTGCCGGCCGGCACCTCGGGGGTGCGGACCGTCGCCTCGGTCCAGCCCGCCGCCATCTCCAGCGTCTTCAGGTCCGTCCAGTACTGCCAGCCGCCGGTCGCGTCGTGCCGGAACAGGGTGACCGAGGTGTCCGGCGTCGTCGACTTGTACCAGAGCCCCAGGTCGTACTGCTTTCCGGTCGAGACGACCGGCGCGCACGCGGCGGACTCGGTGATCAGCGCCTTGCGGTCGCCCTCGGTCCGGCGGGTCAGCGTCACCTTCATCGCCTTCGAACCGGAGTGCGCGTCGGCCACCGTCTCGAAGGCGAAGTCGTTGTCCCCCCACCCGGACTTCTTCCAGCAGTACGGCATGTCGTCGCCGCCCGCGGTCTCGAAGCCGGGATTCTTCACGAGGTTGGCGGCGGACGCGGGCTGGGGCGCGGTGAGCAGCAGCCCTCCCGTGAGGCCCATCACGGCCACCAGGGCCGTTCTCGTTCTGGATCTCATGCAGTACTCCTTGCTGTGCGGCTGCGGCTCCTGCGGGGCAGATAGACCAGCGCCTCGGTACCCACGAAGCGCAGGACGAAGGTGATGACGAGGGCCAGCGCCGTCGCGGGCAGCACGGCGAGCCCGAACTGGCCGACGAGCAGCGCGATCAGCGGGATGCGCAGCACCAGGTCGGCGTTGGCGAGCAGCGCGAACCGGACCGTGCGGTCGGCCCAGTGCCGGTGGACGCGCCGCTCACGGAACAGCAGCTTCTCGATCAGCAGGAAGTTCCAGGCCACCCCGAACTGGTTGGCGATGATCTCGGCCGGCAGATAGTGCAGGCCCGCCTCGGTCATCGCCCACAGCGCGGCCAGGTTGGGCACGAAGCCGGTCAGCCCGATCAGCCCGAACACCACCATCCGGGCCAGCGGACCGGCCGTGCGCAGCCCGGCGAGGTGCCGCAGGAAGCGGCGTCCTTCCGCGGCGGTGGACTTGGACTCCCCCGCGAACCGCTCCTGGAAGACGAACGGCACCTCGGTGACCGCCCGGGGGCGGCTGCGGACCGCCAGCTCCAGCAGGATCTTGTAACCGAGCGGCTTGAGGGCCTCCGCGGCGATGTCGCTGCGCCGGATCGCGAAGAAGCCGCTCATCGGGTCGCTGATGCCGTGCAGCCGGCGCGGGAACAGGGCCTTGGTCAGCCACGTCGCGCCCCGGGACACGGCGATCCGGTAGCTGCCGGCGAGCCCGGCCCGGCTGCCGCCCTTGATGTACCGGGAGGCGACCACGAGCCCGGCGTTCGCGCGTTCGCCGGTGGCCACCAGCTCCGGGACCAGGGACGGCGGATGCTGGCAGTCGCCGTCCATGACGACGATCCAGTCCGAGCCGGCCGCCTTCATGCCCTCCACGACCGCGCCGCCGAGCCCGCCGACCGGCTCCTCCCGGTGCAGGACGGTGACGGGGAACGGGCAGTCCTTGGCGGCCTCCTCGATGACCTGCGGGGTGTCGTCGGTGGAGTCGTCCACGAAGACGACCTCACAGGGCAGCCGGGACGGCACCGACTCGGTGATCTGGTGCAGCAACTGCCGTACGTTCGCCGACTCGTTGAACGTCGGGACGACGATGGTGACGGCTCCCGGCTCGGGAACCTCGGTGGCCTCGACGGCCGGATCGCCCAGCCGGCCGGGGACGGTGTACTCGTGGGTCATCGAACGCCTCCGGCGGAAGTCTGGATCTGGCGGATCTCGATACGGTCCTCGCCGCTGCCGAAGACGGCGACCGGCTCGGAGTGCTCGATGGCCGCCCTGACGTTGGGCAGGTCGACGGCGTCACGCCGGACCGTCGGGGACGCCACGACGTAGTCGAGGTCCTTCCAGCCGCGCGGCATCGTCTTGGTGACGGCCGGGTCGAGGTCGGCCTTGTAGAACCAGATGACGCCCCGTCCCGGTTCGTACCCGGCGTGCACCAGGTCGAGCCAGAGCGCGTCGTCGACCAGGACGCGGGTGTCCGCCGGGTCCTCCACCTCACTGGCGAGCCACTTCGAGGCGGCCTGGTAGGGGGCGTTGGCGTCGGCCGTGACGGCCGTGCGGTCACCGTCGTACCAGCGCGGCACGACATAGGCGCCGGCCGCGATCGCCAGCACCGCCGCCAGGGCGTACCGGCCCCCGGTGACCGCGCGGGGCTCGCCCTCCGAGCGCCGGCGCCGCAGCACGGCGTGCGCCACGGAGGCCGTACCGCCGGCCAGCACCAGGGCGAGGAACGGCAGCGCCTGGATGACGTACATGGCCGGCAGGTAGCCGCTCGGGCGCAGGGCGACCAGGGCGAGGATCACCACGGCGGCCGACGGCCCGGCCAGCGCGCGGGCGGTCACCGACCAGCGCCAGGTCACGAGCAGCAGCAGAGCGCCGGCCAGACCGCCGACGATGAGGACACGGTCGTAGTAGAGCCACGACTGCAGCACGCCCCAGGAACCCGAGCCCTCGTCGAGGATGAAGCCCGAACCGGGCCGGGTCATCTGGTAGGTGACGCCGTCCCACAGCGAGACGTGCCCGCTGCCCGGCAGCAACTCGCCCTTCAGCAGCGCGAACAGCGGATAGGACAGACCGATCAGCGCACACGCCGTGACCGCCCCGGTGACGGCGAACTTGCGGGTGTCGCGGTGGCTGTGCCGCCACATGGTGACCAGCACCGCCGGCAGCACGAAGAGCATCGTCTCCTTGGTCAGCACGGCCGTGGCGGCCGCGACGCCCGCGCCGAAGTGGTGCCACAGATGGCGGTTCGGCGAGGCCGCCAGCGCGAACGCCAGCAGCGTCCACATCACCGCGAGGTTGTCGAGGAAGATCTCCCGCTGGAGCACCACCGACAGCGGCGACAGACCGAACAGCACCATGCCGAGCCCGGCCGCCCAGCGCGGCAGGGACAGCCGCCGCCCGAGGACGTAGACCAGCACCGCGCTGATCGCGCTGACGACGAGCATCGCGGCCCGCATGGTGCCCACGGTCATCGACTCGGGGCTCAGCGCGGCCGGGATCCAGGTCAGCACGGCGATCTGGATCCAGCCGAGCGGGGGATGGTCGTACCAGTAGGTGTAGTGGGCCAGGCCGCGGCCCTCCTGGACCGCCCAAGCCTGGGCGAGATAGGTGCCCTCGTCGTCGCTGAGGGTCGGGTAGTCGGCGATGTTCCAGCCCTGGACGACGAGGATCGCCACCAGCAGGACACCGCACAGGAGCAGGTCGGAGCGGGACGAACGCAGCCGCGACGGCGCTGTTCGACCGGTCGGACGTGCCGTGGACGCAGGCCGGCGCTGCGCGGGGACCTTCGGAGTGGTCACCGCGGGAAGGGTGGAGGTCACGCAGGGACGTCCTCTCGGAGGTCACGGGTCACGTCGACGGCGTCCAGATGCGCCCCGACATGGCTGGTCAGCTCCCAGTCGTTGCGGCCGCGCTGCTCACGCCACACGGCGCGCACGGCGGCCCCGGCGAGGAGCACCTGGTAGAAGGGGCCGCCCACCACGAGCTTCAGATAGTGGACGAAACGCACCCGCAGCCCGTACTGCCGCCCGAAGTCGTGCAGTCCGACGATCTCGAACACGAACGTGACGAGCGCGGTGACGGCCGGCAGGAAGGTGATGAACGCGATGCTCACCGGCACGTCGAGGAACACCGCGATCGCGATGTTCAGCGGAATGACGAGCCCGGTGAACGCCTGCATGAACGGCGTCATCAGCGTGTAGCGGGCGAGCAGCCGCTGCCCGAACGTGGGCAGCTGCTTCCAGTCCTTCTTCCGGTAGACCTGCAGGAAGCCCTGGTTCCAGCGGGTGCGCTGCTTCAGCAGCGACATCAGACTGCCGGGCGTCTCCTCCCGGGTCACCATGTCGGAGTCGTAGGCGACGACGACCTTCTTGCCGACACTGGACAGCCGGACCCCCAGGTCGCAGTCCTCGGCCAGGCAGTCCGGGTCCCAGCCGCCGGCCTGCCGCAGCACGTCGGTGCGGACGAAGACCGTGTTGCCGCCGAGCGGGATGAACCCCTTCTGCGCGTGCAGATGCAGCCGCGAGCGGAACCAGAAGAAGTACTCCAGGCAGTTGCGCAGGCTGTACCAACTGGAGTGGAAGTTGATCAGCTGGACGCCGCCCTGGACGACGTCCGCCCCGGTCGTGCGGAACGCGTGGTCCACGTGGGCCAGCAGCTCCGGATGGACCTGGTCCTCGGCGTCGAAGACCCCGACGACGTCACCCCGGCAGTGCGGCAGCGCGGTGTTCATCGCCTTCGGCTTGTTCTTCTTCTCGTGCGTGTCGACGACGACACGGACCCGCGGATCGCGGGCCGCGGCCCGCTCGGCCACCTCGGTGGTCTCCGGGTCGTCGTGCCCGACGATGACGATGATCTCGAAATCGGTGTGAGTGGACTCCAGCAGCCGCTGGATCGTGTGGTCCAGCACGGCCTGTTCGTGCCGGGCCGGCAGCAGCAGGGAGAACGACACGTGGTCGTCCCCGTCCGGTCTGCTGAACCGGGTGGAGGCGAGCACTTCGGGCGTACGCCACGCGTGCATCTGCCACCACAAGGTGAAAGCCGCCATCCAGAACAAGGCCAGCGAGACGACGGCTATGAAGACAGACGTCAGCAACAGATCCCCCCAGATCCCCAATGCCCCCTGTCGCGACGGTGAGTCACACCCGTCGCGGCACTGTGCAGACATTAGGGGGGAACTGTGAAGCCCGCAGGCCGTTTCGATGAAGAGCGCGTTTCATCACAACGGAACGCGAGAGTGAACAATTCGAACACGCCTCACGTAACCGCCGCGATACGACCCCTGTTTCAGCTGCTCAGCGTCTCCCGCAACCGCTCCGGATCCGTGATCGGGGCGTCGCAGGTGAAGTTACGGCAGACGTACGCGGCCGGCGCCCCCTGCTGCAGCGGCCGCCCGGCGAGCAACGGGAACTCGTCACGCTCCGCAGCCCCCACGGCCACCACCGCGCCCGGCGCCGTCCCCAGAAGCGCCGCACGGTGCAACGCCTTTGTCGCCTCGTCCGACAGCGCGGGACCGACGACCGCGACCTCGCGCGGCCCGTCGAGCAGCGCCTCCGCCACCGCGAGCCCCCACCCGACGAACCGCGGCACCCGCGGACCGAGCGCCTTCACCACGCCCAGCGCCCGCTCGGCAGCCCGGCGATGGGGCTCGGACCCGGTGTGCGCCGCATAGCCGAGCAGCGCCCCGGCCGCCGCGCTCCACCCGGACGGCACCGCGTTGTCGGTCGGGTCCTGCGGCCGCCGGATCAGCCGCTCGGCGTCCGCGGCCGTGTCGTACAGCGCGCCCGACTCCTCGTCCACGAACCGGGTCAGCACGTGGTCCAGCAGGAACCCGGCGAAGTCCAGCCAGACACCCTCCCCCGTGACGGACGCCAGTGCCAGGAAGCCCTCGGCGACATCGCCGTAGTCCTCCAGCACCCCCGCGTTGGCCCCGGCCCTGCCGTCCTTGCTGGTCCGGGTCAACCGCGCCTGCTCGTCCAGATGCACCCGCACCAGCAGGTCGGCCGCACCGAGCGCGGCGTCCACCAGGTCCGGGCGGTCGAAGTAGGCGCCGGTCTCGGCCAGCGCGGCGATCGCCAGGCCGTTCCACGCGGCGACGACCTTGTCGTCCCGGCCCGGTGCGGGCCGCCCGGCCCGCCGCTCCAGCAGGCGGGCGCGCACCGACGCGACCCACCCGGCGTCGAACACCTCGTCCCGCTGCGGGAGTTGCAGCACCGAGGCGCCCTCCTCGAACGTGCCCTCCTCGGTCACCCCGAAGTACCGCGCGGCCGGCTCGGCGTCGTCGTCCCCGAGCGCCTCGCGCAGCTGCTCCGGCGTCCACACGTAGTACGCGCCCTCGACGTGCCGGCCGGTCCCGTCGTCGCTGTCGGCGTCGAGCGCGGAGGCGAACCCGCCCTGCTCCGTGCGCAGTTCGCGGACCATGAAGTCCGCCGTCTCCAACGCCACCCGCCGCGCCAGATCCGACCCGGTGGCCCGCCACAGGTGCGCGTAGACCCGGCACAGCAGGGCGTTGTCATACAGCATCTTCTCGAAGTGCGGGATCACCCAGTCCCGGTCCACCGAGTACCGCGCGAAACCGCCGCCGAGCTGGTCGTAGATACCGCCCCGGGCCATCCGCTCGCAGGTGTCCCGCGCCATCTGCAAGGCGCCCTCGGCGCCCGTGCGCGCGTGGTGGCGCAGCAGGAACTCGATCACCATGGACGGCGGGAACTTGGGGGCGCCCCCGAACCCCCCGCGCTGCGGGTCGTACTCCCGGGTGAGGCCGAGCAGCGCCTGCGCCAGTTCCTGCTCGCCGGGGGCCTCGGTGCCACCGTAGGAGATCTCCCGTCCGGCCAGGTCCCGCACGATCTTCCCGGCGACGTCGGCGACCTCGTCCCGCCGGTCGGCCCAGGCGCTGCGGACCCCTTCCAGCACCTGCTGGAAGGACGGCATCCCGTGCCGGGGCGCGGGCGGGAAGTACGTGCCGAAGTAGAAGGGCTCGGCATCGGGGGTGAGGAACACCGTCATGGGCCAGCCGCCCTGGCCTGTCGCCGCCTGCACGGCCTCCATGTAGACGGCGTCCACGTCGGGACGCTCCTCGCGGTCCACCTTGACGCTGACGAAGTGGGTGTTGAGGAAATCGGCCGTCGCCTCGTCCTCGAAGGACTCGTGCGCCATGACGTGGCACCAGTGGCAACTGCTGTACCCGACGCTCAGCAGGACCGGCCGGCCGCTTCTGCGGGCCTCCTCGAAGGCCTCTTCCGACCACGGCCACCAGTCCACCGGGTTGTCGGCGTGCTGGAGCAGGTAGGGGGACGTCTCGTGGGCCAGTCGGTTCGGCATGTCCCCATCCTGCCCCACCTCCCCCGGCCGGTCCCGGGACGGTCCGCGCCCCGCCTGTCGGCGGCCGGACTCGGGTGTCTGTCCGGGTGTCGTACGGGTGCTCGGACGATCACCGGTCCTGGAGGGGGTCGTGATCGTCGCCCTCTCGCGCTCGCGTCCGTCCCGAAGCACACTCGTAGGCGCTGGAGTTGCCGCCGGAGGGGGACATGCCATGCGGGACAGCCACCGGGCAGAGGCGGAGCGGCTGCTGGACCGGGCCGTGGAGGAGGAGGTCCGGCGTTCGGGCGGGCGGGTGGACAGGCAGGTGCTGTCGGAGCGGGCCCGCACGTCGCTGGACGCGCTGGCGCGGACGGCGGCCGAGGAGTACGAGGCGTACACGCGGGCGCTGGACGAGGCGGAGGCCGGGCGGCTCACGTTCGGCGGGCGGTCCGCGCGGGAGGGCGGGCGGACGCCGCTGATGGTGGCCGGGGTCGCGGCCCTCGCCGCCACGGTCTGCGACCTCGCGCTGGGCACCGGGGCGGGCACCGCGCTCGGGGCGGGCGTGACGGTGGGGGTGGTCGGCGCGGCGGCGGCGGTGGTGAAGGTGGCGGGTGCCCATCTGCCCGCGGCGCACCACCGGGCCGGGGCGGCGGGGCAGCCGGGCGGTCCCGAGCAGTTGCGGTTGCAGTGGCTGACGGCGCTGGAGGTGCGGGGCATCCGTCCGTTCCTGGACCAGCAGCGGGTGCTGAGCGCGGCGACCGGGCCGGTGGCGGCGGGGCCGCGGCTGAAGGGGGCGGACAAGAGCGCGGCGGCGCGGGGCCGCGGTGTGCTGGAGCAGTCGTTCGGGCAGCTGCCGGATCCCGTGGAGCCGTTCGCGGGCCGGCGGCGGGAGCTGGCCCGGGTCCGGCAGTGGGTGCAGGCGGGGCGGGCGAGCACGGAGACCCGGCCGACGGTGGTCGTGCTGCACGGGCCGCCGGGCAGTGGCCGTACGGCGCTGGCGGTCCGGGCGGCGCACGATCTGAAGGACCAGTTCCGGGGCGCGTGCGTGGTGGATCTGCGCGGGGACAGCCCGGAGGAGCCGCCGCTGACGACCAGGGAGGCGCTGCTGCATCTGCTGAACCGGCTGGGCGCTCCGCGCGAGCAGTTGCTGTTCCGGGAGCGCGCGTCGGCCGTTCAGCAGGTCAAGCGGCTGAGCGAGCTGTACCACCGGCATCTGGCGGGGGTGCCGGTGGCGGTGATCCTGGACGACGCGCGCGACGCCGAGCAGGTCGCCGCGCTGGTGCCGGAGCGGTCCGACAGTCTGGTGCTGGTGACGGCCCGGGAGCCGCTGGAGCTGCCGGCGGGGTCGGCGGCGCGGGTGCACCGGCTGCCGGTGGGGCCGCTGGACGCGGCGGGGTCGGAGGAGCTGCTGACGGCGGTCGCGCGGGACGCCTCGGGGCCGTACGACGCGCGGGCGGCGGACCGGATCCGTGAGCTGTGCGGCGGGCTGCCGCTGGCCCTGCGGATCGCGGGGTCGTCCCTGGGTCCGAGATCGCCGCGCGCGCTGGCGGCCGATCTGGGGGCGTACGGGCCGGTGGAGCCGGGTGAGCGGGTGCTGTGGCTGCGCTACACCGACCAGGGCGAGACGGGCCGGCGGCTGCTGCGCAGGCTGGCGCTGGCGGGCCGTGCCTCGCTGGGGGCGGCCGCCGCGGCGGCGCTGCTGGCCACGGACCGGGCGGAGGCGGGCCGGCTGCTGGCGGGCCTGGCGGACGCCGGTCTGATCGACCATGTGCGCGGCGACCGCTACCGGCTGCACGACGTGGTGCGGGCGTTCGCCCACGCCCGTCTCCTCGACGAGGAGGAGCCGGCGGAGCGTACGGCGGCGCAGGAGCGGCTGATCACGAGCTACGCCGAGCTGGCGGACTCGGTGCTGCGGCTGGTCGACGGCAATGTGTCGACCCGCTCGGACCGGTTCAGCCCGCACGGCTTCGCGTCGCCGGACGAGGCGCTGCGCTGGCTGGACGACGAGTCGAGCTTCATCACGGCGGCGCTGCGGCACGCGGAGGGGGTGGACCAGGGGCCGGTGGTCAGTCTCCTGGGCGCGCTGTGCGACTACTGCCTGCTGCGCGGCGACCTCTACCGCCTGGGCGAGATCAGTGAGCTGGCGCAGGCCGTGGACCAGGGGCTGCTGGTGCGGTCGGTGCGGTGGCGCACGGGGATCGCGGCCCGGCAGCTGGGTGAGCTGGACAAGGCGCGGGCGACGCTGGCGTCGGTGGTGGATCTGTACCGGGAGGCGCATCACGACGCGGGGGCGGCGCGTGCGCTGTGTTCGCTGGGGATCACACTGCACCACCAGGGCGATCTGACGGAGGCGGCGGCGCGGCTGCGGGAGGCGCTGGATCTGCAGGCGGCGCCGGCGCTGGCGACGGACCGGGCGTGGACGATGCACGCACTGGCGGCCGTGGAGCGGGACCGGGGCCGGGTCGTGGAGTCCCGGGAGCTGCTGACGGAGTCGTTGGCGCTGCACCGCGCGGGCGAGTCCCTGCACGGGGAGGCGTGGGCGCACTTCCAGCTGGGCCAGCTGGAGCTGCGGATGGGGGACACGCCGGCGGCGGAGGCGGGTCTGCGGGCGGCTCTGGAGCTGTACGGGCGGACGCGGGACGCGCGGGGCGAGGCGTGGGCGCTGACGCAGTTGGCGCGGGCGCGGCTGGTGGCCGGTGATCCGGAGCCGGCGGTGGAGGGGCTGCGGCGGGCGGCGGCCCGGCACCGGGACAACGAGGACGCGCGGGGTGAGGCGTGGTCGGTGTACTACCTGGGGCAGGCGCTGGAGGAGAGCGGGGTCCTGGATCCGGCGGTGCGGGAGCTGGAGCGGTCGCGGACGATGTTCTCCCGGATGCGGGACGTGTACGGCCTGGCGTGTGCCCGGCACCATTCGGCGCGGGTGACGCGTGACCAGCGGGCGGTGCAGACGGGGTCGCTGCGCAACTCCGGCTTCGCGCGGCAGCTCCTGGTGGACGCGCGCGCCGACTTCCAGCGCATCGGTGTGGCGCACGGGGAGGCGTGGACGTGCCTGGAGCTGGCGGTGGTGGACGGCGGGAACGCCCGCACGCGGCAGGCGCTGGCGCTGTGCGACGAGGCGGTGACGCTGTTCGCGTCCTACGGGGATCTGCGCGGTGGGGACTGGGCGCGTTTCCTGCGCTGCACGCTGCTGCCGTACGCGGCTCCGGGCGGGGTGGAGGTGGGTACGGCGGTGGCGCTGGAGGAGCTGGCGCAGCTGGCGCGGTCGGGGCATCCGCTGCGGGACGGCAGGCTTGCGGAGTGTCTGGAGGCGTACCGGCTGCTGCTGGAGCGGGGCGTGGAGCTGGAGGCGGGGTGGCAGGCATGGCGGCTCGGCATGGTGCCGAACCGCCATGCGCGGGAGGTCATGGGCGTCACGTCGGCGGCCCCGCGCTGACGGGGCCGTCGGCGCGGCGCCGTCAGTCCTGCTTGCGCCCGTCGGCGCCCGTGGTCGCCCCGGTGGCGTCGGCGGTGGCCTCGGCCTTCGGGTCGGGGGCCTCCGTGAACTCGACCCGGCTCATGTGCCGGTTCATCGACTTCATCAGCGCCCACACCGCCAGGGCCATCACGGCGAAGACGATGAAACCGAGGACGCCGGGGGTGACCTTGTCCTCGTCCACCTCCTTGGCGAGGGTGGCGAGGTGGGTCATTGCCAGGCTTGCGCTTGCGGTCATGTCAGGCATTGTCCCGGATGCCCGCGAAGAGGTCGTCCTCGGGGAGGGAGGTGGCGACGAGGGACTTCGCCAGCTCGTACTCCTCGGTCGGCCAGACCTCCTTCTGGAGGTCGAGCGGGACGCGGAACCAGCCGCCGTCGGGGTCGATCTGGGTGGCGTGGGCGATCAGCGCCTTGTCGCGGATCTCGAAGAAGTCCGCGCACGGGACGTGCGTGGTGAGCGTGCGCTCGACCCGCTCGAACTCGTCCCAGCGCTTGAGCCAGTCCCCGTACGGCGACTCCAGGCCGCGGTCGAGCATGGCGCGGTGCAGGGCCTCGGTGCGGGGGCGGTTGAAGCCCTGGTTGTAGTAGAGCTTCTGCGGCTGGTACGCCGGGCCGAACTCGGCTTCCGGGTACTTCTCGGCGTCCGCCGCGCCCTCGAAGGCGACCATCGAGATCTTGTGGGTCATGATGTGGTCGGGGTGCGGGTAGCCGCCGTTCTCGTCGTAGGTGGTGATCACCTGCGGGCGGAACGAGCGGATCTGCCTCACCAGCTCGCCGGCCGCCTTGTCGACGTCCTCCAGGGCGAAGCAGCCCTCGGGGAGCGGGGGCAGCGGGTCGCCCTCGGGCAGGCCGGAGTCGACGAAGCCGAGCCACTCCTGCTTCACGCCGAGGATCTGGCGGGCCTCGTCCATCTCCTTCTTGCGCACCTCGTGGATGTGCTCCTCGACGTACTTGTCGCCCTGGAGCTTCGGATTGAGGATGGAGCCGCGCTCCCCGCCCGTGCAGGTCACGACCAGCACGTCCACCCCCTCGGACACGTACTTCGCCATGGTCGCCGCGCCCTTGCTCGACTCGTCGTCGGGGTGGGCGTGGACGGCCATCAGTCGCAGCTGGTCAGTCAAGACTCAATCCTCGTAGTCGGCGCCCCGGCGTGCCCCGGTGCGATCGGCGGCTTCTATAGTGACCGAATCGGGGGGCGGATAATTCCGGGGTACGGCCCGGAGGCCCTGTTTCGGGACATCCGTTCCGCTCCGGCCGGGAGGACGATCATGAGTACGGTGGGCACGCGACCGCCCGAGGGCCGTTACGGCCGTTCCTCGGACGCGCGCGCGGACCGCACGCTCAAGGTCGTCGGCGGGGTGCTCGGGGTGCTGCTGCTGGCGCTGGTCGGGTACTTCGGCTATCACTACGTCGGTCAGAACGAGATCAGCGCCGAGGTGATCGAGTTCGACGTCCGCAAGGACGCGGTGGACGTGCATCTGGAGGTCCGCAAGGACGCCGGGGCCTCCGGCTACTGCACCCTGCGGTCGCAGGCGCGGAGCGGCGCCGAGGTGGGCCGGGCGGACTTCCGGTTCGACGGGGACGACACCCGGATCGACAAGGTCGTCACACTGCGGACGACGGCCCGGGGGACGACGGCCGAGCTGCTCGGCTGCCACGCCGACTGAGGGCGCCGGCACACCGGGGCGAAGACGCTCGACACTGACCAGATTCGTCCGGAATACCTCGCCTTTGACCTGCGGCGATGTAAATCTGGTGGCTTATGTCCTCCCCCTTCGGGCATCCAATTGTTAGGCTCGTGGTTTCGCCCTTCCGTGAAGGAACAGTCTTCTTGGGTAGGGCGATGCTTTGTATTCCCAGTACCGACGAGGAGCACCTGTGACCCAGACCAGCGAGAACGTCACCTGGCTGACCCAGGAGGCGTACAACCAGCTCAAGGCCGAGCTGGAGTACCTGTCTGGTCCTGCGCGCACGGAGATCGCAGCCAAGATCGCGGCGGCGCGCGAGGAGGGGGACCTGCGGGAGAACGGCGGGTACCACGCGGCCAAGGAGGAGCAGGGCAAGCAGGAGCTCCGCGTGCGCCAGCTGACCCAGCTCCTGGAGAACGCCAAGGTCGGTGAGGCCCCGGCGTCGGCGGACGGCGCGGTGGCGCCCGGGATGGTCGTGACGATCGCCTTCGACGGCGACGAGGACGACACGATGACCTTCCTGCTGGCCTCCCGCGAGTACGCGAGCTCGGACATCGAGACGTACTCGCCGCAGTCGCCGCTGGGCTCCGGCGTGATCGGCCACAAGGTCGGTGAGGACGCGGAGTACGAGCTGCCCAACGGCAAGAAGGCCTCGGTGCGGATCCTGAAGGCCGAGCCCTACAGCGGCTGACCCGACCCCTTCACCTTCACGAGAGCCCCCGGCGCCGCTCGGCACCGGGGGCTTCGTCGTGTCCGTGTGTCCGGGGCGCTGCCCCGTGTCGGTCAGGCCGTCGCGGAGCGGTACTTGCGGACGGCCAGGGTGCGGAACAAGGCGATGATCAAAACCGACCAGATCAGCGACGCCCACACGGGGTGCTGCATGGGCCACGCGTCAGGTGCCTTGAAGCCCGGCGGCAGGTTCCCGAACAGCTCACGGCAGGCCTGGACCGTGGCGCTGAACGGGTTCCATTCCGCGATGTGCCGCAGGAAGGTGGGCATCTGGTTGGCGTCCACGAAGGCGTTCGAGATGAACGTCAGCGGGAACAGCCAGATCAGACCGCCCGAGGTCGCCGCCTCAGGGGTGCGCACGGACAGGCCGATGAGCGCGCCGATCCAGGAGAAGGCGTACCCGAGGAGCAGGAGCAGCGCGAAGCCGGCGAGGACCTTCCCCGCGTTCTCGTGGGTGCGCCAGCCGACGATCACGGCGACGACCGCGAGGACGACGAGGGTGAGCGCGGTCTGCACGAGGTCGGCGAGGGTGCGCCCGGTCAGGACTGCGCCGCGGGCCATGGGCAGGGAGCGGAAGCGGTCGATCAGGCCCTTGTGCATGTCGTCCGCGATACCGGCGCCCGCGCCCGCCGTGGCGAAGGTGACGGTCTGGGCGAAGATGCCGGCCATCAGGAACTCGCGATAGGCCTGGGTGGAGCTGGACGAGCCGACCTGGATCGAGCCGCCGAACACATAGGTGAACAGCACCACGAACATGATCGGCTGGATGAGCCCGAAGATGAGCATCTCGGGGATCCGGGCCATGCGGATCAGGTTTCTGCGGGCGATGACCGCGGAATCGTTGATGGCGCTCACTTGGCCGTCTCCTCCTTGCCGTTCTCCTCGCTCTTGGCCTCGGCGACATGTCCGGTCAGGGACAGGAAGACGTCGTCGAGTGTGGGGCGGCGCAGGCCGATGTCGTCGATCTCGATGCCCCGGGCGTCGAGCTCGCGGATGACCTCGGCGAGGAGCTTGGCTCCGCCGGTCACCGGCACGGTGAGCTTGCGCATGTGGTCCTCGACGGTGGTCTCGCCCTTGCCGAAGCCGCGCAGCACCTCGGACGCGGGCTGTATGTCCTCGCGCTCGTGGACGACGACCTCGACGCGCTCGCCGCCCGTGCGGGCCTTGAGCTGGTCGGAGGTGCCCTTGGCGATCACCCGGCCGTGGTCGACGACGGCGATCTCGTGCGCGAGGTGGTCGGCCTCCTCCAGGTACTGCGTGGTCAGCAGCAGCGTCGTGCCGCCGGAGACCAGGCGCTTGATGACCTCCCAGAGCAGCTGGCGGTTGCGCGGGTCGAGGCCGGTCGTCGGCTCGTCCATGAACATCACGGGCGGGGAGACCACCAGGGCCGCCGCGAGGTCGAGCCGGCGGCGCATGCCGCCCGAGTAGGTCTTGGCGGGCCGGTCGGCGGCGTCGGCGAGGTCGAACTGCTCCAGCAGCTCGGTCGCGCGGTCCTTCGCCGGCTTCGCCTTCATCTGGTAGAGCTGGCCGACCATCTGGAGGTTCTCCCGGCCGGTCAGGTATTCGTCGACCGCCGCGAACTGGCCGGACAGGCCGATGGAGCGGCGTACGGCGTCGGGCTGCCGCAGGACGTCGAGTCCCGCGACGACCGCCTTGCCGCTGTCGGGGCGCAGCAGGGTCGTCAGGCAGCGCACGGTCGTCGTCTTGCCCGCGCCGTTCGGCCCGAGCAGACCGAGGACCGTGCCCTCGCGGACATCGAGGTCGACGCCGTCCAGAGCCCTTACGTCACCGAAGGTCTTCACCAGGCCTTCGGCGTAGATGGCGCCTGGCATATGGATCTCCACGTCGTCGGGGAAAGTTCGGAAAGCCTAGGTTTGCACTTCTCATGCCGCTCGAGAGCGGAATTTCGGGACACACCATAACGCGATGTATCGCGTCTCTCAATGGGTTTCCCGAACGAGTGACACAAGGGTCCCAGGAGCGTTCGGCCGGTGCCCGGGCCGCGTCGGCCGGCTCAGCCGATGACGGTGTAGCCCGCCGCGCGCAGCGCCTCGCCGACCTCGGCGCAGTGCTCGCGCCCCTTGGTCTCCAGGTGCAGCTCGACCTCCGCCTCCGTGAGCCCGAGCCGTGGATCGGTCCGGACATGGCTCACGTCGAGGACGTTAGCGTCCACCACTGACAACGCCCCGAGAAGCGAGGCGAGCGCGCCCGGCCGGTCCGTCAGCCGCAGTCGTACGGCCAGGTAGCGGCCCTGCGCGGCCATGCCGTGCCGCAGGACGCGCTGGAGCAGCACCGGGTCGACGTTGCCGCCGGAGAGCACGGCGACGACAGGGCCCTCGAAGGCGCCCGGGTCGCTCAGCAGCGCGGCGACCGGGCTCGCCCCGGCCGGCTCCACGACCAGCTTGGCCCGCTCCAGGCACAGCAGCAGGGCGGCGGCCAGCTCGTCCTCGGTGACCGTGCGGACCTCGTCCACCAGGTCGCCGATGATCCGGAACGGCACGTCGCCGGGCCGGCCCACCCTGATGCCGTCCGCCATCGTCGCCGGGTGCTCGACCGGCATCGGACGCCCCGCCGCCAGCGAGGGCGGGTAGGCCGCCGCGCCCGCCGCCTGCACGCCCACGATCCGCACGTCCGGGCGGAGCGTCTTCAGCGCCGTCGCGATCCCGGCCGCGAGCCCTCCCCCGCCGATGCCGACGACGACGGTGCGCACCTCCGGGCACTGCTCCAGGATCTCCAGCCCGACCGTGCCCTGACCGGCGATGACGTCCGCGTGGTCGAAGGGGTGGATGAACACCGCGCCGGTCTCGGCCGCGTACTCCTGGGCGGCGGCCAGCGTCTCGTCGACCACCTGGCCGTGCAGGCGCACCTCGGCGCCGTAGTCACGGGTGGCGCTGATCTTCGGCATCGGGGCGCCCTTGGGCATGAACACCGTGGACCGCACCCCGAGCAGCGAGGACGCGAGGGCGACGCCCTGCGCGTGGTTGCCGGCGCTGGCGGCGACGACGCCCGCGGCCCGCTCCTCGGGGAGCAGCCCGGCGATCCGCACATAGGCACCGCGCAGCTTGAACGACCCGGTCCGCTGGAGGTTCTCGCACTTGAGGTGCACCGGGGCGCCGACCAGCTGCGACAGGTACCTGCTGCCCTCCATCGCCGTCACCCGGGCCACGCCGCTCAGCATCTTCTGGGCGCCGCGCACGTCGTCGAGGGTGACCGGGGGCAGCGCGTCGGACGTGCGGTGGTTCATGTTCCAAGTCTCGCAGTTCACAGCCGCTACTTTGCGGTGCGACCAAGCAGCGAGACGGGATTGCGCAGCGCCGGTACACCCCGCGTCCCGGCCGCGTACCCTGTCCCCCAACCCAGCACCCCCTTCATGAAGTGAGCCTCCGGCCATGCCCACAACACCTGACATGTCGACGGACATGACGACCGTCGCTGACAGCGGTCTCCTCGACACGCTGCAGCACGAGGTGGCGGTGTTCGCCCGCCGTGCCGAACAGACCCGCCTCGGTGGGGTCGGCCACGTGCGCAACTCCATGGACCGCGCCGCGTACCTGCTGCTCAACCGCCTGCACAAGGAAGGCCCCATGGGCGTCAAGGCGCTCGCGGCGAGCATGGGGATCGACTCGTCGACGGTCACCCGGCAGGTCGCCCCGCTGGTCGACACGGGTCTCGTCAAGCGCACCTCCCACCCGGAGGACGGGCGCGCGGTCGTGCTCCAGCTCTCCCCGCGCGGGCAGTCCCGGCTGGAGGAAGTGCGGGCGTCGCGCCGTCAGTTGATGGCCGAACTGACGGAGGACTGGGCGCCGGAGGAGCGCGAGGCGTTCTGCTCGCTGCTCACCCGCTTCAACGTCGCGCTGTCGGCGCGGATGGCCCCCCAGTCGGTGGGCACGGCCGCTGAGACGCCCGGCGCCTCCTGAGCCGGAGCCTGGGAGGGGGCCTCGCGCGCGGGCGGGCACCCGCGTGTGCCGGGAGGACGGCTCCCGGCCCTTGACCCCCGGGCCACCGCTGGCTTCCCATGAGACCGGGCCCTCCCGACGCACGGCAGACGTGTCGCGCGGCCGGCGGGGCGGTCCTCGGCACGCGGTCCGGCGGGAGGGGCGGTGGGACGACGGCACATGCTCGGCGACGCCCGCCGCCGCCGCGAGTTCGAGGCGTTCGTCGCGGGCGCGGCGGGACGCCTGCTGCACACCGCGACCCTGCTCACCGGCGAGTCGCGGGACGACAATCCGCGCGCGTGTCGCCTGCTGACGCTTTCGCTCGCGCACACGTACGCGTGCTGGGACCGGCTGCGCGGCGAGGACCCCTACGGCGTCGCGCGGCAGGAGCTGGCCACCCGGTTCGCGCGCTCGGTCTGGCACCGGTACGGCGGTCCGTGCGCGCTGGGCCGCAGCCGCCCGCACCCGGACAGCCCGCTCGCCCGGCTCTCCCCGAGGGAACGCCTGGTGCTGGTGCTGCGGCTGTACGAGGGGGTCGGCGAGGAGCAGACGGCGGCGCTGCTGGGGCTGCCCAGGGAGCGCGTCGAGGTGATCTGCTCGCGGGCGACCGCCACCCTGCTGCACCGGCCGCGCGAGGCCGCTCCCGCCGTGCTCGGGGCGAAGGCGGTGGCGCGGTGAACCGGGTCCGGCGGGAGGCGGCCGCACGGCGGATCATGGAGGCCGCGCCGCCCCCGCGGGTGCCGCCGGAGCTGTACCCGGAGATCGTGCGGCGCGGGGAGCGCCTGCTGTGGCGCCACCGGGTGGCCGTCCGGCTGATGTGGCTGGTGCTGTGCGCCGCGGCGGTGGCGTTCACGGTGTGGGCGCTCACCGCCCAGCCGTGGGTGGAGCCGCCGTCGCAGACGACTCCACCGCTCACCGGCTGGTGAGACGCCGCCTACTGCTCGAGCGCCTGCTTGAGGTCCTCGACCAGGTCGTCGACGTTCTCGATGCCCACGGAGAGGCGGACCAGGTCGGCCGGGACCTCCAGGGCCGAGCCGGCCACGGAGGCGTGGGTCATCCGGCCGGGGTGCTCGATCAGGGACTCGACGCCGCCGAGGGACTCGCCCAGCGTGAAGACCTGGGCACGGTTGCATACCTCGACGGCCGCCTGCTCGCCGCCCTCGACGCGGAAGGAGATCATGCCGCCGAAGGCGCGCATCTGCTTGGCGGCGACCTCGTGGCCGGGGTGCTCGGGCAGCCCCGGGTACAGGACGCTCGTCACGCGCGGGTGCCGGGTGAGCATGTCGGCGATCTTCGTGGCGTTCTCGCTGTGCCGGTCCATGCGCACCGACAGCGTCTTGGCGCCGCGCAGCACCAGCCACGAGTCGAAGGGACCGGCGACCGCGCCCATCGCGTTCTGGTGGAACGCGAGCTCCTCGCCCAGCTCCGCGTCGGCGGCGATCAGCGCGCCGCCGACGACGTCGGAGTGGCCGCCCATGTACTTGGTCAGGGAGTGCACCACGACGTCCGCGCCGAGGGACAGCGGCTGCTGGAGGTACGGCGTCGCGAAGGTGTTGTCGACGACGAGCCGGGCGCCCGCGTCCCGCGCCACCTGGGCGACGGCGGCGATGTCGGTGATGCCGAGCAGCGGGTTGGAGGGGGTCTCCACCCAGATCACCTTGGTCTTCGGGGTGATCGCGGCCCGTACGGCGGCCGGGTCGGAGGTGTCGGCCACCGACCACTCCACGCCCCAGCGGGCGACGACCTTCGCGAAGAGGCGGAACGTGCCGCCGTAGGCGTCGTTCGGGATGACCACGTGGTCGCCGGGGCTGAGCAGCGTACGCAACAGGCAGTCCTCGGCCGCCAGTCCGGACGCGAACGCGAGGCCGCGGCGGCCGCCCTCCAGGGCGGCGAGGTTCTCCTCGAGGGCCGTGCGGGTCGGGTTGGCGCTGCGGCTGTACTCGTAGCCGCCGCGCAGGCCGCCCACGCCGTCCTGCTTGTAGGTCGAGACCTGGTAGATCGGCGGGACGACCGCGCCGGTCAGGGGATCGGCGGTGTTGCCCGCGTGGATCGCGAGGGTCTCGAAGTGCTGACTGATGTGCCTGTCGCTCATGGGAACCGAGGGTAGTGCGCCCGGGCCCGGGATGCGGTGCGGGCGGAACGCGGCGGGCCCGAGGCCGCCCGTACGCCGTGTCCGCCGGACCGTTTTTCCACAGGTCGCCGACCTCGTTGGCCAAGTGGCGGCGGCGTCTGGAACGCTTGAGGCATGGAGATTCTCTGGGTCCTGATCGCCGCCGCCATGATCGGCTTCGTGCTGGTGCCGTTCATGCGGCGCAGGAGGGGCATGATCGAGCAGGTCTCGCCGGGCCACCCGGACGCCGCGGACCCGGCGAACTACGGCTTCGTCCGCCAGGAGGAGCTGGACATCCGGATGCCCGGTCCCGACCAGGACCTGCTGGACGTCCTCGACCTGGTGCAGCGCACCCAGGACTACCGGGCGGCCGCGCAGCTGCTGGCCGGCACCGAGGCCGAGGGGGAGCGCCGCTGGCAGCGGGTGCAGGCCTTCGCGGGCGCGGCGGCGCTGGAGCTCCAGCGGCGGCCGGGCGGGGGCGGCGAGGCGCCGGGCGGGCAGTGGCTGCGGGTGTGGCGCACCGAGCAGCCGAAGGACGCGGGCGGCGCGGCCGTGCAGGCGGAGTTCCTGGTGCAGCAGGCGTGGCGTACGGCGACGCCGGGCACGGACGAGTTCCGGATCATCATGGAGGAGGCGAAGGCCGCGTGCGGCCAGGCCGCGCTCCTCGCCCCGGGCGACCCGGTCCCGTACATCGTCGAGCTGTCGGTCGCGCGCGGGCTGGCGTACTCACGCGCCGAGTTCGAGCAGCTGTGGCTGAAGATCCTGGACCGCGCCCCGGCCCACATGGGCGCGCATCTGGCCGCCCTGCACTACTGGTGCGAGAAGTGGCACGGCTCGCGGCAGCTGGCGTACGAGTTCGCGGAGGCGGCGGCCGCCCGCGCGCCCCGGGGCTCGCTGCTCGCCGCGATGCCGCTCTTCGCCGTCTTCGAGCACCTGCCCGAGGTGACCCTGGTCGCCGGCTTCTACCAGAGCGAGGTCGTCACCAAGGCGATCCACGGCGCGCTGTACGCGGTGGGCGCAGCCCGGCCCGACGACCCGATGCTGGCGCATGTCCGCCATCTGCTGGTGTTCTTCCTGGTCCGCGGGGAGCGCTGGGCGGAGGCCATGGACCAGCTGGTGCACGTCGACGGGCATGTCGGTGCCCTGCCGTGGACGCTGTCGGCCGACCCGGCGGCGGAGTTCGCGGTGTACCGGGCGCTGGCGGTGGCGGGCTACGAGGCGAACGGCGGCAGCCCGGCGACGCTGCCCCACTGACACACGGCGGCCCCGCCGCGTCACGCGCGGCGGGGCCGTGAGGCTCGCGGTCAGCTCGCCTCGCGGGCGGGCAGGCGCCAGCCCGGGCGGGGGAAGTGGCAGGTGTAGCCGTCGGGGTAGCGCTCCAGGTAGTCCTGGTGCTCCGGCTCGGCCTCCCAGAAGGGGCCGACCGGCTCCACCTCGGTGACGGCCTTGCCCGGCCACAGGCCCGAGGCGTCCACGTCCGCGATCGTGTCCTCGGCGATCCGCTTCTGCTCGTCGTCCACGTAGTAGATCGCCGAGCGGTAGCTGAGGCCGATGTCGTTGCCCTGGCGGTTCTTCGTGCTCGGGTCGTGGATCTGGAAGAAGAACTCCAGGATCGTCCGGTAGTCGGTCCGCTCGGGGTCGAAGAGGATCTCGATGGCCTCCGCGTGCGTGCCGTGGTTGCGGTAGGTCGCGTTCGGCACGTCACCCCCGGTGTATCCGACCCGGGTCGCCGTCACGCCGGGGAGCCGGCGGATCAGGTCCTGCATCCCCCAGAAACATCCGCCCGCCAGCACGGCCCTCTGCGTCTGCGCAGCCATTGCGGCCCTCCATCCTTGTCGCTTCACACACTCGGGCTTCTCGGCTGGCATGTCCACCGGCATCGATGCCCACCAGCGACAACACGCCGGGGGCCGCCGCGATTCCGCGGGCGATCCCTGATCGGCGCCGGGCCCGCGTCCGCGGCACGGTCGGGGGCACCTCGGCTGGGGCTAGGCGGTGTCCTCCGCGGTGTTGAGCCGGGCCGCCTGACGGGTCAGGTGGTCGCGTTCCGCCAGGTTCGGGGCCTTGAAGGCGGCCTCCGCGTACAGGCGTGCCGCCGTCGGGAGGTCTCCGGCGCGTTCGTGGAGGTGGGCGGCCACGGCGGTGTGGCGGGGCAGGGCGGGGTCGAGTTCCGCGAGGGCGGCCAGTCCGGCCCGCGGGCCGTCGGCCTCTCCCACCGCGACCGCGCGGTTCAGGCGGGCGACGGGGCTGCCGGTGAGGCGGACCAGTTCGTCGTACCACTCGACGATCTGCACCCAGTCGGTCTCCGCGGCGGTGAGGGCGTCGGCGTGCAGCGCGGCGACGGCGGCCTGGGCCTGGAACTCGCCGAGCCGGTCGCGGGCGAGGGCCGCCTGCAGGATGCCGATGCCCTCGGCGATCGACCGGGTGTCCCAGCGGGAGCGGTCCTGCTCGGCGAGCGGCACCAGGCTGCCGTCGGGAGCGGTCCGGGCGTCGCGCCGGGCGTGGTGCAGCAGCATCAGCGCGAGCAGCCCGGAGACCTCGGGGTGGTCGACGGCCGCCGCGAGCTGCCGGGTGAGCCGGATGGCCTCGGCGGCGAGGTCGACGTCGCCGGAGTAGCCCTCGTTGAAGACGAGGTAGAGGACGCGCAGCACGGTGGCGACGTCGCCGGGCCGGTCGAGCCGGAAGCCGGACACCGTGCGCTTGGCCCGGCTGATGCGCTGCGCCATGGTCGCCTCGGGGACCAGGTAGGCCTGGGCGATCTGGCGGGTGGTGAGCCCTCCGACGGCGCGCAGGGTGAGCGCGACCGCGGAGGACGGGGTCAGCGACGGGTGGGCGCACAGGAAGTACAGCCAGAGCGTGTCGTCCGCGGACGGCACGGGTCCGGGGGCCGGTTCCCCGTCGGCGCGGTCCTGGCGCCGGCGACGCGCGGTGTCGGCGCGGGCCGCGTCGAGGAACCTGCGCCAGGCCACGGTGACCAGCCACCCCTTGGGGTCCTCCGGCGGGTCGGCGGGCCAGACCCGGACGGCCTCGACCAGCGCGTCCTGCACGGCGTCCTCGGCCGCCGCGAAATCGGCTCCGCGGCGGACGAGGACGGCGAGGACGCGCGGGGTGAGGCTTCTGAGCAGGGCCTCGTCCAGCGACGGGGGCATCGGCGCGGTCACTCCGTGATGGTGGGCGCCGCGTGCAGGAAGGGACGGAGCTCCAGCCACTCGTGGATCGGCTTCCCGCCCGCGCCGGGGGCGGCGGACAGCTCGCCGGCGAGTTCGACGGCGCGGTCGTGGCTGTCGACGTCGATGACCATCCAGCCGGCGATGAGGTCCTTGGTCTCCGCGAACGGCCCGTCGGTGACCGGCGGGCGCCCCTCCCCGTCGTAGCGGACCCAGGTGCCCTCGGGGGCGAGGGCCTGCCCGTCGACGAACTCGCCGGTCTTCTCCAGCCGCGCGGCGAAGTCCTCCATGTACTGGATGTGCGCGGAGATCTCCTCGGGGGTCCAGCGGTCCATCGGCACGTTGTTCACCGCGTCGGGGGCGCCGCGGTAGTGCTTGAGAAGCAGGTACTTGGCCATGACGGTCTCCTCGGTACGGACACGAACCATTGTGGTCGCGTTCACACCGGGGACGGAGCCCGTCCCGGGTTCTCGACATCCCGGTGGAAATTTTCTCGGGGAATTTTTCATTCGAAAGTGTCTGCGATTTCGCGCCGGTCGTGCCGGGACGGCCGGGTCCCCGCCGATCGGCGCCCCCGGCACGACGGGCAGTTGCTCTCCTACAACCATGCCTACGGCGTGCTCGATCGGGAGACCGCCGACGCCATCGAACACTCCGCGTATCTGCGGGAGTTCGCGAACTTCCAGGTCCGCACCACCACCGGCGCCGGCGGTCAGGTCCGGACGGGCCGGTACCTGATGGGCCGCGAGACCTATCTCGAACTGTTCGGCGTGGGGGACCTGCCCGGCCAGGACGGCGAACCGGGCGCGGGCGGCCTCGGTGTCTCCGCGGAGCGGTCCGGCGACCTGGCCCGCGCGGCCGGGCGGCTGCCGGGCCTGGGTGTCCCGGACCCCATCGCGTTCCGGCAGACCCGGGACTTCGGCGACGGCGTCCCGGTGCCGTGGTTCGACGCGGTCCTCACCACCGCGGAGTACGACGGCTTCGGCGCCTGGGGGATGGAGTACCGCCCGGAGTACTTCGCCGACCCGCGCGGCAGTACCGAACCGGCCGCGTACCCCGGTGACGTGGGCCGGGAGCGCTATCTGCCCGACGCCTACCGCGACCACCTGATGCGGGACGTCACCTCGATCCGGTCGGCGGTCACCCGGCGCGACCTCGACAGCACGGTGCCGCTGCTGCGGGCCGGCGACTTCCGCGTCCACCCGGCGCCGGGCGGCGGGATCGTCGCGCGGGGCGGCGGTACCACGATCCGGTTCGACGCGATGCCGCGCGAGGAGGCCGGCCTGCGGGAGGTGACGTTCGCGCTGAACGGCGCCGTGGCGTCCCGGCACGTGGAGCGCGTCGGCCGTTCGGTCCTCACCGTGGGCCCCGGCGCCCGCGCCGTGTGGACGTTCGGCCACTGAGCGGGGCACGGCCCGGCGGGGCGGTGGTCACCGGCCCCGCCGGCCACCTCACAGAGCCGTGCCCCGGCCCGCCCTGGTCGCGTCCGCGCCCCAGCTCGCCAGCAGCCGCAGGCCCTCCGCGGACGGGGAGCCGGGCTCCGCGTAGTACGTGGTCAGATGCTGCTCGGTGCCGTCGGCCAGCCGGAACGAGTCGTAGTTCAGGCGCAGCTCACCGACGAGCGGGTGCCGCAGGCGTTTGACGCCGTAGGTCTTCTCCTTGACGTCGTGGACGGCCCACAGCCGCCGGAACTCGGCGCTCTTGACGGACAGTTCACCGACCAGCGCGGACAGCCTCGGGTCGTCGGGGTGGCGGCCGGCGTCCATGCGCAGATAGCCCACCATGTCGGACGCCTTCTCGTCCCACTCCACGAACAGCTCGCGGTAGTCGGGCCGCAGGAACACCATCCGGGCCCAGTTCCGCTCCTGCGCCGGCAGCTCTCCCCAGTCGCCGAAGACGGCCGCGGTCATACGGTTCCAGGCGAGGATGTCCGAGCGGCGGCCCGTGATGTACGCGGGGATGCCGTCGATCGACTCCAGCAGATGCCGCAGCGCCGGCCGCACCTGCTCGGTCCGGGCGGACGGCTTCCTCTTGTGCTGCTTCGGCTTGGCCAGGTGCATGAGATGCGCGTGCTCGGCGTCGCTGAGCCGCAGCGCCCGCGCGATCGCGTCGAGGACCTCGGCGGAGACGTTGCGTCCGTTGCCCTGTTCCAGGCGCGTGTAGTACGCCACGGACACCCCGGCCAGCTGCGCCAGCTCCTCGCGCCGCAGCCCCGGCACCCGGCGGTGCCGCCCGAAGTCCGGCAGCCCCACGTCCTGCGGCTTCAGCCGGGCCCGCCGGGTGCGCAGGAACTCGCTGAGCTCGGCGCGCGGATCCAGCCCCGCCCCGGCGGAGGACCCTGTCTCGGATACGGGCTGCTCGTCCATGCCTCGAGTATTCCTGGTCCTACGCACGGGAGGCTGACCCCGCTGGTGGTAGGACCGGCGGACGTACGTACACCCGGGGGCTGGGTGGCCGCGGCGTGTCCGGGCAGGCTGGACGCCGTGCCCGGACACAGCACCACCAGGAGGTACCGGGCGCGCCGACCCCCGCGAGGAGATCCCCGGCATGACCACCGTCGCCGCGTACGCGGCCCCCGCCGCCAAGGCTCCGCTGGAGCGCACCACCATCGAGCGCCGCGAGGTCGGCGCGCACGACGTCCTGATCGACATCAGGTTCGCCGGCATCTGCCACTCCGACATCCACCAGGCCCGGGAGGGCTGGGGCGAGGCGATCTTCCCGATGGTGCCCGGCCACGAGATCGCGGGCATCGTCGCCGAGGTCGGCTCCGAGGTGACGACGTTCCAGGTGGGCGACCGGGTGGGGGTCGGCTGCCTGGTCGACTCCTGCCGTACGTGCGAGAACTGCGCGGCGGGCCTGGAGCAGTACTGCCTCCAGGGCAACACCGGCACCTACAACGCGATCGGCAGGGACGGCCGGCCGACCTACGGCGGCTACTCGGAGAAGATCGTCGTCGACGAGAACTTCGTCCTCCGCATCCCCGACGGCCTGTCCCTGGACGTCGCCGCGCCCCTGCTGTGCGCCGGCATCACCACGTACTCCCCGCTGCGCCACTGGAACGCCGGCCCCGGCAAGAAGGTCGCGATCCTCGGCATGGGCGGCCTCGGCCACATGGGCGTGAAGATCGCGCACGCGCTCGGCGCCGAGGTGACGGTCCTGTCGCAGTCCCTGCGCAAGAAGGACGACGGTCTGCGGCTGGGCGCGGACCACTACTACGCCACCAGCGACGACGCCACCTTCAAGGAGCTGCGCGGCACCTTCGACCTCATCCTGTCCACGGTGTCGGCGCCGCTGGACCTGGACCGGTTCCTGTCCCTGCTGCGGACGGACGGCGCCTTCGTGAACGTCGGCGCCCCCGAGGAGCCCGTCGCGCTGAACCTGTTCTCGGTGATAGGCGGCCGCAAGACGCTCGCGGGCTCCGGCATCGGCGGCATCCGCGAGACCCAGGAGATGCTGGACTTCTGCGCGGAGCACGGCATCGGCGCGGAGATCGAGCTGATCGGCGCCGCCGAGATCAACGAGGCGTACGAGCGGGTGCTCGGCAGCGATGTGCGGTACCGGTTCGTGATCGACACGGCGACGATCTGAGCCGGACCGGACCGGGGGCCCCGTGGCGGATGCGCCACGGGGCCCCCGGCGTTCCGGTCGCCGCATCAGGGCCCTGCGTGCGGGCGCTACTTGCCGTAGTAGGCGTTGTAGATCGAGATCGTCGCCTTGTTGCCCTTCTTGTCGGCGACCTTGCCGTGGAAGGAGATCCCCTTGCCCTTCGCGGGGTTCGTCACGGTGATCTTCCCGTTCCGCACGTCGAGCTTCTTCCAGGTCTGGCCGTAGTCGTACGACACGTAGACGTGCAGCGACTTCAGGTTGCGGCCGGCCGCGGCGCCGACGACGGTGACCGGGAAGGTGACCTTCTTGCCGGCGTCCACCCGGCTGTCCAGCCCGGTGCCGGCGCCGAACCGCACGGTGGAGACCGGAAGGGCCACCTGGTCACCGGACGGCTTCTTGGAACGGAAGGTCCAGCTCGCGTCGATCCGGGTGGAGGCGGCGGCGACCTTGACGCTCCGCTTCACCGAGGTCGTCAGCCGGTACTCCGCGTCCGCCGCGGGCACCTTGAACGTCTCCCCGAGCAGCGGATCGTCGTTGGTGCCGATCCGGGTGCCGTTGCGGTAGAGGTTCGTGGTGACCGAGGTGACGTCGGACGACCCGGCGTGCTTGTTGGCGTCGGCGAACAGCGGCAGGAAGCCGTAGATCTCGTTCCCGTCGCGGAACAGGCCGTAGTCCTTGTTGATGTGCGGGCCGAAGACGGCCGTGTTGAACGTCTTCGTGTAGCTCTTGCCCGCCGTGAAGGTCTGCGGGTCGCCCAGCGTGTAGAAGGCGTCCACGATCCGGAGGCCGTCGGCGTTCCGCCCGGAGTACTGCTCCATGTCGAACGTCCACTGGATCCTGTCGGACGTCGACAGGTACAGCGTCCGGGTGCCGGGCAGCTTCTGCTCCACCGGCGTGGCGAAGACGACGTCGTCGGGGAGGAAGCCCACGGGCAGCAGGGCACCGGTCTTGCCGGGGGCGGCGGCGCCGAGGCCATTGGTCACCTTGGCGAACTCGCCCGCCGTGAAGTGGCGGACCTTGTCGCCCTGGATCTTCTTGACCTTGGCCGCGGTGGCGACGTCGTACTCGGTGGCCGCGCCCTTGGTGTACTGGGCGTTCCAGGTCTGGGTCAGACCGCCGGCGACCTCCGGGCCCAGGTGGGCCATGCGCAGGTCGGCGAAGGAGCCGAGGCCGACGCCGAAGCCGATGCCCGCCGTGTCGTAGAAGTAGCCGGACGAGGCGAACACCGGTGTGGCCCGCGGGTCCGGCACGGTGATGTCGGCCGATCTCGTGGTGCGCGCGTCGATGGTCAGGGTGGTGTTCCGGGTGACGTTCAGCTTGGGCTGGACCACCCAGTCGAGGCCGCCCTCCAGGGTCACCCAGTCCTTGGCGATCCAGGCGTCCATCAGGTACGCGCCCTTGGGCACCCGCAGCCTGACCGTGCCGGAGGGGGTCGTCGGCACCTGGTAGGCGCGCTCGCTCGCCAGGCCGGAGAAGCCGATCAGGGCCGTGTTGTACTCGGGCGCGGGCTTGCCGTCGCGGCCGATGTGCTTGACGGTGACGTCGTACGACTCCACCTCGCGCTGGACCGCGGCGGCCGTACGGACGCTCTGCCCGCCGCCCGTCGCCGTCACGTACGCGGAGTAGGCGCCGTCCAGGGTGCCGCCCAGCCGGGTGTCGACGGTGAAGTCCACCGTGGCCCTGCCGCCCGCCGGGACCGTCACCTCGGTCGCGCCCAGTGCGAAGAAGCCCGCCGGGGCGGCGTGCCCCTTGGGGTCGGTGGCCGTCACGGCGAGCTGGAGCGTGACGTCCTTGGTGCCGAGGTTGCGGTACGTCAGCTTCCGGGTGTCCGGCTTGTCGTCGGTGTGCGGCCACTGCTGGGTGCCGAAGCCCACCGACACCGGCTCGGCGATGACGTTCTGCTTGATGGCCTTGTCGACCTGGACGCGGCCCGCGCCCTGCTGGAACGGCGTGTACGCGCCGCCCTTGGCGGAGGCGGTGAGGGCGCCCTTCAGCTCGGTGTAGGTCCAGTCCGGGTGCTGCTGCTTGAGGATCGCCGCCGCGCCCGCCACGTGCGGGGTCGCCATCGAGGTGCCCTCGATGGTCACATAGCCGGGCGGGTTCTCCCCGACCTCCTGCGCGATGGCGCTGCCCTTGGCGGAGGCGGCCGTGATGTCCACGCCGGGAGCGGTCACGTCCGGCTTGACCGCCCCGTCGCCGGCCCGGGGGCCGGTGCTGGACCAGGGCGCGAGGGCGTCCTTGTCGTCGACGGCGCCGACGGTGAGCGCGGCGTCCGCGCTGCCGGGAGAACCGATCGACTCCGGGCCCGCGTTGCCCGCGGCGATGGTGAACAGGACGCCCTTCTCGGCGGACAGCTTGTCGACCGCCGCCTCCAGGGGGTCGACCTCGGGGGTGTCGGTGCCGCCCAGGCTCATGTTGACGATCTGCGCGCCCTGGTCGGCGGCCCACTCCATGCCCGCGAGGATGCTGGAGTCGTCGCCGTAGCCCTCGTCGTCGAGGACCTTGCCGTTGAGGATGCCGGCGCCGGGCGCGACGCCCTTGTACTTCCCGCCGGACTTGGCTCCGGTGCCCGCCGCGATGGACGCGACGTGGGTGCCGTGCCCGACCTTGTCGCCGGTGTCCGGGGCGGGGCTGAAGTTCTTGGCGGCGACCACCTGGTCCTTGAGGTCCGGGTGGGTCGCGTCGACCCCGGTGTCCAGGACGGCGATCTTGACGCCCTTGCCGTCGTAGCCGGCCGCCCACGCCTTGGGGGCGCCGATCTGCGCGACGGACTTGTCGAGGCTGGCCCTGCGGACACCGTCGAGCCAGACGTGCGCGATGCCGGAGGCGGTCCGGTCGCCGTCGGTGAGCGCGTCCCACAGCCCGGGGGCGCCCTGGTCGGTGGTCTGCACGGCGTCCGCGTTGAGGGACTTCAGGGTGCGGCGCAGGGTGCCCGCGTCGCGGACGTCCGCCTTGGCGCCGGCGGCGGCCCCCCGGTAGCCGACGATGACCTTCGGGCCCTTGGCGCCGGAGGCGCCGGTGCGCGACCTCGTCAGCTCGGTCACGTCGAACAGGCGCCGGTCGAGCGTGCCGTCGGCGACCAGCCTGACGGCGTCGGCCGGTATCACGAGGGTGTGCCCGTCGACCCTGCGTATCTGGACGGGTATGTGGGTGCGCCCCTTCGCCCGCTCCAGGCCGACGACCCGGCCCTTGGCGTCGACCGAGACCCGGTCGCCCGTGATCAGGGTGACGCGGTGCGGGGACGGGGCGGAGGCGGCGCCCGACGGGCGCCGCTCCGGCTGGGCGGACGCGGGGCCGGTCGTTCCCGCGGTGAGGGCGAGGGCGGCCGCCGAGGCGACGGCGGCCACGCATGCTCGTCTGACGTGTCTGCGCAAGTTTCCCCCTTGCAGAAGATCCGGGTGGGTTACCCGTTCACCCGTCCAGGGGTGGTCCCGTACGCATGCGCGTCGCCCCCCGGATCACGCAGTATGCCGAGGGGCGATCTCACGACTCAAGGGAGCGGGGGGAGTTGGCGGGCGCACCGGGCGACTGTTACGTGACCTGCCCAACTCCGTTACGCAGTCGCCGGGTCAGGCCTTGGCGTTCTCCTTGACAGTGATGCGTCCCTTGCGGATGGTCGCCAGCCGCGGGGCCTTCCGCGCGATCGCCGAGTCATGGGTGACCAGGATGAACGTCAGCCCCAGCTCCTGCCACATGCGTTCGAGCACCTCCATGATCTCGTCGCGCATCGACTCGTCGAGGTTTCCGGTGGGTTCGTCGGCGAGCAGCACCTTGGGCCGTTTCACGAGGGCGCGGGCGACGGCCACGCGCTGCTGCTGCCCGCCGGACATCTCGGACGGCAGATGGCCCAGCCGCTCGCCGAGGCCCACGGAGTCCAGCGCCTCGGCGGCCCGCTCACGCCGCTCGCGGGCCTTCAGGCCGAGCGGGACGAGCGCGGTCTCGACGTTCTCCTGGGCGGTGAGGGTGGGGATGAGGTTGAAGGACTGGAAGACGAATCCGATGGTCTCGCTGCGGACCCGGGTCAGCCGGGCCTCGGGGAGCCCCGCCAGGTCGGTGCCGTCGAGGACGACCTCGCCCGAGGTCGGCCGGTCGAGGCCGCCGAGCATCTGCAGCAGCGTGGACTTCCCGCCGCCGGTGGGGCCCTGGATGACGAGCCGGTCGCCGTCCGGGATGGTGAGGTCGATCCCGTCGAGGGCGAGGACGGTGTCCTTGCCGCGGGTGTAGCGCTTGGTGACGTTTCTGAGTTCGTACATGGTGGCTCCTGGTTCGGGTCGGGGTGGTGCGCGTCGTTCCCGGCCGCTACGCGACGCGGCGCAGGGCGTCCGCGGGGCGCAGCCGCGAGGCCCGCCAGCCACCGAACGCGCCCGCGATCAGGCCGCCCGCCACCGCGAGGCCGACCGCCAGGCCCACCGTGGTGAGGCTGACCGGGGCGGTCAGGGCGACCTCGAGCGTCCGGGACGCGCTCTCCCGCCCGGGACCGCCGACGAAGCCGCCTCCGCCGCCGGGTCCGCCCAGGCCGCCGCCCCCGGGGCCGCCGCCCAGTTCCGCCTGGAGTGTCGGGCTGACCGCGGTCACCGCGTAGGCGCCGGCCAGGCCGACCGCGATGCCCAGGACGCCGCCGAGCAGCCCGTTGACGACCGCCTCGCCGACCACCTGCCGGGTCACCCGGCCCGACTTCCAGCCGAGCGCCTTGAGCGTGCCGAACTCCCGCACCCGGCGCGAGACCGCCGAGGAGGTCAGCAGTCCGGCCACCAGGAACGCGGTCACGAGCACCGCGACGGACAGCCAGGTGCCGACGCGGGTGGCGAGCGAGGACGCCGTCGACAGGGAGCCGGACACCGTGTCCGCGAGGTCGGCGGAGGTCGTCACCGTCGTACCGGAGACGTTCTTCTGGATGGCCGACTTGACGGCGTCGATGTGCTGGGAGTCGGTGGCCTGCACATAGACGGTGGTGACCTTGTCCTTGGCGTCGGCGAGGGTCTGCGCCCGCTTCAGCGGCATGTACAGGTTGGCGGCCGCGTCCCCGCTGTCGGGCGTGGCGATGCCGATGACCGTGAACTTGGTGCCCTTGACCGTGACGGTCGAGCCGGCCTTGAGCTTCTTCTCCTTGGCGTAGGAGGTGTCGGCGATCACCACCTTGGCGTCGGTCTCCGTCGCCTTGAAGGTACGGCCGCTGGTGATCTTCGAGGAGGTCAGGGGGCCGAGGCCGGTCCGGGTGACGTCGGCGCCGTAGACGGAGTAGGTGTTGACGTCGAAGTCGGCGCCGCCTCCGCGCACTTCGCCCTGCGGCTGCCCGGTGCCGCTCTGCCCGGGCGGCCCGTCGTTCGGGTCCTGCTGGAACTGGCCGCGGGTGAACTCGCCGCTCACCTTGAGGACTTGCAGGCTCAGTCCGCCGACCGCGTCGGCGACACCGTCCTGCCCGCCGACCTCGGTGACGGTGGAGGCGGGCAGCGTCTGGAAGCCCTGGACCATGACGCGGTCGCTGGACTGCTCCCCGCCGGAGTCGTCGTCCCGGGCGTCGAACCGGAAGCGCGGGCGCTCCGAGGCGCTCGACGCGGGCTCGGCGGCCTTGGTGACGGTCATGTCCGTGCCCAGGCCGTACAGGGACTGCAGGACCTTGTCCTGGGCCTTGCTCATGCCGGAGGACACCGAGGTGACCAGGATGACCAGCGCGATGCCCAGCGCGAGCCCGGAGGCGACGACGAGGGCCGCCTTTCTGCGGCGGCGCAGTTCGCGCCTCAGGTAGGTGAAGAACATGCGCCGCAAGCTAAGGGCCGCGCCTGATGAAGCGATAAGGCCGCGATAAGAGACGGATGAGAAGGCCCGCGCGGCCCGGAAACGCCGATGCCGCCCCTGGGGGCGGCATCGGGTCGTGCGGGGGACGGTGTGGCTCAGACGGCCGAACCGGCCTTCCACTGGGCCCAGTCGAGGTTCCAGCCGTTGAGGCCGTTGTCCGGGGCGATGGTCTTGTCGCCGGTGTTCCGGACGACGACGACGTCACCGACGATGGAGTTGTTGAAGAACCAGTAGCCGGCGGTGCCCTTGTCGTTGGCGCCCTTGGTGTCGGACAGGCCGACACAGCCGTGGCTGGTGTTCACGCTGCCGAAGATGGACTTGGCGCCCCAGTAGTTGCCGTGGATGAAGGTGCCGGAGGTGGACAGGCGGATGGCGTGCGGCACGTCCTTGATGTCGTACTCGCCCTTGCCGTCGTCGTCCGTGAAGCCCACGGTCGCGCCGTTCATGCGCGTCTCCTTGAACTTCTCCGACATCACCATGACGCCTTCGTACGTCTTGTTCTCCGGGGAGCCGGCCGAGATCGGGATGGTCTTGACGACCTTGCCGTCCTGCGTGACGCGCATCTGCTTGGTCTTCGCGTCGACGTAGGAGACCTGGTTGCGGCCGATCGTGAAGGTGACCGTCTTCTGCTGGACGCCGTAGACGCCGGCGGCGCCCTCGACGCCGTCCAGGGCCATCTTCAGGGTGACCGTGGAGCCTTCCTTCCAGTAGTCCTGGGGGCGGCAGTCCATGCGCTTGTCGTTGAACCAGTGGCAGACGACTTCCTGGCCGCTGGTGGAGTTGACGGAGACGGCCTTCTGCACGGCGGCCTTGTTGGTGATCGCCTTGTCGAAGTTGATCGAGACGGGCATCCCGACGCCGACGGTGGAGCCGTCCTCCGGCGTGAAGTAGCCGAGGAAGCTGTTGTCCGGGGAGACGGTGGTGAAGGAGCCGTTCTCGTGGGCTTCGAGGCCCTTGGCGTCCTTCGCGGTCACCGTGATCTTGTAGGTGGTCGAGCGCTGCAGCGGGCCGCTGGGCTTCCAGCTCTTCTTGTCGGCGGATATCCGGCCCTCGACGGCGGCGCCGTCGGCGGTCGTCATCTTCACGTCCGTGAGTGAGCCCTTGCTCACGGTGACGGCGGCGGAGCTGTTGATGGAGGCGTTGTCGGTGCCGTCCTTCGGCGTGATCTTGATCTGCGCCTCGGAGGTCTTCTTGGCGGCGGCCTCGTCGACCTTGGCCTGCGAGGTGTCGCCGCCGCCGCCGGAGGCGTCGGCGTCACCGCCCGAGCAGGCCGAGAGCACCAGGACACCGCCGAGCAGAGCGGACGCGGCCGCCAGGCCCTTGCGCCGCTTGCTGTTCGTCATCACACGCTTCTCCATCGTTCCCGAATCCCCAAAACGCCCGAGAGCCCCGTCAAGGATCTTCAACGCCACGACCGGTCCGTCCCGTTCCACATCCCTGCCATGTGTGGGGCACACCACCTCGGTCGTGGCCGGTGGTGCTGATCGCGGTGCACGCCCCCATGAGACGACACAACCCCGGGCGGCGGTTGCCGCCCGGGGTCACGATTTCCCCAAGACGCCTCAGCCGGCCCGCGTGGGCTCTTCGTCGTCGAAGTCCTCCTCGCCATCATCCCCGCCGAGGTCCCACTCGGGCGAATGCGGGTCGTAGTCGATGGCCTCGGTCGACCAGGAGGCCTGGGCGAGCTCGATCCCCGGCACCTCACTGACCAGGTCGAACGGATCCACGAGATAGGCCAGCGCCTCCGCAGTGTCTTCCGTCACAACGGTCTCGGCGTGTGCCCGCTCGTCGTCGGGCAGGCCGCCCTCGGCCGCCTCGTCCTCGATGCGCCCCAGCGCGGCGGCCCGCACGGCCGCCTCGTCGGCCACTTCCAGGACGAGCTCCAGACGAAGCCGTACAAAGCGTGTGTTTTCCGGTGTACTCATACCTGGAGCGTACGGCTCATTTCCCCCGTGACTTTCCCGTGACCCGCGACTTTCACTACCATCGGCCCACACGGCCAATTCGCCAGTAGCGCAAGGGGATCGATATTCCGTGTCCGCCGCTCACCGATCGTCGTCCACCGCACGCCGATCGCTGCTGACCGCCACCGCCGCGGGAGCCCTGCTGGGCGCCCTGTGGTTCGTGCCCTCCGCCAACGCCACGGGCGGGGAACCGGCGAGAACGGAACCCACGGCGGCCCCTTCCGTCCAGGTCACCCAGCAGGCGCGCGCCGCCTCCACCGGCGCGGACGGCACCGCCGAGACCGCACAGGACACCCGGCTCGCCGATACCGGAAGCTTCGACACCACCCCGTACATCGTGGGCGGGACCGCCTTCCTCGCGCTCGGCGCGGGCTTCGTCGCCTACTCGGTGCGCCGCGAACATCTCGGGTTCTAAAATGTCTTGACGATTCTTTGACTCGCCGTTCATAGTCCCGATCATGAAGAGATCATCGGGCGTGCGTGTAGCCGCCACGGTTGCCGTGAGCGCGCTGTCGCTCGCCCTTGTCACGGGTTGCGGTGGGGGGTCTGACGACGCGTCGAACGGCTCTGACGGGCAGACCGCGAAGGACACGAAGGCCGCCAAGGCGCTCAGCGCCGCGGAGCTCAAGAAGTCGATCATCGCTCAGGGCGATGTCGAGGGTTTCACGGTGGACGCCTCCGGCAAGAAACTGCCGAAGTCCAAGGACGAGGTGAAGGCCGCGGACGCCAAGTGCGCGCCGATCGCCTACGCCATGGCCGGTCTGGCGCCCGGCGACGCGGCGGCGAGCGCCTCCGTCCTCGCCACGCAGGAGAAGAAGCCCAGCGCCGACGCCTCCAAGGCCCTGGAGGACCTGACGGAGGGTGAGATCGAGGATTCGCTGACCTCCGCGATGAGCCTCGACATGACGGCGGTGAGCCTGTCGTCGTACGACGGTGACGGCGCCGAGCAGACCTTCAAGTCCGTGTCGGACGCGGTGGACGGCTGCGCCGGCGGCTTCTCCACGGCCACGCAGGGCGCCGAGCAGAAGGTCACCAAGGTCACCTCGGAGAAGGCGTCCGGCGCCGGCGACGAGTCGGTGGCGTTCACGGTGGTGAGCGACGAGGAGGGCGAGAAGTCCACCACGCACGCCCAGGTGGTGCGGCACGGTTCGACGATCGTCACCTACCACACGATCAACATCGGCCTGATGATGACGGGCAAGCCGTACACCGTCCCCGCCGCCCTCGTCGAGGCGCAGACCGCCAAGCTGAAGTAATCCGGTCCGGTACACGACGAGGGGCCCTGCCGCACGCGGCAGGGCCCCTCTCGCCGTCACGGGGACGGCCGCCGGTTCACAGGAGCGGGCCGGTGACCTTCTCCACGGCCGCGACCAGCTGCCCGGTGCGCACGAAGGCGTCCGCCGCGGCGAGGTCGGGGGCCAGGAACCGGTCGGGCCCGGCACCCTGGACGCCCGCCGCCCGGACGGCGCCGATGACCTCGCGGGAGGCCGGTGCCGGGGTGAGCCCGTCGCGCAGCTCTATCGCGCGCGTGGCCGCGTACAGCTCGACGGCGAGGACACGCGCGAGGTTGCCGACGGCGGTGCGCAGCTTGCGGGCCGCCGACCAGCCCATCGAGACGTGGTCCTCCTGCATGGCGGACGACGGGATCGAGTCCGTCGAGGCGGGCACGGCCAGCCGCTTCATCTCGCTGACCAGGGCGGCCTGCGTGTACTGGGCGATCATCAGGCCCGAGTCGACACCGGCGTCGTCGGCCAGGAACGGCGGCAGCCCGTGGCTGCGGTTCTTGTCCAGCAGCCGGTCGGTGCGGCGCTCGGCGATGGACGCGAGGTCGGCGGCGGCGATGGCGAGGAAGTCGAGCACATAGGCGACGGGCGCCCCGTGGAAGTTGCCGTTGGACTCCACGCGCCCTCCCTCGGTGCCCCCGGGCAGCACCACCGGATTGTCGACGGCCGCGGCGAGTTCGCGCTCGGCGACCAGCCGGGCGTGCGCCATCGTGTCCCGCCCGGCGCCGGCGACCTGCGGGGCGCAGCGCACGGAGTAGGCGTCCTGGACGCGGGGCGCGTCCTCCTGGTGGTGCCCGGTGAGCTCCGAACCCTTCAGCACGGCGGCCATGTTGGCGGCGGACGCGCCCTGCCCGGGGTGCGGGCGGATGGCGTGCAGCTCGGGCGCCAGCACCCGGTCGGTGCCGAGGAGCGCCTCCAGCGACAGGGCGGCGGTGACGTCGGCGGACTTGTAGAGCGTGTCCAGGTCGGCGAGGGCCATGATCAGCATGCCGAGCATGCCGTCGGTGCCGTTGAGGAGGGCGAGGCCCTCCTTCTCGCGCAGTTCGACGGGCTGGATGCCGTGCGCGGCGAGGAGGTCGCGGGCGGGCCGCACGACGCCGTCGGGGCCCTCGGCGTCACCTTCGCCCATCAGTGTGAGGGCGCAGTGCGACAGCGGGGCGAGGTCACCGGAGCAGCCGAGGGAGCCGTACTCGTGGACGACGGGCGTGATCCCGGCGTTGAGGACGTCGGCCATGGTCTGCGCGACCTCCGGCCGTACGCCCGTGTGGCCCGAGCAGACGGTCTTCAGGCGCAGGAACATCAGCGCCCGGACGACCTCCCGCTCCACCCGGGGGCCCATGCCCGCGGCGTGCGAGCGGACGATGTTGCGCTGCAGCTGGGCCCGCAGCTCCGGGCTGATGTGGCGGGTCGCGAGGGCGCCGAAACCGGTGGAGACGCCGTAGACGGGCTCGGGCTTGGCCGCCAGCGCGTCCACGATCTCGCGCGCGGCGGCGAGGGCCGCGAGCGCCTGCGACGACAGCTCGACGCGGGCTCCGCCGCGTGCCACGGCGAGGACGTCGGACGCGGTGACCCCGGACGTCCCCACCACCACAGTGTGCATATCCATATTCAGGAGCGTACGCAGTGAAGATGAAGATGTCACTAGTGGGTGGCCGTTCCACCCCTTACCGGGCGGCGCCGGTCACGGCAGCCGCCCGCGGAACCGCCGCCGCTCCAGGGCGCCCTCCCCGGAGGGCTCGGTGTCGGCGAGCCGCAGCACCGGATCGTCCGGCCCCTCGCGCCCCGCGACCACGGGCCGCTCGGCCCGCAGCGCCTTGGCACGGTACTGGGCGGCGTCCGCGAGCCGGAACAGCCGCCGGGCGCTGCGCACCGGTCCGATCGGGTCCTCGGTGGACGCGACCCCGCACGCCACCCCCTCGCCCAGTTCCAGCTCGGCCGCCCTGCGGCACAGCTCGTCGGCGGCCTTGACCACGTCGTCCGCCGGGGAGCCGACGGCCAGCAGACAGAACTCGTCCCCGCCGAGGCGGGCGGCGAGCGCGCCCGGGAGCATGGCCCCGCACAGCGACAGCACCGACCCGAACCGCTCCAGCAGCCGGTCGCCGACGGCGTGGCCCTGGGTGTCGTTGACCCGCTTGAGCCCGTTCAGATCGCACACGACGAGGGAGACGACGACCCCGTCCGCGCGATGCCGCTCGACGGCCTCCTCCAGCCGCACATCGACGGCGCGGCGGTTGGCCAGTCCGGTGAGGGAGTCGGTGAACGCCAGCCGCCGGGCCTCCTCCAGCCGCTCGCTCTGCGCGAGCCCGGCGGCCACCACCGAGGCCAGCACGGTCGCGAAGTCGGCGTCGCCCCGGTCGAAGACGGGGACCCCCGCCGGGCGCGCCACATAGAGCTCCCCCCAGGCCCGCCCGTGCAGCACGATCGGCGCGACCACACAGCAGCCCCGGCCGCGGCGCCGCAGCGCGGCGACCCGCTGGTGGCAGTACCCGGGGTGGCCCGCGGCGGGCCCCTCGGCCGTCTCCACCCAGGCGTCGGGCTCGCCGCCGGCGGCCCACCGCTCGTGCAGGAACTCGGTGATCTCCGGGAACTGGTGGACGGGATACGTCTCCTCGGCGGGGAACTCCTCCTCGCCCTGGGTGCGGTCCCCGACGTTCACGAGGACCCGCAGCCGCCCGAGCTCCCGCTCCCACACCGACAGCGCGGCGAAGCTCCCCGCCAGCGCCCGGCACGCCCCGAGTGCCGCCGCCCGCCAGGACTCACGCGCGGTGTGCGCCGCCGCCATCCCCTGGGCCAACGCGACCACGGCCGCGAGCCGTCTGTCCTCACCCATCACCCCAGGCTAGGGAGCTTTGCCCTTCTTTGGGACATTGGTGTGGCGAACGGGGCGCTCACCGGGACTCCGCCGCGCCGGTCACTCCCCCGGCCACCGGGGCTTGCGCTTCTCGTTGAAGGCGGCCACGCCCTCCGCGCGGTCCCCCGAGAAGGCCACCGACCGCCAGGCCGCGTCCTCGACCTCCAGGCCGGCCGGCAGATCCAGCCCGAAGCCCAGGCGCAGGGCCTTCTTCGCGGCCCGCAGCCCGACCGGCGAGTTGGCGGCCATCCGGGCGCCCAGCGCCAGCGCCTCCTCGCGGTCGCGCCCCTCCTCGACGAGCACGTCGACCAGGCCCAGCTCACGGGCCTCGGGGGCCTCGACCCGGCGCGCGGTGAAGATCAGCTCGGCCGCGCGGGCGGCCCCGACCCGGCGCGGCAGCAGCTGTGTGCCGCCGCCCCCGGGGATCACGCCGACCGACACCTCGGGCAGGCCCACCACGGCCGTGGGGTCGGCCACGATCACGTCGCAGGACAGCGCCAGCTCGAAGCCGCCGCCGAGCGCGAAGCCGTGCACGGCCGCGACGGTCGGCACGGGCAGCTCCAGTACGCCCGTGTACGCGCCGCGCGCCACCGGGCGCTGCCGCACCAGGTCGGCGTCGCTGAAGGAGTTGCGCTCCTTCAGGTCCGCCCCGACGCAGAACGCCCGCTCGTGCGTGGACGTGAGCACCACGACCCGTACGTCACGGTCGGCGCCCAGCGCGGCGCAGGCACCCGCGATCGACCGGGCCATCTCCGTCGAGACGGCGTTCATGGCCTTGGGCCGGTCGAGGGCGAGCTCCGCGACATGCCCGTCCCCATGCCGCCGCACCAGGACGAACTCCCCGAACCGCTCCTCACTCATGACACCCTCCGGTTAACGCGGGTTAACAACACTCGCCCCGATCATCGCAGCCCGGCCCCTCCGGGGAAAGGCCCACCACGCGCGGGGCCGTCCCCGTCCCCGACACCCGTTCGAGTGACATCCCGCCCAAGTCCCGCTCCTCCTCCCACAGCACCGCATAACGTGCCCGACACCACGGCGCCCAGGGAGCACGGGCGCGTTGGGAGGGGTCGCGATGGGCAGCACGGCGGACAGACCGAAGGAACGGGCACCGGGCCGGATAGCGGAGGCGCCCGAAGCGGGCGCGGGCAAGGCGCGACAGCCGAGGCCGCAGCCGGCCCAGGGCACGACGTACGGGACAGGGGCGCCGCAGAGGACCCCGGGCACCGGCCCGGCCGGCACTCCGGAACCGGTGCCGCCGGCGGACGAGGCGCGGCCCGCGCGGCAGGCCCCGCCCTCCGCCGGGACGGACACCGAGCCGCCACGGCCGGCAGGGGACACGGGCACCGCAACCGGATCCCCCCGACCCTCCACAGAAGCCGCTGCCGCCGTGAAACCCGGCCAGGACCCACGGCCGGCCGGGGACACGGGCACCGCAACCGGATCCCTCCGGCCCTCGAAAGAAGTTGTTGCCGCCGCTGCCGTCAAACCCGGCCAGGACCCGCGGCCGGCAGGGGACACGGGCACCGCAACCGGGTCCCTCCGACCCTCGAAAGAAGCCGCTGCCGCCGCTGCCGTCAAACCCGGCCAGGACCCGCGGCCGGCAGGGGACACGGCCGCGAAGCCGACCCCGGACCCGGCCGAGCACCCGGGGTCGCCCACCGCCACAGCCAGGACTCCGCGGCCGCCGGGGAAGACGGGTGCCACACCCGGGTCGTCCCCGCCGGCGGAGGCAGCCGCTGCCGCGACCGGGAAGCCCCGCCAGGACCCACCGCCGGTCAGGACACCGGGTCCGCCCGCGGCGGCAGCCGCAGCCGCGCAAGCGCAGGACCCGAAGGTCACCGAAGACACCCCCGACGCGTCCGGGACGGCCGCGCACGCCCGGCTCTTCGGTACCCGGGGCCGGCACCGGCGGCGGCCGCACCGCAAGGCCCTGCTCGCGGCCGGAGGTCTGGCCCTGGCCGCCGGGGCGCTGGGTCTCGTACGGCTGGCGCCCGAGACCGGCATTCCGGGGCTGGGCCCGGCGGACCCCGGGGACACGCCGGACCTCGCCATCGACGCCGGCACCGGTCCGGACCGCTCCACGCGGGCCGCCGCCACGCTCGCCCCGTCGGCCCGTGCGCATCCGAGCCCGTCGGCCACCTCGGCCATGGGCGGCCCCGGCACCACGCCCGCTGCCGGCTCGATCCTCGTGCCGACCGCGACGGCGAGCGAGGCGCGGTCCCCCGCACCCGGCGCGACAGCTGACGCCTCGACGCCGGTGCGCCCTCCTCAGGCGCCGCCGGCCGCCACGGAGCCGTCCCGGCCCGCGCCCACGACGCCGCAGCACCCCCCGGCGCCCGGCCCCACCGCGTCCCCGGCACCGGCTCCGCAACCGTCGGAGCCCGACGACCGCGGCGTCTGCGTGCCGGTCATCGGGCTCTGCGTCGATCTGTTCGGTTCCCGCGGCCAGGGCTAGACGGCCGCGGACCGGGGATCACTCCTCCCCGGCGGGCGTCCTGCGGGTCAGCAGCCAGGGTTCGACGACCCCGAGGCCACGCACGGGACGCTGCCACATCGGCTGGAGCGCGAACCGGTACGCCGGTGGCTCCTCGCCCTCCTTCTCGGCGGCGGCGGCCGCCTCCGCCGCCTCGGCCTCCGAGGCGGGGGCCTCGCCGCTCCGGATCAGTTCCTCCGCGAACGCGCTGTCCACGAGGACCGCGTCGCGGGGGGCTATGGAGGTCAGCCGGGAGGCGAGGTTCACGGTCGTGCCGAAGACATCGCCCATCCGGGTGGTCACCGTGCCGAAGGCGATGCCGACCCGCAGCTCCGGCATGGTCTCGTCGTTGGCCATCGTCTCGATGAGCCGCAGCGCGATCTCCGCGGCGACGCCCGCGTCGTCGGCGGCGTACAGCACCTCGTCGCCGAGCGTCTTGATCAGGCGTCCGCCGTTCGCCGCCACCAGGTCGGCCGCCGTGGTCTCGAAGGCCTCGACGAGCTCGCCGAGCTCCTCCTCCTCCATACGGCGGGTCAGCCGGGTGAAGCCGACGAGGTCGGCGAAGCCCACGGCCAGCCGCCGGTCGACCATCTCCTCGTCGTCGGCGGCCTGCACGACCCGGCCGGTCGCGGCGGCCAGCTGGCGCCGCCAGACGTAGACGAGGAACTCCTCCAGCTCGGGCAGCAGCAGCTCGACCAGCGGATAGGTGACCTCGGTGCGGGTCATGCCGGGCTCCGGGGGCTCGGTCAGGCCCTCCAGGAAGGAGTCGATCTGCCACTCCGCGAGCCGGGCCGTGGTCTGCCCGGTGGACCGGGCCACCTGCACGGCCATGGCCTCGCTGAGCAGCCCCGCCTCGACCAGACCGGCCAGGCGCCGCAGCGCCAGCACGTCGGCCTCGGTCAGCGCCTTGGCCTGCCCGATGTCGGCGAAGCCCATGGCCCGCCAGAAGCGGGAGGCCAGCTCCATGGAGACCCCGGCACTGCGGGCCGCCTGAAACGGCGTGTAGCGCCGCTCGGCGCCGAGGATGAGCTGTTCCAGGCGCAGGGCGAGGGGGTCCTCGCCCGGTTCGGCGGCGTGGGGGTCCACGCGGCCGTCCCCGCCGGAGCCCGTGTCGTCGACGGTCACGCCTGCTGCCCTTCCGATCTGCCGCGGTCGAGTAAGCGACCGGCCTTCACTTTACGGCAGGTGTGCGCCAGCTCACTCCGCCGGGGAAAGCCGGCCCTGCCGTACCGCCGCTGGTGGGGTACCCGGGCGGCCGCGATCCGATCCCGCGCACGCCGTCCCGGCCGGGCTTCCGCTTGGCCCCCCGTGCGTCCGTACGCCCGCCGTCACGCCCTGCGCAGGTGCACGATGTCGCCGGCGCCCACCGGCTCCTGCACGCCCTCGCCGGTCGCGATCACGAGCCGCCCGTCGCCGTCGAGCGCGACGGCCTCCCCGGTGATCGCCCGGTCGCCCGGCAGCTCCGCCCGTACCTGTTTCCCCAACGTCGCACACCCGGCCGCGTACGTCTCCTGGAGTCCGCTGACCACCGGGTCGCCCGACGCGGCCCGCCACCGTCCGTACCACTCCTCCAGGGATCGCAGCACGGCCCGCAGCAGGGGGTCCCGGTCGGTGCTGACGGCGCCCGCGAGCGCCAGTGAACCCGCCTGGGGCACCGGGAGCTCGTCCGCGCGCAGCGTCACGTTGATGCCGACGCCGATGACCACGCCGTCGTCACCGGCCCGCTCGGCCAGGATGCCGCCGGCCTTGCGCTCCTCGCCGCCGATGGTCAGCAGCAGGTCGTTCGGCCACTTGAGTGCCGTGTCCACGCCCGCGGAACGCGACAGCCCGGTCGCCACGGCGACGCCCGTGAGCAGCGGCAGCCACCCCCAGCGGGTCACCGGCACCCCGGCCGGGTTCAGCAGTGCGGAGAAGAACAGCCCGGAGCGGGCCGGCGCCGTCCAGTCGCGGTCGAGGCGGCCCTTGCCGGCCGTCTGCTCCTCGGCGATCAGGACCGTGCCCTCGCCCGCCTCGCCCTTGGTGGCCAGCTCCACCAGGTCGGTGTTGGTGGAGCCGGTGCGCGCCACGACCCGCACGTCGCGCCAGAGTCCGCCCTCCCGGACGAGTCCCCGGCGCAGGGCGGCGGCGTTGAGCGGCGGACGGTCCAGGTCCGACCAGCGGCTGTCGTCTGATGCATCTCGCGGCGTCATGCAAGCCACCCTAGGTGTGTGAAACGCCGCACTGCTGATCCGCGGACCCCCCACTACTCTACGGATGAGTAACCGTCCCCCCTTTTGAGCAGGCAGGGAGCCGCGATCCCGATGTCCGAGCCGGAAGAGCAGATCGACATCCACACCACCGCGGGCAAGCTCGCGGATCTCCAGCGCCGCATCGGAGAAGCGACGCACGCCGGCTCCGCACGCGCCGTCGAGAAGCAGCACGCCAAGGGCAAACTGACGGCCCGTGAGCGCATCGAACTCCTCCTCGACGAAGGGTCCTTCGTCGAGCTCGACGAGTTCGCCCGGCACCGCTCCACCAATTTCGGGCTGGAGAAGAACCGCCCGTACGGCGACGGCGTGGTGACCGGCTACGGCACGGTCGACGGCCGTCCGGTGGCCGTGTTCTCGCAGGACTTCACCGTCTTCGGCGGCGCGCTCGGCGAGGTCTACGGCCAGAAGATCGTCAAGGTCATGGACTTCGCGCTGAAGACCGGCTGCCCGGTCATCGGCATCAACGACTCCGGCGGCGCCCGTATCCAGGAGGGTGTGGCCTCGCTGGGCGCGTACGGCGAGATCTTCCGCCGCAACACGCACGCCTCCGGTGTCATCCCGCAGATCAGCCTGGTCGTCGGCCCGTGCGCGGGCGGCGCGGTCTACTCCCCGGCGATCACCGACTTCACGGTGATGGTCGACCAGACCTCGCACATGTTCATCACCGGTCCGGACGTCATCAAGACGGTCACCGGTGAGGACGTCGGCTTCGAGGAGCTGGGCGGCGCCCGCACCCACAACTCGGCGTCCGGCGTGGCCCATCACATGGCGGGCGACGAGAAGGACGCCATCGAGTACGTCAAGCAGCTGCTGTCGTACCTGCCGTCCAACAACCTGTCCGAGCCTCCGGCGTTCCCCGAGGAGGCGGACCTGTCGGTCACGGACGAGGACCGCGAGCTGGACACGATCGTGCCGGACAGCGCGAACCAGCCGTACGACATGCACGCGGTGATCGAGCACGTCCTGGACGACGGCGAGTTCTTCGAGACGCAGGCGCTGTTCGCCCCGAACATCGTCACCGGCTTCGGCCGGGTCGAGGGCCGTCCCGTCGGTGTCGTCGCCAACCAGCCGATGCAGTTCGCCGGCTGCCTGGACATCGCCGCCTCGGAGAAGGCCGCGCGGTTCGTGCGGACCTGCGACGCCTTCAACGTGCCGGTGCTGACCTTCGTCGACGTCCCCGGCTTCCTGCCGGGCGTGGACCAGGAGCACGACGGCATCATCCGCCGCGGCGCCAAGCTGATCTACGCGTACGCCGAGGCGACCGTCCCGCTGATCACGGTCATCACCCGCAAGGCGTTCGGCGGCGCCTACGACGTCATGGGCTCCAAGCACCTGGGCGCCGACCTCAACCTGGCCTGGCCGACCGCCCAGATCGCCGTGATGGGCGCACAGGGCGCGGTCAACATCCTGCACCGCCGCACGATCGCCGAGTCGGACGACCCGGAGGCGGCCCGCGCGAGGCTGATGCAGGAGTACGAGGACGCCCTGCTCAACCCGTACGTCGCGGCCGAACGCGGGTACGTCGACGCGGTGATCATGCCGTCCGACACCCGTCTGCACATCGTGCGCGGCCTGCGTCAGCTCCGGACGAAGCGGGAATCCCTGCCTCCGAAGAAGCACGGCAACATCCCCCTCTAGTCCCACTGGGAGCCGTCATGAACATCAAGGTGCTCCGGGGCAACCCGACACCGGAGGAGCTGGCCGCCGCACTGGCGGTGGTCCGCGCCCGCGCCGCGGCGGCGTCAGCCGTGCCGCCCGGCGCACCCGAGCCGCGGGACGGGTGGTCGGACCCGTCCCGCATCGCCGCACACCGGCTGCCGCAGCCGGGCCCGTCGACGTGGGCCCGGACGTACTGGCCCGGTTAGCAGACGGCCGCCGCGACGGCTTCGGCCATCACCTCGTACCCGGCGTCGTTCGGGTGCAGGTGGTCGCCGAAGTCGTAGGCGGGCCGCAGCCGGTCGGGGTCCGCCGGGTCGGCCAGCGCCCGGTTCAGGTCCACGACCGCGTCGTACTCGCCCGAGCCGCTGATCCACGCGTTCAGCTCACGGCTGACCTCGGCCGCGTGCCGGCCCCAGTGGTCGGAACCCGCGAACGGCAGCAGGGTGCAGCCGGCCACCCGCAGCCCGGCGGCCCGGGCCTGCCGCAGCACCTCCCGGTGCCCGGCGATCAGCTCGGCCGTCTCCACCACGGGCGCCGGCTTGTAGGTGGGCTGTTCGTCCGTCTCGCTGAAGCCGATGTCGTTGAGCCCGAGCAGCACGACCAGCGTGTCCACGCCCGGCCGCTCCAGCACGTCCCGGCGCAGCCGGGCCACGCCCCGCTCGCCGTACCAGGCGGAGTCGTGGAGCAGCAGGTTCCCGCCGATGCCCGCGTTGAGGACGGGCCGTCCGGTGCGGGCGGCGAGCGCGTCGGACCAGCGCCGGTCGGCGCCGGGTGTGGAGCCGAACCCGTCGGTGATCGAGTCGCCGAGGAGCGCGACGGCGTCCGTGCGCCCGGCGTCGGTCTCCACCGCCGTCAGGAAGTACCAGGACGCGCTGACCTCGTCGAAGCCCGCCCCCGCGGGATCCGCCGTCAGGTCGCCCGGGCCTCGGTGGGCGTCGGCGAAGGCCTGGGCGTGGAACGTGGCGGGGCCGGTGGCGGCGTCGAAGTACAGGGTGACGGTCAGCGACTCCCCGGCGGCGACGGCGAGCGGCACGTCGTCGCTGACGAGTTCCCCGCGCTCCGGCACGGCCGCCTCGGGTGAGCCCCCGAAGGTGAGCCGGGTGAGCGTCCCGGGCCGTACGGCCCCCCCGGGTGCCGTACGGCCGACGCTCGCGGCCGCGATCCGCACGGGCGAGCTGCCGTACGCGTGCCCGAGGCGTATCCGCAGCCGTTCCCCGCCCGCCGACAGCCGGACGGCCTGCCGCAGCGACTGGCGCCAGAAGCCCTCCCGGGACCAGTTGGGGGTGAAGCCCTCGCTGGGCAGCTGGGGCGAGGCGCTCCAGGACGTGGTGAACACGCGAGCCTCCAAACGGAATCACAGTCCCATTAGTTAATGGCACAGTAGCACCGTTAGGAGAAAACCTGAGTACGCGTACTCAGGCGCCGGGCGCTCCGCCCGGCCGACGATGGAAGGCATGCTGTGGTCCGACCCCGAGAACGAGCCGCCCGAGGAACTGCGCGAGATGCAGGACAGGTTGCGGCGGCTGGGCGTTCTCATGGCACTGGCCATGGTCCTGACGATGATCGTGATCGGGCTGAGGTGAGCACGGCCCTGCCCGCCGATACGCTGACGGCATGACTGATCAGCCGCGCCGCCGACTCGTCCTCGCCTCCCAGTCCCCCGCCCGGCTCAACCTCCTGCGCCAGGCCGGACTGAGCCCCGAGGTCCTCGTGAGCGGCGTCGACGAGGACGCCGTCACCGCGCCCACCCCCGCCGAGCTGGCACTGGCCTTGGCCGAGGCGAAGGCCTCCGTCGTCGCGGCACGGCCCGAGGTCCAGGGCGCGATCGTGATCGGCTGCGACTCGGTCCTCGACCTCGACGGGCAGCCGCTCGGCAAGCCGGCCGACATCGAGGAGGCCGCCGCACGCTGGAAGGCCATGCGCGGCCGCGCGGGCACCCTCCAGACCGGCCACTGCATCTACGACACCGCCATCGGCCGCTACTCCTCGGCGACCGCCTCCACGGTGGTCCACTTCGGCGAGCCGACCGACGACGAGATCGCCGCCTACGTGGCCTCCGGCGAACCGCTGCACGTCGCGGGGGCGTTCACCCTGGACGGCCGTTCGGCCCCGTTCATCGACGGCATCGAGGGCGACCACGGCAACGTCATCGGCATCAGCCTGCCCATGGTCCGGCGGCTGCTCGGCCGGCTCGGTGTCGGGATCACGGAGTTGTGGGCGCCGGCGGAGGCGTGACCGGGGAACCGCCGCCCGCGGAGCCGTCGCCGTCCCCTCCGGACGGGGCGTCGGCCGGCTTCGCGGGCGCGCCCTGACCGTCGTACGTCATCAGCACCAGCACGATCAGGGCGAACACGACGACCATGAAGAGGAACGCCGTCCAGCCCACCAGGCCCCAGGCGAACGCGCCCAGCAGCGCGTGCACCACGGCGGCGCTGATGAGCAGGACACGCCCGAATCCGGCCGGCGCGCGGTCGCGCAGGGCCACGAGCAGGGCCACCAGACCGCACAGCGCGAAGTAGGCGCCGAAGACGACACCGCCCGCCTTCGACGACACCGACATCACGTCAGGATCCAGACCGGCCAGGGACATGTCCTGGCGGTCCACGACGATCCCGAGGAACCAGTTCAGCGCCCCGACGCCGAGCGCCTCGACGAAGAGCACGACCGCCACGACCCACGCCACCGGTCTGCGCACCACCGGTCCCACCCACTTCCGAGCTCACCGAGCGCCGCCCCGGCCCATCCGGGCGCGGCCGCTGTTACCCCAAGTACGTTTCGAGACATCGCGAACGCTACTAACGGGTAAACCCCGGGACAAGGGTCCGGGCGGGGGCAAAGAATCATTGGGCCATTCGTAGGGATTCCACAAAGAAACCAAGTGGCCCGCAGCACGTGATGACAGAGACCTTGACCACAGCGGAGGGCTAGGGTTTTCCGGGAGAGACCTGCGTGCCGAGGCGCGACATGGGATTTCGCAGGGTGGGCCGGCCCCGAATCACGCTCCGTGTGGGCAAGGTCACCACTGGGGACGGGTCGAAGTGCCGTGTCGGCAGTCCCTAAACTCGGCTTGTTTCAAGGAGGGAGCCTCAATCGTGCGCAAGGTGCTCATCGCCAACCGTGGCGAAATCGCTGTCCGCGTGGCCCGGGCCTGCCGGGACGCCGGGATCGCGAGCGTGGCCGTCTAC